>JANMVW010000013.1:0-12903 GCA_031393555.1 Acidobacteriota bacterium
TTCACGTCGTTCGACCACTTCCAGCCGGGCTCGAACACCCCGCGGCCAATAGTCGCTGCGTCGCCGAACTTCAGTAGCTCCAATTGGCCGTGCGCCTTGAACTTGCGAGTCTCGTCCGGCGACTTGAATCCCTTCGTGAAAATCTCGCTCATGGTTGACTCTCCTTTATGAAAACGTCACGCTACACCCACGCCACCGCCAACGCTATGCCATGGAGGACATGGACCGCGTGTTCGCCTCGATGTCGCCCGACGACACGGTCGCAGCGCTACGGTTGTTGAAGGTTCTAGAGGAATGCCGACAGATGGATTCCACCGAGGCCGAGGAGTGGCGAAGGCGGATCGCGGGGTGGGGGTCGAATCACCGAGAGCGCGACGGTAGTAGCCTGACCATGTCCGCATCCAGCGCGTCCATCTTGGGACCGTAGGCGACCGTGTAGGTTCCCTTTGTGCCATCGGCCTCCGAGGTCAGCGCGAATACGGCGGACTCATCGCTGGGGTCGCTGTCCCCTTCGAAACGAACGACCTCATCGACGCGGAAGAGATTCGGAGGATGGACTGTCCCTTTCGAACGGCTTCGGAGACCGTGCGTCTCGGCGCGAAAGTCGTCCGTGTAGCCGGCAGCCGTCAGACGTTGCAGTGCATCGGAGACGGTTTCCATCGCCATCGGATCCACCGGTCCCTGACCACGATTCCGTCCGCATCAGAGCGGAACGCCTGCGATCGACCGATGATACCGCGATCCGCGGCTCCAGAACGGAGGGCCTCCCCACCTCGAAGTTATTCCTAGCCCCCGAGCAGCAAGGCGGGGCGGGCATGCTGCGCCTCGCGGTTCACCCCCGACGTCGCGTCACGCTGCGCATCGCTTTGCGATCGACGTCTCCTAGACTGTGTGCTGGTAGAAGGGTTTCTCGCCGGCCGCGTGGTCCGTCGTGTCCACGATGTCGACAATCTCCGGTGCCACTTTGCGCGCCATGACCTCGAACCCCTTCCGCAGCGTTACGGAAGAGGCAGCACAACCCTGGCACCCACCGCTCATGGCGATGAAGAGGTTCCCCTCCCGGACGTCCACGATGGAGATTTGACCACCGTGGGAGGCGATGGAACGGTTGACTTCCCGATCCAGGAGTTCCTGCACGACCGAGCGAATCTCGGCATCGGTTCGCTCGCGCCCGCCCGTGTAACGAGGGGCCTCGAAGATCGCGGGCACACCCGTGAGCAGCTGCGTGCGGATGGTCGCGCCAATCGCCGATTTCAGTGCCGACCATGCGACCTTCGAGTCCTTCCCCACCGTTACCACGGTTTCGGCCACGAGCACATGAGCGACGCCCGGGAGGGCGAAGAGTTGCTCGACGAGCGGCGAGCCGGCAGCCCGCTCCCTGCTGTCGAAAAAGAACGGGCCTCCCGGATGCACCGTCCGGCTGACCGTGAACTTGTAGGTATCGGGGTCGGCCTGTGAAGCCTCGGCGCCGATGGTGATCGTGGGGTCGACCGGTAGGACGTCAGACATCTTCCACCACCCGGGCTGCGCCGCGCTCCCCCAAGGCCCGCAGGTACTCGAACGAGAAGATCCCCGAGCTGTGACCGTCGTTCCAGTTGACGGTGATGGCGTAGTTGCCCACGCTCGTGATCGTGCGGGGGGTGACGTCCGTTCGCACGCTCTGTGGATCCAGGAGCGGACGGCCGCTCATTTCCTCGACACACACGGCGCAAGGGCACGCCAATCGGAGATCCCGGACGTCGAAGTCGTTCTGCCGCCCGTCCTCCCAGAGCACGGACAGCGTGCGAGCATCACGCCGGCGGAAGCCGATCGCCGTCGTCCGCGAGCCCGACAGCAGGATGGCACTCTCGACCCAGGCGGGCTCGCCTTCACCGCTGTCCCACGTCAACGCGAACGGCTTCACCGCCGGTGACGACGCATGCTGTAGCCGGCCGGCGAGCTCGGTGGCAATCGCCATGTAGGCCTTGGCCACCACCGAATTCGGCTTCTCCAGGACGATCGGACGACCTTCGTCCCCAGATTCGACGATGTCGGCGTCCAAGGGAATCGCACCGAGGAACGGGACGCCCATCTGCCGGCTCATCCGTTCACCGCCTCCCCGGCGGAACACGTCCGTGCCCTTTCCGCAGTGCGGGCAGGTGAAGGTGCTCATGTTCTCGATGATGCCAAGGATGGGGACGTGCACCGTCTCGAACATCCGCAAACCCCGGCGGGCGATCTTCAGACTCACGTTCTGGGGCGTCGTCACGATGATCACACCCGACAAGGGGAAGCTCTGCGCCAGCGTGAGCTGAATGTCTCCGGTCCCAGGCGGGAGATCGATAATGAGGTAGTCCAGCAGACCCCACTGCACGGTGTCGATGAACGCACGAAGGTACTTGCTCACCATCGGTCCGCGTAAGATGGCCGGCTTGTCGTCTCCGGTCATCATGCCCATCGAGATCACTTTCAAGTTGTGGCAATCGGCGGGGACGATCTTGAGGTCCGGGGTTGTAGCGGGTGACTCACCGAACGGAAGTCCTAACATGCCGGGGATGCTCGGGCCGAGGACGTCGGCATCGACGAGTCCAGTGCGCCCGCCGAGCTGCTGCAGTGCGATCGCCAGGTTCACGCTGACTGTGGACTTGCCGACGCCGCCCTTGCCGCTGCCCACCGCGATCAGGTGCCGGATCCCAGGCAGCTTCTCTGGGCGGGCGTCGTTCGGGTCGGAGGTCGGCATACTTCAGTTCCTTCTTTGCCGTGATGGGCGGCTACTCCTAGACTTCAACCTCGATGTCCGTTCCGGTCACGCGAACGCCGTATCGCGCAACGGCTCGCTGGGCCGGCGGCCCCATGACTTCGCCTGTCCGAACGTCGAACCTGGCGCCGTGCCAAGGACAGGTCACTTCGTTCCCCGACACCTCTCCCTCAGCGAGAGGCCCGCTGCGATGCGTGCAGGTGTTGTCGAGGGCGAAAAACTGGCCGCCGACATTGAACAAAGCAATCTGCTTGCCCTTCACCTCGACCAGACGCGCCTGACCCGGTTGGATCTCACTTGTCGTCGCTGCTTTCACAAAGTCAGCCATTGCTCCTTTCCTCCTATCTACGCAATCACTGCAGGGGTCCCGCGATTTTTTGGGCCCGCGCGACGGCGCCTGAACCCTTCATCCACGCGCTCTCATGCTACTCCGACGTGGGCCTCAGCGCCGAACGTCGCGGAGCGTATCCCGCTCCACCCTTCGGAGTCGTCCCGGGCGCCTGAGACGATGGGCCGGGCGGGCACCCCGTGACTTGGCCGCCGCGCGGCGTTTACTGAAGGTTCTAGAAGAATGCCGCCAGTTGTGCCCCGCCGAGGCCGACGCGCAGGCGGCGCCGGAGGATCGAGGCTCGGTCTCGGCCCAACTTGAACGAAGCGTGCCGACCGGCCGGAGATATGACCTTCGCCGCATTGGCCGCCGATCACGGCGCGGTCGGAATCTCGATGATCTTACGCACGATGCTGTTCCAAGATGTCGTCGTCCCATCCAACTTCGGCCCGAGGCTCACCGTGGCGTGGAACGCCCCTCGCTCCCTCCAGTCCGCGGGCACGACTTTCGTCTTGATGCGAATCCGGCCGCTACCGCGAGTGATCGGGCGCATTTCCACGATCCGATCGGTGTTCGGACCCGCGGTGTTGAACGCGACGCTCAGCACACCCTCCGCTACGGAGTCGAGCGTGTAGTCGATGTCGAACGTGAACTCTGTTTCGACGCCCCGCAACGCCGGCCCCGTCGGCCCGATGATTCGAATCGCCACGTCGTCCTTCGTTGGCGCGCTGGCGATCGTCGCGGGTCGGTCGTCGAGTTTCCCGCCGGGTGCGATCGAGTCGCCCGTCCCAAACGTGGGAATATCGCGGAAGTCGACTGCCAGGGGTCTCCATCGGTCGTCCTCGCGCTTGGGGCCAAGCTGAACGCACACCTCGAACCCTCCGCCACTGTCCCAGGCTACGGGAATGGACTTCGCCTTGACCTTGATCCGGTCGGTCCCCCGTTTGACCAGCCGCGTCTCAACGAGCTCATAGGCGTGCGGGTTGTTCGACGGGTTGTGCATGTTAAACCCAACGGTCAGCGTACCCTCATCGATCGAATCCAGCGTGTACTGAACGTCGAGCACGAACGTGGTTTCGGTTCCGCGAGGAACCGGCGCCGCCGGCTCGATCGTGACGATCGCAACGTCGTCCTTGGTGTGATTCAACGAATACGCGGATACGTGACCGCTCGCCGCTGAAAAGACGATCCACGCACCGAGTACGACGCGACAACGCATCAGACATCCTCCCGCTTCTGGTGGTGGATCTTACCGCCAATTTCGATCTGTGGCGTCGTCGACCATGCTCCGATACGTCTCTCGATTAGCCGCGGAGTGGCAACCGCGGCTCGGGGGGCCACGGGGCTGAACTCCGAGACCCTGCCGAGCGGGTGAGATTCCGGCAGCGCGGGGCCGGGCCAACTGCCGCGTGCTTAACCCGAGTGTGTGCCGCATGTCAGGGTTCTACGGCGTGACGACGTGCGGCTCACGATCGCCAACGGCATGGCGTGGGGTGGCGGCGTTCAGCGCAGACGGTATTTTCCTCGATCAATGAACTCGATGACTCCTTCATCTCGCAGTTCCTGCAGTACAAAGCTCAGGGTCTGTTCTGGCGTGGCGCCGTGAGATTGGGTCTCCTCAACAATCTGACCCAGCTCGTGGCGTATCTTCGCGGCGGTCTGGCAGCGTTACGCGATCTGCCGCATCTGATGGAATCCGGGAGCCTTGAAGATCGGAAGGAGTTTGTGCGGGCGTTCGTCGGCGGCGTCAGCGTCGTTCCCGGCGAAGCCCGACTCGACGTGCAGATGCGCACACTCCCGGCTGTCGGGAGCTTGTTACCTGCAAATTCCACCTGTGGACTGGTAGCGGGGGCGCGCTATGAACCGATACAGATAGAGATGAGTCCGGTCGGGAGGTTCCTGGCGGGGCTACGAAGGGCTGCGTAGGGTTCCCCGACCCGACCATCGCGCGCCGCGAATCAAGCCGTAGCCTCGAGATGATGACGGAGGCGACGGGGCTCAGCCGAACCTGGTGAACGCGAGATCCATGAGGCTCTCTTGCTCGATGGCGTGAGCTTTCGGCGAGCCCGTGGCGGGGCTGGCGCTCGCGGACCGATTCACGGTCGTCACCTGCCTGTCCCCCACAAGCCGCTGCAGCCGCGGCCGCACGAAGGAGAGCGCGCCCATATTGGCCGGCTCCTCCTGCACCCAGACGACCTCCCTCGCTCCGGACAGTTCGGCAAGTGCCGCCACGAGGTCGTTCTCGGGGAACGGATAGAGCTGCTCCAGCGTGACGACCGCCACATCGGACGCGTTCCGCCTGGCCCGCTCGGCTCGCAGCTCGTGACCGATCCGGCCCGAGCAGAAGAGGGCGCGACGGACGCCCGCGGCCCCAGGATCCGGAAGGACGGTCAGAAAGAGCCCGCGCGTCATTTCCGATCGGTCCGACGCCGCGGAGGCGAGTCGCAGCATCCCCTTGGGCGTCAAGATCACCAGCGGCTTGCGCCACGAGCTCAGGGCCTGCCGACGCAGGAGGTGGAAATACTGACTGGCCGTCGTCGGCTGGCAGATCTGCATGTTGTCCTCCGCTGCGAGTTGAAGGAACCGCTCCAGCCGCGCGGAAGAGTGCTCCGGGCCTTGTCCTTCGAAGCCATGGGGAAGCAGAAGCACCAGGCCGGACAGCAGCCCCCACTTGTCCTCCCCCGCCGCCACGAACTGATCGAGGATCACCTGAGCGCCGTTGACGAAGTCGCCGAACTGAGCCTCCCAGCAAACGAGCGCTTCCGGATAGTCGCGGCTGAAGCCGTACTCGTAGCCGACCGACGCGGCCTCCGACAGCGGCGTATCCAGGATCTCGAAGAAACCTTGGGAGGCGTGCAGGTGCTGCAGGGGGACATGCTCTCGCCCCGTCTCCTGATCCACCCAGACCGCGTGCCGTTGGTTGAAGGTGCCTCGCCGGCTGTCCTGGCCTGCGAATCGCACGGGCGTCCCCTGAAGCACCAGCGAACCGAAGGCGAGTGCCTCCGCCATGCCCCAATCGACCGGCGCCTCACCGAGACCCATCGCGAGCCTGCGTTCCAGCCCCTTCGCCACTTTCGGATGTAACGCGAATCCATCGGGCGGCTTGGTGATCCGTCGTGCGATCTCCTCGAGCCGATCCGCCGGTACCGATGTCTCGACGTCCCGATCTTCCCGCCAGGGGCCTCCCGTGTAAGGATCCCAGTAGGAAGGAAGCTGCCGCAGGACCGGCTTCGCCGTCATCCCCCTGCCGGCCTCGAGTTCCCGCTCCAGATCCGCCTCGATCGAAATCCGCAGAGCGTCGGCCTCCTCCGATCCGGCGCCTACTCGAGCGGCATACGATTCCCAGAGCATCGGACGTTCGGCGATCCGCCGGTAGAGGAGGGGCTGGGTGGTGGTCGGATCGTCCACCTCGCTGTGACCGTAGCGCCGGTAGCCGATTAGGTCGACCACGACGTCGCTCGCGAACGCGTACCGGTAGTCCAGCGCGATGCGTCCGGCCCGGGCCACCGCGTCGGGGTCCTCACCGTTCACGTGGAAAATCGGAATCGCAAGCCGCAGGGCTATGTCCGCGGCATATCGAGAGGTGTGTAGGTGCAACGGTGTGGTCGTGAACCCGATCAGGTTGTTGATGATGATATGAACCGTTCCGCCAACGGAGAATCCCGGCAGGCCCGCCAGGTTCAGCGTCTCCGAGGCGATCCCCTGCCCCGCGAACGCTGCGTCCCCGTGCACCGCGATCGGAAGGACGCGCCTTGGGCCGTCGTCGCCGAGCCGCCTCTGCCGGGCGCCGGCGCGCCCCATCAGGACCGGGTCGACCGCCTCCAGGTGGCTGGGGTTGGAGACCAGGTGTGTTCCGATCGTCCCGCCGCCAGGGGTCCGATAGTCACCGGTGGCGCCCAGGTGGTACTTCACGTCGCCCCCACCCAGGGCGCTTCGCGGATCGACATCGTTGAACCCGGCGAAGACGAGCGCGGGTGAAACGCCCACCACGCGCGTCATCACGGAAAGCCTGCCCCGGTGGCTCATCCCGATAAGCGCAAGCTGCGCGCCTCGCTCGGCGCCCGCTTCCAGCACGGTGTCGAGCAGCGTCACGAGGGCCGCCGCTCCCTCAAGGGAATACCTCTTGGTGCCGACGTACCTCGCGTGCAGGAACTTCTCGAACAGCTCGACCTCCGCCAGGCGACTTAGGATACGGCGGCGGTCCGGTACGGGTGGTTCGACCTCCATCCGTGCCGCGATGAACCGGCACCTGTCCGGATACGGGATGTGCATGAACTGCGCGCCGATCGGGCCGCAATAGATGGAACGCCACCGATCGGCTTCCGGATCGTGCAGGTCGTCAAGCTCGGGGTGCGCGAAGGGAGCGAGCCGCCCCAGAGGATCCAGGTCGGCCTGAAGGTAACCCCAGCGGCGGAACGAATCGGCATGTTGGTCGCGACTCATCACGACCATCTTTCCACACAACGGGACCAGCGGGCGGGTCCACTCGCTTTCTTCTGAGTTGACAACGCGGCCCACCACCAGAGTCGCGCCTCATGGAATCCGCGAATCCCCCGTAATCAGTCGAGCGCCGCGTTCGTAACGCAGGTAGGCCCAAGCCCACTCCGCCAGGACGAGGAAACGGTTGCGGAACCCGATAAGCCAAAAGATGTGGACCACGAGCCACAGGACCCACGCGAGTAATCCTGAAATCCTCACCCGGCCACGCTCCGCGACCGCGGCTGCTCGCCCGATGGTGGCCAGGGCACCGCGGTCCCGGTAACGAAAAGTAGCGTTCGAAAGGCCGCCGATCGTGCGCACGACGTTGGCGGCAGCGTGCCTCCCCTGCTGGATCGCTACCGGAGCGTTCCCGGGCAGAGGCCGTCCTTCCTGATCGAATCTGGCGAGATCGCCGATCACGAACACCTCCGGTGCTCCAGGAACCGTAAGATCACCACCGACGATCACCCGCCCTGCGGCGTCGAGAGGCACGCCAAGCGAGTGGGAGAGTAGAGGAGCCGACACCCCGGCTGCCCAAAGCACGGTCCCGGCCTCAATCCTGGTCTCGCCAATCCCTATGCCCCTTGCGTCTATCGCGGTCACTGGAGAACCCGTCATCACTTCGACGCCGAGACGTCCCAGCTTCTCGGTGGCCCAGGATGACAACTCGGGCGCAAACGACGGCAGAATCCGGGGACCGGCCTCGATCAGCACGATGCGGGCGCTGCTTGGATCTGCGCGCCGAAAATCGCGGGTCAGCACGTGCCGTGCGATCTCACCAAGGGCACCGGCCAGTTCGACACCCGTCGGTCCTCCACCGATCACGACGAAAGTGAGCCAGCGTCGCTGCGCCCCCGGATCGGGTTCCCGCTCAGCCGCTTCGAACCCCAGGAGAATGCGCCTCCTGATTTCGAGAGCGTCCTCGACCGTCTTCAGACCCGGAGCGTTACGGGACCAGTCGTCGCGACCGAAGTACGAGTGCATCACTCCCGTCGCCAGGATCAGGAAGCTGTAATCGAGACTCCCGTCGGCGAGGACAACTCTCCGGGCTTTCGTATCGATCCTCACCGCTTCGGCGAGAATCACGGACGCGTTCGACTGCCGGCGGAGGATGCGCCGAATCGGGGTCGCGATGTCGCTAGGGTTCAACGCGGCCGTGGCCACTTGATAGAGCAACGGCTGAAACACGTGGTGATTGCGCTTGTCGACGACGGTCACCCTGACGGGCGCACCGGCCAGTGCGCGCGCGGCGTAGAGCCCGCCGAAACCACCACCCAAGATCACCACATGCGGCAGGCGGTCTTGGGCGCCGGCCGCACCCACGCATGCCGGTCGTCGAGGAGCCGATTCAGCGGCGCTCGGGACGTCGTCACTGGGTTGCCTCACGATCCGCATGCAACTCCCTCCACGTTGTACCTCGCACAACTCCATCTGCGCTGAAAGTGAACGGTTCGCACGCGGCGGATCGTACTGCGAATCCGGGCCCGTGGCGTCGCTGACCGCGCTCCCCCATCCTTCCGCGCCGATCGCCTTGACTTCCTCCCCCACCGAGGCAACCTGTGCGGCCAGGAGGCCGCCGTGCCGCATTTGTCCCCCACCACGCTGACGACCGACGAGCAGCGCCTGATCCTACGGGCCACCGCCGGGAACCTCCGCTACCACACGATCATCTCCCTGGCGCTCGGGTCGTTCTGGTGGGAGGCCGTCACCTGCTTGCGGACCACCCCAGGACGGCCGCCCGGTTGGGTTGCGGCGATGAAAACGCCTATTCACAGCTGTTGGCCGACGCCCCACCGCATCTACTTCGCCGTCGTTGAAAGCAGCCGAAATCAGGCACGACGGCGGAGAGAAAATCGGCCGACAAGGCCGGCGACGAGACTGAAAAGAAAGTAGAGAATTTGGGGCCGTGGCGGAATTGGCATACGCTCCCGCCTTGAGCTCGGGTGGGGCTCCTTACCGTGGCGCGCCCCGTACAGGTTCGAATGCCATCGGCTCCACAGTTGAGACCACCCGTAGAGCGGGAGGCGGTGCAACGTGAAAGACAAACAGCCAAGAACGATCAATCCGAAGGTCCGCCCAGGCCCCAAGGCCGCGAGCGTGGCGATAGAGACTCCATGGAAGTCTAACGTCGCGTCCGCTCTCAAGAAACCGCACCCGGCGTCTGGCTGGCCGAAGCCTGAGACCGCGAAGCGAGCGCCGAGCGGAGGGCCGAAGCAAGCGTCCAGGCTCCAACCCAAGACGAAGCAGGCGAAGCTCAAGAACCGGAAGGGTAGTTAGGCCGGGGATAGAAGCAAGCGCGGTCGAGTCTGCCCGTCGTGTTTGCGTCAAGTACATCTTTCTGTAGTGCGCCAGCGACTCTATTGGGGCATGAATTTCCAGTGAGAACCGAAGATTGCTGGAGGCGGCGGGAATCGAACCCGCCCGCCTTGACTTCCTCCCCCACCGAGGGAACCTGTGCGGGAAGGAGTAAGCCATGCCGCACCTCTCCCCCACCACCCTCACGACCGACGAGCAGCGCCTGATCCTCCGCTCGACCGCCGGCAACATCCGCGACCACCTCATCTACTCCCTCGCCCTCGGCACCGGCCTGCGCCTCGCCGAAATCGTCGGCCTCGACGTGGGCGATGTGTTCGCACCAGACGGGACGCCGCGGGTGCGGGTGCGCGTTCGTGCCGCGATCGCCAAGGGCGGCCGGGCGGCCGACGTGTTCTTGCCCGACCGGCTCGTCGTGAAGCTGAGGCGGTTCTGGCGGTGGAAGCGGAATCGCGGCGAGGATCTCGCGCCCGACGCGCCGCTCTTCGCGAACCAGTCCCGCCGCCGGATCTCGAAACGCCGCGTCCAGTTCGCATGGGCGACCTGGCAGCGGCGGGCGGGGTTTGATCGGGTGTACTCGTTTCATTCGCTGCGTCACAGCTCGATAACCAACGTCTACAAGGCGACGAAGGACTTGTTCTTGGCGCAACGGTTCGCCCGGCACGTCTCGCCGCTCACCACCACGGTCTATACCCATCCCTCCGATCAGGAGTTGTCTCGGAGGATAAGTAGCCTCACCTGCTGAGCTGAGAGGCAGGAGGAACGCTGCTGTTCATTCTCTGGAGCGCGGCCTCCGCTCTCAATCGGATCGCTTCGAACGGGTGCTCCCGCAGCTCCAGCAAGATCGGTTTCGCGAGCAGCTCGTCCGCGCTGGCCCGGACCAACCCCTCTGCCCCGCGCAGCCGAGACCAGGGATTCGTGTTTTCGGTGGCGTTCGCGAAGATCTCGACCAGGCGCGGCGAAGCCGTTCCGTCCAAACGTTGGAGTCTCTCGGCAGCATCGAGCGCCCAGGGCGATCGATCAGTTTCAACCCAGCGGAGGAGTATCGGGCGAGCCGCCTCCAGGGCCTCGGAGCCGAGCGCATCCGTGAGCCCGAGCACCGCCAACTTCGAGGGGAAAGATTCGTCGGCAAGCAATCCGACCAACGTGGGTAACGCTGGGGCGCCGATCGCCCTAAGCTCCTCGTCGGCGCCGGGTTGTGGGCAGGCGTCTTTGACCTGTTCCCGAAGAGCTTCGACGAGAAACGGCACCACGTCGGCGGCGGCTGGTCCGGCGATGCGGGCGAGAGCCCCAGCCGCCGCGCGGCGAAGCGCTTGGTCCGCGAGAGTGCGCCTGAGTTCAGGCACCGCCTCTTTCGATCGCTCACCGCCAATCCTCCCCAAAGCATAGATCATGGCACCCTTGGTCTCGCCGGATTCCACGGACAATCGCTCGAGCAGCGTGGGCACAGCGGCAGTGGCGGCTGGTCCGATGCGCCCTAGCGCGAACGCGGATCGGCGACGCGCCACGGCCACATCCGATGACAGCTCGCCCGTGAGGACTTCGACCGCATTGGCTCCGATCTCCCCGAGCGACTGCTGCGCGTTATCCCCTAACGAGTCGTCGGCCAAGACACCGGCGATGGCCTGCAGGGATTCCGGTGTCTGGGGCTCGATGCGTTGCAGAGCGATCACGGCGTTCCGCCGGGTCCAGGTCGCTGGGTGGTCGAGCAGTCGCACCAAAGCCGGTACCGCGGCCGGTCCAACGGCCGAGACGTCGCCATACGCTCCATCGGCGCAAGAATCGATGCCAAAAGGAGACTTCATGAGCGCGATCAACGTGGAAAGCGCGGCCACGGCTTGCTGCTCCCCCTTGCGTGCGAGAAGTCGGGCGGCCACGCAACGAAGCGTCGGCGAATCGAGCAAATGGCGAAGGATTGGAACGGCGCCCCGCAATTCCGACGGCGGCAGTTTTGTCAGCGCGCCCATCACTTCCAGTTGGACCTCAGGAAGATCGTCGCGCAGCATGTCAAGCAGTTGAGGCAGCGCCGCTTCCGCAGGCTGTGCCATCTCGGCCAGCGCGTGCGCCGCGAAGCGACGAACTCGTGGGTTGGCGTCGCCCAGCGCCTCCACGAGTACGGGCATCGTTTTGCTGGGCGAACTCGCCAACGCCATCGACGCGGCGTTGGCCACGATCCATGTTTCATCTCCAAGTAGGGCGCGGAGCGCTGAGATGACCTCAGGCCTAGAGACGCCGACGCTTCGCAGCGCGAAAGCCGCCTGCATGCGCACTCCCCAGGCGGAATCACGTAATGCGCTAACCAGCGACGGCGCGGCGGTCTCGGCCGCAGGACCGATCCAGCCGAGTATCTGGATCGTCGTTTCACGCAACTTCCAATCGTCGCGGGAGAGCAACGGAAGCAAGCTCGGAACGGCACCCCCCTGTCCTTTGGCGAGGGCGCTAACGAACTCGTCGGCTGCGCGATGACTGGGTTCAGGGAGACCGGACTTTTCCATAGCGAGGGCTGGCAACGCAATCCGTGGGTGACCTTGAAGTTCCTTCTCCGCGGCCTGCCGCCGCGACGGATCTGCGCTTCTTCGTTCGGCGATCCATTCATGAACCGGCCGACCGTCAATGGCTGTCTCTTCTGCCGAGGTACTCGCCGTGCAGGCCTCTGCATGAACGGCCGCGCGCGACGCAACGACGAGAGCGATTACCATGACAAGGTGGCGCATTGCACCTTCCTTGTATGAGCCTACCCGATTGGGAGCCTCCACACGACCAGAAAGAACTCAGCGCTGCACTTCGTCCGCACGCGGAAGTTGGCTCCAATCGTTTTCCGGGTGTCGAGGGACTTATTCCTGGCGCAACGGTTTCCGAGAGACGTTAGCTCGCTGACGACCGTGACCTACACGCATCCGTCCGACGATGAGATGCAGCAGCGGCAGCGCCCGATGATTTGCTAGGGCAGGATGTCGGTGCCAACGGGGCGAAGTCCGCGTCGTTGCGTGCGCCGCTGACGTGACGCGCGTACGAAGCACGCGATTGCCATGGCCGCCAGCCCGAC
>JANMVW010000014.1:0-6367 GCA_031393555.1 Acidobacteriota bacterium
CCGCGACGCTCGAGACCCTTGCGACCGAAGGGCCCATGCGGCTGGGGGATTTGGGCGCCCGGCTCGGCATCGCGCCGAGCACGCTCACCCGCAACCTCTTGAGGTTGGAAGAGCGCGGCCTCGTGAAGCGCGCCGCGGACCGTGCGGATGCCCGAGCATTTCGCGCGGCGCTCACCCCGGCGGGGGAGCGCGCGGCGGCCGAGGTCCTGCGCCAAGACGAGGCCTTCGCGGCGAGCATCCTGTCGCGACTTCCGTCCGGGTCGCGCCAGGGGACGGTCGATGCCGTCGAGAACCTCCTGGTGGCCGTACGGGACGCCACCGAGTCGTGTTGCCCCGGAGCCTTCGATCATTTGATGAGCGGCATCCCGCGCGTTGCGACCGCCGCTTCGAGGAGAACGAAATGAGCGACATCAAACCAGGCACCATCGTCGACATCGTCAAGGAGCGTTACGGCGCCATCGCCGAGGGGAAGCAGTTCGGCACCTGCTGTGGCGGGGCCGGGAGCGAGCAACTCGCCATCGGGATGGGTTATGACCCGGCGGATCTCGCCGTCCTCCCCGACGAAGCGAATTTGGGGCTCGGATGCGGAGCGCCGATCGGGCACCTCGCGCTCGAGCCCGGCGAGACGGTGGTCGACCTAGGATCGGGAGCGGGGATCGACGCGTTCCTCGCGGCGCGCGCCGTCGGACCCACCGGCCGGGTCATCGGCGTCGATATGACGCCGTCGATGCTCGTCAAGGCGCGGGCGAACGCGGCGCGCGCCGGGTTCACGCACGTCGAGTTCCGCGAAGGCCGCCTCGAGGCCCTTCCGGTCGCCGACGCCACGGTGGACGCGGTGACGAGCAATTGCGTCATCAACCTCGTCCCCGACAAGGCGGTCGTCTTCCGGGAGATCGCGCGGGTCCTCAAGCCGGGCGGGCGGATGGCCATCTCCGACATCGTGCTCGACGCGACGCTTCCCGAAGCGGTCGTCCAAGACGTGTACGCCTACGTCGGCTGCATCTCCGGCGCCATCCTCCGTGAGGAGTACCTCGGCATGCTGCACGAGGCCGGTTTCGATCGCGTCACCATCGCGAAGGACATCGACTATCTCGCGGCGGCCGGCGACACGCTCGACGATCCCGTGGCCGAGACGATCCGCAAGAACGGCCTGACGATGGCGGACATCGCCGGGAAGGTCCGGTCGATCACGTTTACGGCGGTCAAAGCCTGACGAGACAGGCCGTGGGTTGAATATACCCATAAAGGGTATTAGCATACCCAATATGGGTAAGAAGCTGAGTTCATCGCCACGGTCCGCGAGTCTGGCCGACGCTCTTTTCTCCGCCACCCAACAGCGGGTGCTCGCGTTCTTGTTCGGTCAGCCGGAGCGAAGCTTCTACGCCACGGAGTTGATCGGGCTCGTCGGCGCGGGTTCCGGCGCGGTTCAGCGCGAACTCGCTCGATTGGAACAAAGTGGTTTGGTGACGGTCGCCCGCGTGGGCACTCAGAAGCACTATCAGGCGAATCCGAATTCTCCGGTCTTCGCCGAGCTCCGCGATCTCACCCAGAAGACCGTGGGATTGGCGGATCCGTTGCGGGAGGCGCTCGCGCCGCTCGCGTCTCGGATAAACGCGGCCTTCGTTTTCGGGTCGGTCGCCAAGCGCACCGACAACGCCGCCAGCGACATCGACGTCCTCGTGCTGTCCGATACAGTGGACTACGCCGACGCTTTTGCGGCGCTGCAACCCGCTGAGGCGCGCCTCGCGCGCCGCATCAACCCTACGGTTTATACTCCGGCGAATTGGCGCAAGAAGCGGAATCAAGGCAATTCGTTCGTCGTGAAGGTAACGGCACGACCCAAAGTTTTTCTCATAGGATCGGAAGACGCGCTTGGCTGAAGCCCCCAAGGAACTCGCCAACCTCGCCCGCATCGGCAAGCTGGCTGTCGAGCCCGGCACTCGGAGCGAACTCGAGGGCCTGTTGATTTCCGGAAGGGAGAGACTGGCCGACGCTTGCAACGAAAGCCTGGCACTTTCGAGTAGATTCGATCTCGCTTACAACGCCGCTCATTCCTTTTCGCTCGCGGCGCTCCGTTGGCACGGCTATCGCTCGGACAGCCGCTATCTCGTGTTTCAAGCCCTGCCGCACACGCTCGGATTGCCTACTACCGTTTGGCGTGTTCTGGCCAAGGCCCACGAAGTGCGAAACGCCGGGGAGTACGAAGGAAGACTTGAAGTCGATGCGACGCTGCTCCGAAATCTCATCGATGCCGCCGAAGTTGTGAGTACCGCGACAGCAGCCTTGCCTGCCTTGTCGCAAGCCTGAAGTGCCGCAAGCCTGAGGCCCGGGCCAGTGATAATCTTCCCGCCCCATGCGACGCAACTTCAAGGACCTGAGCGCTCCCGAGGTCCTCGCCCTCGCGATTTCGCTCGAAGAGGAAGACGCCAGGATCTTCCGCGAGTTCGCGCGCCTCGTCCGCCCGAACTATCCCAAGGCGGCGGCGTCGCTCGACGGGATGTGCGCGCAAGAGGATGCCCATCGCCGGCGTCTGATCGAGATGTTCCGCAAGAAATACGGAGAGGAAATCCCGCTGGTCCGTCGCCAGGACGTCCGCGGGTTCGTGCGCCGCGACCCCGTCCAGTCGCTGCGGATTCCCAGCGTCGACCACATCCGCCGCCGTGTCGCGCTGATGGAGCTCGAGGCCGCGCGTTACTACGACAAGGCGGCCGCGCAGGCGACGGACGCCGAGCTGCGCCAACTTCTGGGCGACCTCGCCGCCGAAGAGCGGAAGCATGAAGACGCCTCGGCGTCGTTCGATCCCGCGCACCAGCCGGAATCGGAGCGTGAGGAAGAAGCGCGCACCTCGCGCCAGCTGTTCGTGCTGCAGGTCGTCCAGCCGGGACTCGCCGGGCTGATGGATGGCTCGGTGTCGACGTTGGCGCCGCTGTTCGCGTCGGCCTTCGCGACGCACGACAGTTGGAAGGCGTTTCTCGTCGGGATGGCCGCCGCCGTCGGCGCCGGGATCAGCATGGGGTTTGCCGAGGCGCTTTCGGACGACGGCAGTCTCACCGGCCGGGGCCGCCCGCTCCTGCGCGGCGTGATTTGTGGACTGATGACCTTTCTGGGCGGCGTGGGGCACGCGCTTCCCTACCTCATCCCCAACTTCATGTTGGCGACCGTGATCGCGACGATCGTGGTGGCGATCGAGCTGCTCGCGATCGCCTGGATCCGGAACCGCTACATGGACACCCCGTTTCTCGCCGCCGCGTTTCAGGTCGTGGTCGGCGGGGTGCTCGTGTTCCTGACGGGGATCGCGATCGGATCGGCGTAGCTTGACCATCCCGTCAACGAGAACGACGTTAGCGTCGTGAGCATCCGGACGCTTTTCCACGAAGCCTTCATGGTGTGGGCCGCCGACAGAGGCATCGGTCGTCATCCGCAGGACCCGCAATCCGAGCATCTGGTCTTCACGGCCGGTACGGGCGTCAGCAGGTATTGGCCCTACCCGAAAGAGGCCGCTCGCGTGCCGCACTTCGTCGCCGCCCTGCTCACGGCTGTCCGGCCCAACGACCGCTATTGGGTCTACCCGGACCGTGGCGCTTGGTCGCTCGGCCGCGCGGCCGAGGCGTGGCCGCAGTCGCGCGTCTGGAGTTCCGCCGTGCATGCTTTAGGCGTTCCGGCGGGCCTTCGAGGCGCCGTCGGATTCAACTCGACGGACTGGAACGCGCTGTGCGCGATGCTGTTCCTTCAAATCACCCTGGGGCCTTCGGTTCGCATCGATACGCTCGTCGTTCCGGAGCTTGCGAACGCAATCCTCTACTTCGAGCACCACGCAGTGGTCTGGGTGGCGCTTCGCGACGAGGCTCAACTCGATGGCGTCGTCACCGTGATGGACGCCGCCGGCTATCCGTTGCCCACGGAGCCGCTCGATGAGAGATTCAAATCAGTTCCTAGGATGGCGAGCCCGGGGGATGGCCCTTAGCCCAAAGCGAGTCACGCGCGAACCCCCTTCCAATACTGGCTGTGGCGAGCGGCAACCAGAGTCGGCCTTGCAAAGATCGGCTCAGGACTGTATCTTTTATTCGGGAAATTAAAGACAATGACTGCAGCCGCCCAGCCCACGTTCGAGCCCGGCCGCGTGTACCGCACGCGCGAGTTCAGGCAGTGGAGCGCGAACCCGCCGCGGTTCGCGCAGCGCCTCGTGCGCGCTGGCCAGCTCGTGCAACTCTCGCATGGACTATTCGTCTCCCCGCGGCCAAGTCGCTTCGGCGTGGTGCCGCCGACCGACGAGGCGCTCATGCGCGCCCTGCTCGATGGCGGACCCTTCGCGTTCACCGGGCCCGATCGTTGGAACGCGCTCGGCCTTGGCACGACCGCCGTGTTCGCCAGGCCGCTGGTCTACAACACCAAGCGCTCGGGCCTTTTCGACCTCGGCGGGCGGAAGTTCCTGCTGCGGCGCGTGGCCTTTCCGGAGGTGCCCTCGCCGGAGTGGTTCGTCGTCGACCTCTTCGAGAACGCCGACCAGGCCGGGTCCTCGCTCGAGGATCTCACTGCTGCGCTGAGGACGGCGCTGCGTGCGGGTCGCTTCGACAGAGAGCATCTCGTCGACGTGGCACGGCGGTTCGGCTCGCGCCGCACGCAACAGCTCGTGCAGCGTGCGCAATGACCTTCGTCCACGACGATGCCGACTTCGACGCGCTCCTGCAGATCGTCGGCGAAAAGCGCGGCCTCGGCGTCGCCTTGGTCGAGAAGGACTACTGGGTCACGCACACGCTCTGGGCGCTGCACGCGCAGGGCTTCGAGGTGTGGTTCAAGGGCGGCACGTCGCTGTCGAAGGGCTTTGGCCTCATCGAGCGTTTCTCCGAAGACCTCGACCTGAAGCTCGAGCCGGGAAGCGTCGGCAAGCTACGTTCGGTCACCAACTGGAAGAGCGATGGCGCGAAGGCCACGACCGAGCGCAAGGCCCACTTCGAGGGGCTCGCGTGCCTTCTCAGAGTACCCGGCGCCACGACGAAGCAGGGGGATATCGTCGACCCTAGCTTCCGCAGCGCAAATCTGCACGTCGACTACCCCGGCAGACACCTCGGCTCGCTCGCCTCGCTCCTCAGGCCCTTCGTGGTCGTCGAGGTGGGTAACGCGCGAGTCACCCCTTTTGTAGCGCGCGATATGACGTCGTTCGTGGGCGCCCACCTTGAACGCGAGGGACAGCTCGGCGACTTCGACGACAACCGCCCGCGTGGCGTGCGCTGCGTTCATCCGCTCGTTACCCTGCTGGAGAAGCTCGATGCGGTGATGCGCCGGTTCCCGCGGGAGGACGTCGCGCCTGCAACGTTCGTGCGCCACGTCGAGGACGCGGCGCGCATCGTGCGAGCCCGTGCATTGCTTCCGCCGCTTGCCGGCTACGCAACCGTGAAGGCGCTCGCCGACGAGATGCTCGCGCAGAAGCAGCTCGCGACGCTGCCCACCTCCGCGCATGCCGCCTTCGCCCCGAACGACGGCGAAAGGTGGCGCGCGGTGCGCAAGGCGCACGAGGCGATCGGCCCGATGTTCTGGGGCCCGCGCCTCTCCGTCGAAGACGCCTGCGCCGACGTTTGCGCGTGGGTCGCCGACGAGCTCGGCTGACCTGTTCCTCTCCTCGGATCCTGGAGCTTGGTAGTCAGGCGGTTGGCGCGAACGCGGATCGCCGACGAGTTCAGCCTCGCTATTCGGCTTCGATGAGGCCGTTCTCATCGACGGTGGTGGCGCTCTTGCGCTCAGCTCTCGGCGGCGGTTGGAGAGCCGCGGCACTGATCGAGCTCAGTGTAGACGGTCGTCGCTAGCGGCGGAACAACTCGACGACGGCGCGCAGGCTGGTACCACCACCTGATCCGTGTCCGCTCAGTCCCCCCAAGGTTGACCCGCCACCCTACTTAATTCGCCCCACTTTCGACTATTTCCGGGGTCCAGAATCCTGGAAAGGGCGTCGATCGTCGATCCTGGACGATCCTAGAGGGCCGTTTCTCCAAAAAACAGGCTGGAAGCGTCCTCCAACGACCCGGCCGCCAGAAAAACAGCGTCAACTTCACATTTCACCGGCGGCTCAACCCCGATGGGGAGTCGGGACCCAACGACGTACCGGTTCCTAGCCCCTGAACCCCTTCACCGTCTCGACGAACGCGATCGCATTGTCGACGGGGGTCTCCGGGAGGATGCCGTGGCCGAGATTGGCGATGTGGGCGGGGAGGACCGCGCCGTCTTGAAGCATGGAGAGCGTCCGGCGGCGCACGGTGGCGACGTCGGCGAGCAACACGCATGGGTCCAGGTTTCCCTGCAGCGGATGCGCGCCGCTCAAGCGGGAGCGCCAATCGGCGCCGAGGACGTTGGCGCCGGAAGTGGCGACTTCGCG
>JANMVW010000021.1:0-13693 GCA_031393555.1 Acidobacteriota bacterium
GAGTCAAGCCCATTCCTAGTTGAAACTCTCCACGGCTCGTCATTGATCAGGCCGCTTCCTTCACTGAGCTTTGCTTCTTCCCGATCTTCAGTTCGCGTTTCAGCGCCTCGCGAAGCTTGACGAGGTGTCGATACCCTTTGATCTTCCGCAGCCGAGGTTCGACCTCGAGCAAGGCCGTCGCCAGCCATCGTTGCCGCTGGTTGGAATTCTGCCAGCGATCGACCTTTGCGCAGCGCTCCTCGATCAGAGCGTTGACGGATTCGATGCAGTTGGTCGTCTTGAGCGAGCGGCCCAGCACGCCGTACACGCCGAGCCGATGAAGGGTGAGTGTCTCGTCGAGACCCTCGGCGAGGCTCGAGGCGGCAGATTGGTTTCGCTCTTCGAGCTCGGCATGAAGTGTATTCAACGCGCTCGTCGCCTCGTCGTTCGTTGGTCGGTTGTAGGCCCGTTGAAGTCGTTGACGCCAAGCCGTCTGCTCGCTCTTCGGCAGATATCCCACCACGTTCTCTCGTTTGTGCCATTGGCAACGCTGGATCAAGGCGCGGCTCTTGAACGCTTTCTTCACCGCCGCGCGAAGCCCCTTCCCGCCGTCCAGGACAACCAACAGACCCTGGGAGGGGTCCAATCCCCGCTCGATCAACGACCGCAGAAATGGTGTCAACACTTTCTCGTTTTCGGTGTCCGTCTCCACGAAGCCCAAGAAACGTTTGTCCCCGGAAAGCGTGATGCCCAGGGCCACGACCATCGTCTCCGTGGCGAACGTCTTTCCGTCGAGTACCAGGGCCACGATGTCTTCGTCTCGAAGGTCCCGCTCTTGAAACTCCCGAAGCTTTGTCGCGCTGGCCTCGAT
Source organism: Acidobacteriota bacterium (assembly GCA_031393555.1). GTDB lineage: Bacteria > Acidobacteriota > Polarisedimenticolia > Polarisedimenticolales > DASRJG01 > DASRJG01. The sequence goes on from JANMVW010000021.1 coordinate 851, forward strand.
GAACTTCCTCGATACCGTCGAACTGGACAGACCGATCGCGCCGGGAATCGATTCTGCCGCCGCCTCGTAGTTGCGGCACGAGATCCCATAGAGCACGCGCTTCAAGAGCAGTTCGTCCAGATCCCCGCCGGTGCTCAGCGCGCCGTACGATCGCAATGGAATCTCGCCGCCTTGGGCGCTCCGAACGCGAGGCACGAGGATCGGAACGCGTTGACCACCAAGCCGGAGACTGCCGGGATTGCTGCCGTGCCGGCGGCCGCGCTGCTCCTCGCCCTTCCGCGCGTAGCGGGCACCGGCGAGATCCTTGAGTTCTTGGTTAAGCAGCTCGTTCACGTGCATCAGGCCCAGGGGGATCAACGAGCGAATCAACTCGACCTTCGAATCGAGTTCCAGCTCGGCGTAAGTCTCGCGACCGATGATCTCTACCTCCCCGAAGCATTTCTTCCTCTTGCGTGCCTGAACCGGACGTAGGACACTTTCCATCGATGGCTCCTTTCTTCGTGGCTGAGGGTCGTTTCGCAACACCATCAAACCACGGGGTTGGGAGCCGTTTCAATTTCCAACTAGGAATCGCACACTCTCCGCGTTCCGATGTCAGCGGCTACAGACGACTCCATTGATCCGAAATATCCGGAGATGCGACGGAGTCCGCCATCAGTTTGAGATGACACTCATCGCAATTGCCATCGCAGCGCCATGGGAATCGCTCGGTTTGCCGCGAGCATCGGCACTTCGTCGAGCGACGACGGTGCGACCCATGCGAACGCACGTCTTCCGTCGGTTTTCACCGAGATCTTTCACCGAGATCTCGTCGTGCTCGAACTTCGGGACCGATCAAGCCCGCCACGCGAACATCAAGCACCGCGCGCGCGAAGTGGCCACGGTGGCCTACGCGCACACGATGAACGGTTCGGGGCTCGCCGTCGGGCGCACGCTGGTCGCCTTCCTTGAATACGGGCAATAAGCGGACGGGAGCATCAAAGTACTTTCGGCGCGTCGTCCCTACATGGATGGCCGCGATCGGATCGTGGCGCGGGAAAATCTCTAAAGAGGAGGGGTGGCCGAGTGGTTGAAGGCAGTCGCCTTGAAAGCGACCGCGCCCGAAAGGGCGCTGCGGGTGCGAATCCCGCCCCCTCCGCCACTCCCGGTCACACGAGATAGGCGACCACGGCAATTCCGAGCATCGTCAGCGCGATCGCGCACTTCGCGACGGCCCCCAGCGCGAAGCCGATCACGACTCCAACTCCCGCTTGCGCCGCCTTCTTGAAGTTGGGGTCCTTCCAGTACTCGAACCCGATCGCGCCCACGGCGGGCCCCAAGATCAGCCCGGGGAGCCCGAAGAATATTCCGACCACGGTGCCGACGACCGCCCCGAGGAGTCCCCACGGCGTCGCCCCCATCCGCTTGGCGCCCAGCACGCCGGCGACGTAATCGACGGCGAACGCGATCGCCGTCAGCACACCGCACACCGCGAGGGTGAGGCCCCCGATCTTCGTGAACCCCCCGGCCCCGGCGGCGGCCACGATCCCGAGATAGATGAGGGGGACGCCGGGGATCAACGGCAGCACGAGGCCGACGAGGCCGGCAGCCACGAGCACGACGGCCAGAACCCAGAGTGTGATCACCATGCGAGGAAGCCTACCAGGCCGGTTGACGCCTGGGATACAATCCCGCGCTTCGCCGGCACGTGAATCGTCGGAGCGCCCTTGGTGAGGTGCCAGAGTGGCTGAACGGGGCGGTTTGCTAAACCGTTGTAGGGCTTTAAACCCCTACCGAGGGTTCGAATCCCTCCCTCACCGCCAAGGGCCGCTCCGATGACGTCACGACCGGCCCGAGGGCCGCGCCGTGAACACGCCTGACGACAACGCACCCGAAGGCGGCTACCGCGACTTCATCCGCCAGATCGTCGACGAGGACAAGGCCACCGGGAAGCACGGCGGCCACGTCGCGACGCGCTTCCCGCCGGAACCCAACGGCTACCTCCACATCGGACACGCGAAATCGATCTGCCTGAACTTCGGGCTCGCGGCCGAGTTCGGCGGGATCTGCAACCTCAGGTTCGACGACACGAACCCGGCGAAGGAAGAACAGGAATACGTCGAGTCCATCATCGAGGACGTCCGATGGCTCGGCTTCGACTGGGAGGATCGGCTCTACTTCGCGTCGGACTACTTTCTCAAGATGTACGAGTGCGCGGTCGCCCTGATCGAAAAGGGTCTGGCCTACGTCGATCAGTTGAGCGCCGACGAGATTCGCGCTCATCGCGGCACGTTGACCGAACCGGGGAAGAACAGCCCCTATCGCAACCGGCCCGCCTCGGAGAGCCTCGACCTGTTCGCGCGCATGCGGGCCGGCGAGTTCCCGGAAGGCGCCTCCGTGCTGCGCGCCAAGATCGACATGGCCTCGCCGAACATCAACCTGCGCGACCCGGCGCTGTACCGGATCAAGAAGGCCTCCCACCACCGGACCGGGGACGCCTGGTGCATCTATCCGATGTACGACTACGCCCATCCCCTGGAAGACGCATTTGAGGGGATCACGCACTCGCTGTGCACGCTCGAGTTCGAAGACCACCGGCCGTTTTACGACTGGGTCGTCGCCAACTGCCCCGTGGACTCGCGTCCCCGGCAGATCGAATTCGCTCGCTTGAACCTGACCTACACGGTGCTGAGCAAACGGAAGCTGCTCCTGCTCGTGCAGGAGGGGCACGTCAAGGGTTGGGACGATCCGCGGATGCCGACCCTTTCGGGCCTGCGCCGGCGCGGCTTCACGCCCGAGGCGATCCGGAACTTCTGCGAGAGGATCGGCGTCGCCAAGCGGGACAGCGTCGTCGACGTCGCCCTGCTCGAGCACGCCGTGCGCGACGACCTGAACCGGCGCGCGCCGCGCGTCATGAGCGTGCTCAAGCCGCTCGCCGTCGTCATCGAGAACTACCCCGAAGGACTCGTCGAAGAGTTCGAGGTCCAAGTCAACCCCGAAGATCCGGGAGCCGGGACGCGCAAGGTTCCGTTCGCGCGGACGATTTACATCGAGCACGACGATTTTCGCGAAGTGCCCCCACCGAAGTACCACCGGCTGTTCCCCGGAAATGAGGTCCGGCTGCGCGGGGCGTACTTCATCGTGTGCACCCGCGTCGTCAAGGACGACGCGGGGAACATCGTCGAGCTGCGCTGCACGTACGACCCGGCCTCACGCGGCGGAGCCTCCCCCGACGGCCGCAAGGTGAAAAGCACGATCCACTGGACGTCGGCGGCGCACTCGGTCGCGGCCACCGTGCGCTTGTACGAGCCGCTCTTCACCCGGGAAAACCCCAACGACGAGAGCGAGGGGCTCGACTGGCGGGCGCAATTGAATCCGGACTCGCTGGCCACGATCGTCGACGCGCGCGTCGAGGCGGCGACGGCCGCGCTTCCCGCGGGAGCCACGGTGCAGTTCGAGCGACTGGGCTATTTCTGCGCCGACACGGACACGACGCCTTCCGCTCCCGTGTTCAACCGGACGATCACGCTGAAGGACTCGTGGGCCAAGATCGAGAAATCCCGCGGCGGCGCGTGAGGCGCCGGTGAGCGTCCGCGTCCGGTTCGCGCCGAGCCCCACCGGCTATTTGCACCTGGGCGGCGCCCGAACCGCGATCTTCAACTGGCTTTACGCGAGGCGCCACGGCGGGGTGTTCGTGCTGCGCATCGAGGACACGGACGCCCAGCGATCCTCCGACGAGGTCGTGCGCGCGATCCTCGACGGCATGGCGTGGCTCGGGATGACCCCGGACGAAGGTCCCTTCTTCCAAACCGCAAACCGCGCGCAGCACGTGGCCGATGCGCAGCAACTGCTCGCCTCCGGGAAGGCGTACCGATGCTTCTGCGAGGCCGGGGCGCTCACCGCGGAACGCGAGGCCGCCGAGAAGGCCGGAGGCGGCTACACCTACCCGCGGCGCTGCCTGGCGATTCCGCGGGAGGAATCCGACGCGCGCGCGGCGGTCGGCGCGCCGTTCGTCGTGCGCTTGCAGGTCCCGACTGGGGCGACCGCGTGGGACGACGGCGTTCATGGCCCGACGTCGTTCCCGAACGAGGTGCTCGAGGATCTGATCCTCCTCCGGACGGACGGAACGCCCACGTACAACCTCTCGGTCGTATCGGACGACGTCGCGATGAGCATCACGCACGTGATCCGCGGCGACGATCACATCTCGAACACGCCGAAACAACTCCTGATCTATCACGGCCTGTCAAAAACGCCGCCGGCCTTCACCCACCTCCCGCTGATTTTCGGCACCGACAAGAAGCGGCTTTCGAAGCGGCATGGCGCGACCTCGGTCCTGGACTACCGCGAGGAAGGCTTCCTGCCGGACGCCCTCTTCAATTTCCTCGCGCTGCTGGGTTGGAACCCGGGGGACGAGCGGCAAAAGATGACCCGTGAGGAGTTGATCGCCGCGTTTGACCTCGACGGTGTCGGAAAATCCGGCGCCGTTTTCGATGCGGTGAAGCTCGAGTGGCTGAACGGGCTCTACATTGCGGAGCTCTCCAAGGAAGAGATCGCCGCGGCCGCGCGCGGGGCGCTCGTTTCGGCGAGACTGTGGGACGACGCCTACGAGGGCACGCGCCGCGAGTGGTTCTTGCGGGTGCTCGGCCTCATTCAACCTCGGGCGAAGACGCTCGCGGCGATCCCCGTCGAAGGCCGGTTCTTCTTTTTGCCCACGGACGAGCTCGACTACGACGCGGACGGAGTGAAAAAGCACCTCGGGCCGGAGGCGATCGTCCCGGCGCTTCGGGCGCTGGCCCTGCGCTGGGCCGCGGTGACTCCCTGGGAGGAAGGCGCACTCGAGCACGAGCTTCGCGGGGTGGCCGAGGAGTGCGGACTCGCGGGGGGAAAGTTGATCCACCCCGTGCGTCTGGCGGTCACCGGGCGCTCCGCGAGCCCGGGGCTGTTCGAGGTCGTGGCCCTCCTCGGGAAGGACCGCACTCTCGCCCGCATCGCCCGATTGTTGGACCGGCGTTCGGCCGGTTTGCTATAGTTCAGCGTCCTTTCGCGCCGCGCTGGGGAGTCGTCCAATGGTAGGACATGCGGCTCTGGACCGTAGAATCGGGGTTCGACTCCCTGCTCCCCAGCCAACGTCGCGTTGAAAACGATGGAGCCGCGCACCGCACTCGTGACCGGGGCCAACGGGGAGATGGGACACCTTCTCCTCCCCGCGCTGCGAGAGCGAGGCTACGAACTCGTTGCCGTCGACCTGCAGCCGATCGCTCCCGACATCGCCGCACGCTGTAAGCAGACCGTGGTCGGAAGCGTGGTGGAGCCGGCCTTGATGGCCGACCTGTTCCGCGAGCATGCCCCGGACGCGGTATTCCACCTGGCGGCGCTGCTCTCTTCCAAGGCCGAACGCGATCCGGATTTGGCCCACGAGGTCAACGTCTCGGCCACGCTCAATCTCTTCCGTTTGTGTCGCGAGCAGGCGCGCGTGTCGGGACACGACGTCCGCTTCCACTTCCCGAGCAGCATCGCGGTGTACGGCCTTCCCGACGCGGCGGCCAAGGTGGCGGCGGGCGCCGTCCAGGAAACCGAGTGGAATCGGCCCGCGGGGATGTACGGCTGCAACAAGCTCTACGGCGAGATGATCGGCTCGTACTTCGCCGCGCGAGCGCAAAAGGACGGAACGCCCGGACTCGATTTCCGGGCGATCCGCTTCCCCGGGTTGATCAGCGCGGACACCCTGCCCTCCGGAGGGACGAGCGATTACGCTCCCGAGATGATTCACGCGGCCGCCCAGGGAAAGCCGTATGCGTGCTTCGTCGCCGCGCGCACCCGGATGCCGTTCATGACGATGCCCGACGCGGTCGGCGCGATCCTCCGCCTGGACCAGGCCCCCGCGGAGCGCCTGACCACGCGCGTTTACAACATCGGGGCGTTCGCCCCCTCGGCGGACGAAATCAGGGATGCGGTGCTGCATCACTTTCCCGATGCCCGGATCGCGTTCGAGCCGGTGGCTTGGCGTCAGGCGATCGTCGACACGTGGCCGGCCGACGTGGACGACACGAGAGCCCGGAGGGACTGGGGTCACGCCCCGCGACACCGCCTCGCGGAGGCGATGTCCGAATACCTCGTGCCGGCCTTGGTGAAGCGTTACGCCGATCGCGTGGCGAACTGAGCGATCCGCCCATGCGGGAGGAACTCGACGTGGCGTTCCTGTCGCTGCGTGCGGTGTTTTCGCCCGCGTTCAAGCTGGCCTTCCGCCTGAAGACCCACGGACGAGACAACGTCCCACGAGAAGGCGCAGCGATTCTTGCCGCGAACCATGCGTCGTTTCTCGATCCGATTCTCGTCGGCATCTGCGCGAGGCGGCCGGTTCGTTTCCTGGTCGCCAACGACTTCTACCGGAACCCACGCCTCCACATCGCCCTGCGGTGGCTCGGAGCGATTCCCGTCGGAGGGGATGCCGGCATGGTCCGGTCCTTTAGGCACATCGGCGAGGTCGTTCGGCGAGGCGGCCTGCTGGGGATTTTTCCCGAAGGGGGCATCACGAGGGACGGATCGATGAGACCGTTTCGCGGGGGGGCCTCGGTGCTCGCCTTGCGGATGGGCGTCCCCCTCATCCCCATCCACCTGGGCGGGACCTTCGAGGCCTTGCCCCGCTACGCCAAATGGCCCCGCTTCGTTCCCGTCACCGTGCGGATCGGGAGCCCGATTCCCGTCGCGGCGCGACGAAATCCATCGTCCGAGGAGATTGCGGACGTCTCGGATTCCCTGCGCAGTGCGGTCGCCGCTCTCGCAACGGCCGGACGCTGAAACCGGTCAGAGCTTCCAGGCCCCGAGATTCGACTCGAGCCCCGAGATCTCGTTCACCGCGCGATCCTACACCGCGCGGCAGCTCGCAACGGCCGAAACGAGCACGCGCCGCACGTTGTCGACGTCCAACGGCTTCGCGAGGATGCGGTTGGGCAGCCCCTCGAGGAACTTCAGGCTCTCCTGCCGCACCAGATCACCCGTTGCGAAGACGAAGCGACGAACCATCGACGGCTTCTCCTCGACGACACGCTCGTAGAGCGCGCGGCCGTCGAGGTTCGGCATGCGTAGATCGGCGACGATGAGATCGAAATCCGTCTCGAGGATGCGGCTCCACGCCTCCTCGCCGTCCCGCGCGAGAGTGACCGTCGCGCCGTCGGCCTCGAGCAGGCGTGAGAAAAGATCGAGCACGAGAGGCTCATCCTCCGCCACCAACACGCGCCTCCCCTGGAGCGGCCTGAGGGCCGATTGGGGCGCCTCCACCAACTCCTCTTCGTCCGCGACCCCCACCGCGCGGGGAAGACTCACCGCGAAGCAGGCGCCGCCGCCGGGGCGATCGGGGAGCAGCTCGATGCGGCCCTGATGCTCCTGGATGATCCCGTAGGAGACGGAAAGGCCGAGCCCGGTTCCCATCCCGATGTCTTTTGTCGTGAAGAACGGATCGAAGACGCGGTGTCTCACGCTCTGGGGGACCCCCGGACCGTCATCCTCGATCTCCAGGCGGATCTCGCCCTCGACGGCGAACGAGCGCAAGACCACCCGGCCCGGTTTTCCCGTGGCCGCGATCGCTTGCTCCGCGTTGTTGAGGAGATTGAGGATCACCTGCTCGATCTGGTGGAAATCGAACTGGGCGCGCGGCAGCGGCTCGGCGAGCTCCAAGACGGCTTCGATTCTCGCCGCGCGGAGGTGATAGGTCTTCAGATCGATGACCTTACGCACGCAGGCGTTCAAATCTTGGGCCATCTTCTTGGCCGGATGCTTGCGCGCGAACGAGAGCAGGTTGACGACGATCCTCTGACAACGGCGGGCCGACTCGACGATGCGCGAAAGGTCGCGTTCGAGACCTTCGCGGCTCGGGTTCGACTGCAGAAGCTGCGCGTAGCCGAGCACCGCCGAGAGCGGGTTGTTCAATTCGTGCGCCACCCCGGCGACCACTTCTCCGAGGCTCGACAAACGCTCGGCCTGCGCGAGGCTCTTTTCCGCGCGCCTGAGGTCGGTCACGTCCGTCCCGAGCAACACGCTTCCGGCGGCGTCGCCCACGGCGTCCGTCAGCGGCGCGGTCACGAGGCGCATTTCGCACGCGCTTCCGTCGGGGCGGGTCAGGACGAGCTCGAGGCCCTTGCGTCCGGCCGCGACGTGGGATGCCGCCGCCGGAAAGACCTTGCCGAGAGGCTGCCCGAGGGCTTCTTTCGCGAAAAATCCGGTCAGGTCTTCGGCCGCGCGATTGAACTCGGTGACGCGACCCGCGCCGTCCGTCGCGACGATGACTTCGGGAGTGCCGTCCAAGACGCGGCGGAGCTTTTCGCCGGTCGATCGGTGGCGCGCGGCCTCTTGCGCCACATCGCGGAAGAGCAGTGCGTTTTTGAGCGCGTTGGCCGAAGTCGCCGCGGCGATCCTGCAAAAGCGCATCTCGGATTCGGTGAACGGAACCTCGCGGTTCGCCCGGAGGAAGAGCGTGCCGAGGACCTCCTTGCCATAAACCAGAGGCAGCACGAGGAGGGACCGGTACCCGTGCTTGAGCAAGAGCTCCCGAACCGGTGCGAGCAGCGGGTCGTTGGCCACGTCCTCGACGAACACCGGCTCGCCCGTCTCGATCGCGCGCTGGATCTCGGGGTATTTCTCCAGATCGATCGCGAGCATGTCCGCCTTGGGATTGTCGCTGGCCGCCATGACGAAGCAGCGTTGAGCCGCCTGGTCGACGAAGACGATCGAGCAGCGCTGAGCCCCGACACGCTCTCCGACGCGTTGCACGATGAGGCTCATGACTTCATGGAGGTCCAAGCTGCGGTTGACGGCTTCCGTGATGTCGAGCAGGGCCCGCGCCTCGCCGTACTCGCGACGCCTCGTCCTTCGCGCCCGCCTCGCGCCGAGCGTCCTTCCCAGGGCAAACGCGGCCGGTGCCACGATCCCGGACACCCCGAGTACGATCATCACGCCGTCAACGACCGTCATCGGCCCCCCAAGGAAAAACGCGGGACCTCGCCGAATATAGGTTCCGATTTCGAGAGTGCAACCGGTGCGGGGGCGTCTGGTCAGGCCGGAAATCGCCTGCTAGAATCCGCGGCGGCGCTATCGTCTAGGGGTCAGGACGGGTGGTTCTCAGCCACCAGACCGGGGTTCGATTCCCCGTAGCGCTACCACATCCCGTCGTTCGATCACTCCCCGGAAACGTCGCAGGGAACGATGTCGAGCACGGCGGGGAACCGGGTCTCGGGGCAAAGCCGCTGAAGGATGGACAGGACGTTCCGGCGAATATCGTCCACACGCTCGGTCGTCAGCCGCTCGTCGATCACCTTGCCGACGTACTCGTCCTCGCCAAGGCGGCAAATGGTCAGAAAGGTCGTGTCGTCGTGGGAAAAGTACTTCTTGTCCGTCCCGGTGATCGACTCGAGTCTCCGGCGCACCTGGCTGTCCATCTTGGTGCCGACGAATAAGGGCTGTCTGTCGCGAAGCTTCAACCGATCCTCCGAACGCGTTTCCCGAGGGCGGCCTAAAGTTTGCAGGACGGCGTCCGAAAGTCAAGGATGGCCGATCCAGGAGACTCCCGATGAGCGACAAGATTCTGTTCGTTTCGGACGATGTTTTCTTTTGGGCCCGCGTGGCGGGGCTCGCCAAGACTCTCGGGCGCGAGGCCCAGCGCGTGGGTGACGAGGCGACGATGGAGGCCGCCTTTCACGCGGGAGGCGTCTCCCGCGTGATCGTCGACCTGGGATGCCGCTCGGTCGACGCTTTGGCCTGGGCGCCGCGATGGAAGGGAAAGTCCCCGGCTCCGCAACTGATCGCCTTCGGGAGTCATGTCCACGAAGCGGCGTTCGATGCGGCTCGAGGCGCGGGGTTCGACCTCGTCATGCCGAACTCGAAGTTCAACCGCCAACTTGCCGACTGGCTGTCCTGACGAAATTCTCAGCCCTGCGATTCGCCGCCGATCAGCGCGAGGAGCTCGTTCGTCTTGTCGGTCATCAACGCCGCGTCGCCCCGCGATTCGACGTTCAAACGGATGAGCGGCTCCGTGTTGGACATCCGCAGGTTGAATCGCCAGCGCTCGAAGTCCATGCCGACCCCGTCGGTCTCGTCGATCGAAAGCGCCAAGGGGCCGTAACGCTTCCGGATCGTCGCGATGACCGCCGAGGCGTCGCCGACCTTCCGGTTGATCTCCCCGCTCGTCGGAAATCGGCGCACGTGCTCGGCGACGAGCTCGCTCAGAGGCTTTCCGGTCTGGCTCATGATCTCGAGGACGCAAAGCCACGGGATCATGCCGCTGTCGCAGTAGGAGAATGCCCTGAAGAAATGGTGCGCGGACATCTCGCCTCCGTAGGCGGCGTCCTCGCGGCGCATGACCTCTTTCATGAAGGCGTGCCCTGACTTGCTCTGCACGGGCGTCCCACCCCACTCGCGAACGACCTGAATCGTGTTCCAGGTGAGGCGGGGATCGTGGACGATTTTCGCCGGCCCGGCCTTCTTGAGGATCTGTGCGGCGAGCAGCCCGACGATGTAATACCCCTCGATGAAGCCGCCTTTCTCGTCGAAAAAAAAGCAGCGGTCGAAGTCACCGTCCCACGCGATGCCGCAGTCGGCGCCGGCCGCCACCACCGCGGCCGCCGTGTCGGCGCGTCTTTCAGGGAGGAGCGGATTCGGAATGCCGTTCGGGAAGCGTCCGTCGGGCTCGTGATGGACCTTCACGAAGCGGAACGGGAGGTGCGGCCCGAGCGCGTCGATCACGACACCGGCTCCGCCGTTGCCGGGGTTGCTGACGACCTTCAGCGGGGCGAGCGTCGGGACGTCGACGTACGAGAGCAGATGCTTCACGTAGGCCTCTTGAAGGTCGACGCGCTTCACGGTCCCCTTGACGGTCGAAGAGGCGAACCCGCCCGAAAGCGTCAACCGTTCGATGTCGAGCAGCCCCGTGTCGGCGCTGATCGGCTTGGCCTTCTCGCGGACGAGTTTGAGTCCGTTGTAGTCGGCCGGATTGTGGCTCGCCGTCACCATCACGCCGCCGTCGAGATTCAGATGGAACGTCGCGAAGTAGACCTGTTCGGTTCCGCAGGCGCCGATGTCGATGACGTCCACGCCTGCGTCCGTCAGACCCTCGCGAACCGCCTCCGCGAAGTCGGGGCTCGAGAGGCGGATGTCGTAGCCGACCGCCACCGCCTTGGGCTTCAGCCACGCCGCGTAGGCGCGCGCGATCGTGACGATCAGCTCGCGGTTCAACTCGCCGGGAATGCGTCCGCGAATGTCGTAGGCCTTGAAACAGGAAAGCCCTTTCGAACCGCTCATGGTGTCGTCTCCTGACAGGACGGAGGAGAATAACATTGCTATCGTGACGCCGGCGTTCTTGCACGACCAAGGAGGTTCCACCATGTCGAACACCAAAACGCGCGTCGAGCGCGACACCATGGGCGAGATGGAGGTCCCGGAGGATGCCTACTACGGGGCGTCGACACAGCGGGCGGTGATCAACTTCCCGGTCAGCGGGATCCGGCTCCCGCGGCGATTCCTAAGAGCGATCGGGATGATCAAGGCGGCCGCGGCGCAGGTCAATCGCGACTTGGGTCTGCTCGACAAGGACATCGCCGAAGCGATCGTCCAGGCGGCGAACGAGGTCGCCGACGGGCGGCTGGACGCGCACTTCCCGATCGACGTCTTTCAGACCGGTTCGGGTACGTCGACCAACATGAACGCCAACGAGGTCATCGCCAATCGGGCCGCCGAGATCTTGGGCGCGGCGCGCGGCGCGCGCGGGGTCGTGCACCCGAACGACCACGTCAACTTGGGGCAATCCTCGAACGACGTCATCCCGACCGCGCTGCACATCGCGGCGCTCTTGGCGATCCACGAAGAACTCGAACCGGCCATCGAGACCTTGGGCGCCGAGGTCGCCGCGCAGTCGGAGGCGTTTTGGGGGGTGATCAAGACGGGACGCACCCACCTCCAAGACGCCACGCCGATCCGCCTCGGCCAGGTATTTCTCGGGTACGCCGGCCAGATGGCCAAGTCGGTGCAGCGCCTTTGGCACGCCAAGGAAGAGCTCGCCCTGGTGCCGCTCGGCGGCACCGCCGTCGGAACCGGCATCAACACCCACCCCGAGTTCGCGCGGCGCGTGCTGGCGCTCGTCTCGAAGAACGCCGGCATCGACGTCCGCGAAACCGACAATCACTTCCAGGCTCAGGCGACGATCGATGCGGTCGTCCAGGCCTCGGGCACGATCCGGACCGTCGCCGTCAGCCTCCTCAAGATCGCCAACGACATCCGGCTGATGGGTTCGGGCCCCCGTTGCGGCCTGGGAGAACTCGCACTCCCCGAGGTCCAGCCCGGCAGCTCGATCATGCCCGGCAAGGTCAACCCCGTCATCGCCGAGTCCCTGATCCAGGCCGCCTCGCAGTCGATCGCCAACGACGTCGCCGTGCTTCAGGCCGGGCAGTGGAGCTTCTTCGAGCTGAACACGATGCTCCCGTTCGCGGCCCACAACCTCGTGCAGTCGATCGAAATCCTGGGAGCCGCCACGCGCAATTTCGCCGAGCGTTGCGTCCGCGGCATCAAGGCCACCGAACGCGGCCCGGAGATGGTCGAGCGCGGCTTGGCGACCTGCACGGGCCTGGTCCCCCTCATCGGCTACGACGCCTCGGCGGCGATCGCGAAGCTGGCCGCCAAGACGGGACGCACGGTGCGCGAGGTCGCTCGCGAGACCACGTCCCTGACGGCGGAGCAGCTCGAAGCGGCGCTCGATCCGTTCGCGATGACGGAGCCCAGCGGCGGCTAAGTCGCGTGGGGAGGGGGGACAGTCCCCTTTTTTCTGACAAGCTCCTCGGATACCGCTTGTCAGAAAAATAGGGGACTGTCCCCCCTCCC
>JANMVW010000034.1:0-7605 GCA_031393555.1 Acidobacteriota bacterium
CTGGGGCTCTTCATGCCGTCCACCTTCCTCCACAACCTGCACCGGTTTCAAGCGCGGTGAACGCCGCGAAAGTCCACTCCAGACAGGACTTTCAGGTAGGGATGAACGAAAAAGGGCCCACTGTGATCCGCGAAGACCCAGAAATAATAGGGGACTGTCCCCTATTATTTTCCCGCCCTAGACCTCCAAACGATAACCGACGCCGGAGACGGTTTTCAGATAGCGCGGTTCGGCAGGATCGGCCTCGACTTTTTGTCTCACCCGGTGGACGAGTTGCTTCAACAGCTGGCGATCGCCGGTGGACCGATGCCCCCAGACGTGGCGCAGCAAACGCTCCGGAGCCACGGTGCGGTTCGGCGCGGTCACCATGAGCTGAAGCAGGCGGAATTCCAGGTTGGTCAGCCGCACCGGCGCCGCGTCGCCCACGCTGACCGTCTGGAGCTCGGGGTCGAGCACGATCGCCCCCGCGCTGGAAGGCGCGGGGCGCACCGCACCTCCACGGCGGAGCAGCGCCCTGACTCGCGCGAGCAGGGTGCGCGGGCTGAACGGCTTCGCAAGGTAGTCGTCCGCGCCGAGATCGAGCCCCCGCACCTGGTCCGCTTCTTCGCTCCGCACGGTGAGCATCATCACGGGGGTATCGGCCTCGGCGCGAATCCGGCGGCAGACCTCGAACCCGTCGATGCCCGGGAGATTGACGTCGAGGATCACGAGATCGGGCTTCTCGGCCGCGTGCCGACGCAACGCTTCTAAGCCGTCGCCCGCCTCGACGACCGGGTAGCCGGCGCCGCGCAGCGCGAATCCGATCAGCTCGCGCAGCTCGCGATCGTCGTCGACGATCAGGATCTTCACGCACCCTCCTCGACGGGGAGCTTGACCGCGACGCGCGTGCGGCCGCTCCCGGAGCGCGCATTGATCGTTCCGCCGTGCCTCGCGACGATCGACTTCGCGATGTACAGGCCCAAACCGACTCCCGACGATTCCGGCTCGTCCCCTATCGATCGCACGAACGGCTCGAACAGCTGCGGCTCGACGTCCTCGCTCCAGCCGGGTCCGTCGTCTTCGACGAAGAGCGTCACGAATCCCGCGCCGGCTTCTCCTCCCACGCGGATGGTCGTGTTGTCCGGCGCGAACTTCCCCGCGTTGGCGAGGAGGTTCACGAACACCTGGACGAGGCGCGGCCCGTCCGCCGCCACCACCGGGAGCGGGTGAGGCAAGGCGATGTCGATCGACTGCCCGCGCTGATCGGTCAGAGGGCGGACCATCTCGACGGCGTCTTCGACGATCTCGTCGAGGTGAACGGCCTGCCGGCGCAGCACGACACGTCCCGCCTCGATGCGCACGCTCTCGAGCAGGTTGTCGATGAGCTGCGTCAAACGAAGAGCGCCGCGTTGTAACGACACGATCAGTCGGCGCGTCTCGTCGGGGCCGAGCTCGGGAAGACGGTTCAGGAGCAGCTCGAGAGACGCGAGCTGCGCCGCAAGCGGCGTTTTGAACTCGTGGGAGATGTTGGCGAGCACCGCGTCGCGAAGACGGCGCGCGGCCTCGATCTCCGTTACGTCGCGCAGCAGCTGGAACTGGCGGTCGCCGCCCGACATCGAGCTGGTCACGACGACCGTGCGGCGGCGGCCATCTTCGAGGACGAGGTGCTCGGTCGACTGGGCTTCCCCACGGAACCGCGCGTGGAGGATCGGGCAGTTCTCCTCGCATGGCCGGGTGTTCCCCACGGCCTCCGGCTTCAGGACATCCCCGCAGAACTGGCCGATCGCACCGTCGGCGGACAGGTCGAGCAACGAGGCCGCCTGCGGGTTCATCTGAACCACGCGCCGTTCGCCGTCCACCACGAATACCCCCTCGACGATCCCGTTGACCATCGCGCGGGCCTCGGCCTTTTGCGCTTCGAGGTCGGCGGTCAGCCGCCAGAGGCGGCGCCTCATCTGCTCCATCGACGTCGCGAGCCGGCCGATCTCCGCCAAACCCTCGGTGCCCAGAGGCGTCGTGAGGTCGCCGCCGCCGATGCGATCCGCCGCCTCGGTCAAGCGTTCGAGCGGCGCAGCAATGCGCCGCGCGACCACCACCGAGGCGATCGCCGCGATGCCGCCGATCAAGAGGGCAAGCACCGACAGCCGCCGCACCAGGCGCAGGTGCGCTTCGCGCGCGCGAGACGTCGGGAGCTCCGCTTCGAGGAAGCCCGCGACGCGCCCGTCGGGGCCGCGCAGCGCCCGCACCGTCGCGTAGACACCGAGTTCGTCGAGGCGCTTGGCCTCCGGCGGCGCGTCGTGAAGCAGTCGCGCGCGTAAGGGCAACATCGGATCACCGAGATCGCCGATTCCGTGCGCGGCATCGACGATTCTCACGACAACCCCGATCTCCTCGCTCAAGCGCCGCGCGAAGCCCGCATCCAGGATTCGCGCGGCGGCGGCGACGAAGGCTCGGTCGGGCGGGAGCGGCGCGGCACACGCCAGTTGGAGTCCTCCCGAAGGCAAGACCTCGAGACGGACGGCCGGCGCCTGCGCCCCACCCGCGATCCCCGCCCAATCAAGGGCCGGCCCCGCCTTGGCCACCACCACCCCGCCGCGCAACACGGCGGCCGCAGTGAGCTCGCCGGCCGCCCGGAAGCTCTCGAGGTCCCGGGAGACCTCCTCGAAGCGGCGCAGGGCGAGAAGATCCGTCGAGGTCTCGTGCTCCGCGAGCAAGCGGGTCATCGTCGCGAGCGCGTCGCTCTGGCCCGCGATCGCGCGCTCCGCGCTGACCGAAGCCAGACGCACCCGCGCGAGGGCCTGTTCGTCGCTGAAACGGCGGAGCAAGGCCGCTGCCGCGGCAGCCAATCCCGCGACCGCGAGCAACGCGAGCGAAACGTTGACCGCGATCAGGACGAGGCCGAGGCTCGATCGCCGCATGGCGTCATGCTACCAGCCTTGAGACCTCGGACGGACGTGGCGCTCGACGACCGCCTTGATGACGAGCGTCGCGATCGCCAGCACCGAAAGGAGCGAGGCGACCGCGAACGCCGCCGCGAACTGGTATTCGTTGTAGAGGATCTCGACGTGGAGCGGGATGGTGTTGGTCAGTCCCCGGATGTGCCCGGAGACGACCGAGACGGCGCCGAACTCGCCCATCGCGCGCGCGTTGCACAGCACGACGCCGTAGAGCACCCCCCAGCGAATCTTGGGAAGGCTGACCAAGAAAAACGTCTGCCAGCCCGATCCACCGAGCGTGAGCGCCGCTTCTTCCTCGTCGTTTCCCTGGCTCTCCATCAGCGGGAGCAACTCGCGGGCGACGAACGGCGACGTCACGAAGAGGGTCGCCAGCACGATTCCCGGTAGGGCGAAGATGACCTTGATGTCGTGCGCGATCAGCCAAGGACCGATGAGCCCGTGCGCGCCGAACAGCAGGACGAACACCATCCCGGACACGACGGGCGACACCGCAAACGGCGCATCGATGATCGTCACCAGCACGCCTCGCCCCGGAAACTCGAATTTGGCGATGGCCCACGCGGCGGACAGGCCGAAGATGACGTTGATCGGGACGACGATCGACGCCACCATCAGCGTGAGACGGATCGCGGCCATCGCGGTGGGATCCACGATGGCGGCGACGTAGGCCGCCGCGCCTTTTTCGAACGCCTTGGCGAAAACGGCGACCAGAGGCAGGAAGAGAAACAGCACCAGGAACGCCCCCGCGACGCCGATCAATACCAGGCGAATCCCGCGGCTTTCGTCGCGGTGGGCGGGGCGGGGCGCGGGATTCGGTTTCATCGTGTTTCAGCGCGCTCGCAGCCGCGACGCGCCGCGGCGGGTCAGTGCATTGACCGCCAGGAGCATCGCAAACGACACGATCAGAAAGACGAGGGCGATCGCGGTCGCTCCCGCGTAGTCGTACTGCTCGAGCTTGATCATGATCAAAAGAGGCGTGATCTCGGAAACCATCGGCATGTTTCCGGCGATGAACACGACGGAGCCGTACTCCCCGAGACCCCGCGCGAAAGAAAGCGCGAACCCGGTGGCGAGAGCCGGCAGCACGCCGGGAACGACAACCCGCAGCAGCGTCGCCACGCGGCCCGCCCCGAGCACGGCAGCCGCGTCCTCGATCTCGGGCTCCAGTTCCTGAAGCACCGGTTGCACGGTGCGCACGACGAACGGTAGCCCGATGAACGTCAACGCGACCACGATGCCGAGAGGCGTGTAGGCGACTTTGATCCCGAAAGGGGCGAGGTGCTTTCCGATCCAGCCGTTTTCCGCGTAGAGCGAGGTCAACGCGATGCCCGCGACCGCCGTTGGGAGCGCGAACGGCAGATCGACCAAGGCGTCGACGATGCGTTTTCCGGGAAACTCGTAACGTACGAGCACCCACGCGACGATCCCGCCGAACACGGCGTTGATCGCTCCGCCCGCCAAGGCCGTTGCGATGCTCAGACGGTAGGCGGCGAGCGCGCGCGGTGAAGAGACGGCCGCCCAGAACGCGGCGGGGCCCAAAGACGCCGATTTCAGCACGAGCGTTGCCAGCGGTATAAGGATCAGCAGGGACACGTAACCGACCGTCAGCGAGATCGCCGGTTTGAAACCCGGGAGCGCGCGACGGCCGGCTGCCGTCACCGGCCCACCCCGAAGATCTGATCGAAGACACCGCCGTCGATGAAATGAACTCGCTGGGCTTTGTCCCAACCGCCGAAGACCTTGTCGATGGTGAACAACTCGAGCTTTGGGAACTGGTAGGCGTAGTTGGCGGCAACCTTCGCGTCGCGCGGACGGTAAAAGTGCTTCGCGGCGATCTCCTGCCCTTCCGCCGTGTAGAGGTACGCGAGATAGGCCGAGGCCAAGTCTTTCGTTCCGTGCTTGACGGCGAACTTGTCCACGACCGCAACGGGCGGCTCGGCGAGGATCGACAGCTTGGGCGCGACGAGCTCGTACTTGTCGTTGCCGAACGCCCGCAGCGCGAGCAGGGCCTCGTTCTCCCAGGCGATCAGGACGTCGCCGATGCCGCGCTCGACGAACGTCACCGTCGAGCCGCGCGCCCCGGTGTCGAGCACGGGGACGTTTTTGTAGAGGCGCGTCACGAAGTCCTTGGCCTTGGCTTCGTCATTCCCGTATTTCCCGAGCGCAAAACCCCATGCGGCGAGGTAGTTCCAGCGCGCGCCGCCCGAGGTTTTGGGGTTGGGGGTGATCACCTGCACGCCGGGCTTCGTGAGATCGTCCCAGTCCTTGATCCCCTTCGGGTTCCCCTTCCGAACGAGGAAGACGATCGTCGAGGTATAGGGGCAGCTGTTGTCCGGCAGCCGCTTCTGCCAGCCGGAGACCAGAAGCCCCGACGCCGCGAGGGCGTCCACGTCGTACGCCAAGGCCAGCGTGACGACGTCGGCTTCGAGCCCGTCCGCGACCGAGCGGGCCTGCTTTCCGGAACCGCCGTGGGACTGCTGGACGGTGAGGTCGTTTCCGGTCTTGGCCTTCCAGACCTTGGCGAACGCGGTGTTGAAATCCTGGTAGAGCTCGCGCGTGGGATCGTAGGAGACGTTCAAGATGGAGACCTTGCCCGCGACGGCGGCCGAGGCGGCGAAGGCGGCCGCCATCACCACGGCGGCGAACCCGCAACGACGTCGCAACGGTCCGCTCACGGCGCCGACCGCACGACGAGCACGGACGGCACGCTGGGCGACGACAGGAGCCGACCCACGAGACCGCCGAGCGGTGCCGAGGCATCGGCTCGCAGCGGCGGCGAGCCGACGACGATCAGACCGTAGACGCCGCTCGCGGCTTCTTCCTCGATACGCGTCGCGGCGTCCCCGTGGCGCACGGCCGTGAGCGCCGTGATCCCCGAGGACCCGAGCGTCTTCGCGCCGGCGGCGACGAAGCGCTCGGCCTGGGCGTCGGCGACCTCGTCGGGCCCTTCTCCGGGGACCACGATGAACACGGTCACCTCGGCGCCGATATGACGCAACAAGCGGCCTGCGAAGAGGATGTCCACCTTTCCTTGCTCTCCACCGGCCACGCACAAGAGGGCGCGCGCAAACGGCGCGGTGCTCTCGCGCACGACCAGAACGTGGTGGTCGCTCGCCCGCATGGCGCGCGAGACGACCCCGGGCGCGGCGCTCCGGGGCGGCGCGAGGATGACGAGATCGACGGGGTCGCGCTCGGCCTCGCGCGCGACGGCCTCGTCGAGCGTTCCGACCAGTCGCCGCGTTTCGACACCGGCGATGAGTTCCCCGCCGTCCCCGACGAGGACCGTCAATCGCGCGTCGGCACGCTCGGCCAGCCGCACGGCGTGAGTGATCGCCGAGGCGTCGCCGGCGTCGGCCCCCGCAACGGCGAGCAGGCGAAGACCCGGGTGCGGGAGCGCATGGATGCGGCGCAGGCCGACCCAGGCGATGTCCCCTTGGGCCAACGGGTAGCGACGCGCCTGATGCTGCGAGCGGCTCGCTTCGACGACGATCCCCTGCTCGCCGAAAACCGGAGGCGGGTCGATCATGCGCACTCCTTTCAGCTCCGGAATGCGCAGCCTCAGCCTTTCGATGGAACCGAAAAAAGAGTTGTCCTCGACCACCGCCTTTCCCAGCAGCGGCCATTCGAGCGCGTCGGGGGCGTCCTTGACCGCGACGTCTTCGGGACGGAAGAGCACCTGCACGCGGCCGGCGTCTTCGCTCTCGCCCCCTTTGGTCTTCAGCGGAAACAGGCACGGACCGATGCGGACCCCGTTCGGCTCGTTGATGCCGACGATGAGATTCGCGGCGCCGAGAAAGCGCGCGACGAACTCGGTGCGCGGCCGCGCGTACAGCTCGTGCGGCGGTCCGACTTCGAGCAGCCGGCCCTCGTGGAGCACGCCGATCCGGTCGGCCACCTCGAACGCCTCTTCTTGGTCGTGCGTGACGAAGATCGCCGCGACGCCCATCTCGCGCTGGATGCGGTGCACGGCGCGCCGCAGATCGACGCGGATCTTCGCGTCGAGCGCACCGAACGGCTCGTCGAGCAGCAGCACCTCCGGGCGATGCGCGAGAGCCCGGGCGAGCGCGACCCGTTGCTGCTGGCCGCCGCTGAGCTGGCCGGGCATCCGCCCCCCCAGGCCCGCGAGGTCGACGAGCTCGAGCAGCTCCTCGCGGCGGCGGCGGCGCTCGTCCTTGGGGACGTTGCGGATCCTCAGCGCGAACTCGATGTTCTCGGCGACGTTCATGTGACGGAAGAGCGCGTAGTTCTGGAAGACGATGCCGACACCGCGCTTTTGCGGTGGGAGCTCGGTGACGTCACGGCCGTGGAGGATCACGCGTCCGTGATCGCACGGCGTCAGCCCGGCGATCATCCTGAGAATCGTGCTCTTGCCGCTCCCGCTCGGGCCCAGGAGGACCAACAACTCGCCGTCCCCGATCTCGAGCGAGACTTGATTGACGATCGCGTGGCGATCGATCCGCTTGGTGATCTGGTCGAGGACGATCGACATGCGGGGAAACCTACCGCCACTGCGGTGACATTCCGGTTCCGGAAATAGGGGACAGTCCCCTTTTCCTAAGAAACTCCCTCACTCGCGACGCTGTTTTGGACGAGTTGGTACCCGAGGTTTTTCGCGCGGCGCGTGAGGTTTTCGATGACGCGACGCCTGTACCGCTCTTCGTAGTATTTG
>JANMVW010000055.1:0-6124 GCA_031393555.1 Acidobacteriota bacterium
TACCTGTCCTTCCTCGTGGAGCGGGGTATTTTCGGCCTCGTGGGGCTGCTGTTGGTCATCGGCGGCATCGCAAGGAGCCTGACGCGAAGCTTACGGAACCAGACCTCTCAGCCGGAACTGCTGTGGATTCTGGGCTTGGTCGGGATGTTCATCTTCACCCTGGTCGATGCCCTCAATCACGAGATGCTGCACAACCGGCACGTGTGGGTGATCTACGCCGTGATCGTCGCGCAGGAGCGGATCTCCGCGAAGCGCAAACAGAAAGAAATCGAGGGGACGACCTTGACCCACGACGCCGATGAAACCCGCGCCCTAGAGACGAGCCTGGCTCCCGTCTAGGGGCAGATCCCGGTTCTAACGACTCCCGAAGACCGCGCTCCCCAGCTGCCGGTGAAGGGCGTCGCCGGGCGATTCAGGTAGAAGAAGCTCTGCCCGGCCAACGGGATCGCGGCGTCGATCCACTGAGGCCCGGTCGTGCGCGTGGTCTGACAACCCACGGAGAAATCGCGGGCATTCGCCCTGGCGACGTCGTAACTCGTCGCTCCGCTCTGGGCGGGCCACGAGTAATTCGATTTGACACCTGGGGTGTGGAAGCCGGAATCCCCGGACGTCTCGTCGATCAGCCCGTAGCCGGAGCTTCCCGGACACTGGTTGTCTTTTCCATCGTTGATTTCAAGGGCGCCGGGGTAGACGGACGCGTCGGAGTCGTCGCAGTCGACGGCGCAGGTCACCGTGTCACCGTCCCCGTCGCGAATATCCGGGGTCGCCGGATTGCAATCGTTGTCGATCCCGTCGCAGCTTTGGTCGAACGCGCCCGGGTTGATGGCGGCATTCATGTCGTCGCAGTCTTCGTCCGAGGCGTAACCGTCGTTGTCGGCGTCGAGCGGATACTCGTAAGCACCCCGATCGTCGTAGGGACGCGGACCGGCCCCCGTGTTCGCGGTGGCCGGATCATCGGTCCGGATCGTTCCGGCGAGGTCCGTGCCGATGGCGCCGCTCGTCCCCGAATTGGCCGAGTCGATGGCCGGTGAACCGATCCTCGGACGGAAATCGGCCGTACCCGGTGAGACCCATAACGGGTCGCTTTGGAGGCCATGCGCCTCCTGTCCGGTCGCCGCGACGAACGCCGCCAGCGAGGAGTACACAACTCCGTTCCAGGAGATCATCGACCCGGGCTGGCTTCGGAATACCAGATCGTAGTCGAGCGTCGTCCCTGTGACGGAAGCGCTGTCCACCCGGAGGTTGCCTCCCGTGATCCCGACGAGGTTCGCCGCGTTGTCCACGACCACGTTGTTGGCGATCGAGCTCATGCCGGAGGCCCCGGAGAGATCGATTCCCGACTCGAGATTGGCGTAAACGGTATTTCCGACGATGCGTTGCGATGCCGACGCGTTGATTCCGATCCCGTGGAACCCATTCCCGTAGGTCACATTGTTGACGATGACGTTGTTGGGAGCCGGGACTCCGGGGACGAAGGGCTTGATCGCGATCCCCGATTCCTCGTTGTCGTGGCAGATGTTTCCGCGAACGGTATTGCCGCCGCTTCGGAGCTCGATCCCGGATGCCGCGCGCGTGTAGCCCCGGGCGTTCCGGGCCGAGACGTTTCCCGAAACCACCAGGTTCGATGAGTTCGACCCGATGTAGATCCCGGAATCGCTGTTGTCTTCCGTCGTGTTCCCGGAAATGAGCGCGTCGGAAGTTCCGCTGATGTAGATCCCGGGCTTGGTCGTGTCCGAGCTTCCGGGCGTGCCGGCATGCGAGACCCGGTTGTTTCGAATCGTGACGTTCGAGCAGCCCGTCACGTAGACGCCATACTCCTTCGTTCCGGACACGATGAAGCCGTCAATCGTGACCCAGCTCCTGTTCGAGAGCTCGAGGCCTCGGAGCTGGCCCGTGACCTGGACGGTGGCGCCGGGCGCGGCCTTGAACACGATCGGCGCCGTTGGCGTTCCGGAAGTGAGAACCTTCACGTGCTCGGGGTACGTTCCCGAAGCGACGATGACCGTGCCGCCCGCGACCACCCTGGCGGCCGCGCCATTGATCGTGCAAAACGGGACCGCGGCGCTCCCCTGACCGGCGTCCGAGCATGCCGGGCTCGCCTTGTCGACGTGGAGCACGCCTCCCCAACAATTTGAGCAGCTCGCGTAACTGAGCGTACAGGTTCCCGAGCACGTCGGCGCGCCGGCAAAGCAACCCTGACTTACGCAACTCGCGCCCCCGAGATCGCTTCCGTCGCACGGCTCGGTCGGCTGCCGCACGCCGTCTCCGCAAACGTTGCACGACGTGGTATCGAATGCGGCGCAGTTGATTTGGCAGGAGAGGTTGCCGCCGGCGGGGAACCCCTGCGACACGCAGGATTGCCCCGCCAAGTTCGCCGCGTCGCACACTTCGCCGCAGCTTCCCTGAACCACGTTATCCCCGCAGGAGCAGCCGGCGGTGTTGAATCGGCAGTCGGGGGTGCACGAAAGACCGCCCCCGATCGAGCACTGCCCCATGCTCTCGCAGCTTGCACCCGCGAGATCGCCGCCGTCACAGTCCTCGCCGAACTCCTTGACGCCGTTCCCGCACACCGCGCAACCCGTGCACGTCGCATAGTTCAGGGTGCATTGCGGCGTGCAACTCGGGTCTCCCCCGAGGCAGCCCTGCGTGCCGCACAGCGCGATACCCGTATCGGCGCCATCGCACTCCTCGCCCGGCTCCTTGATCGCGTTGCCGCAGATCGGGTGCTCATAGGCGCCGCGATCGTCGAACGCCCGGGGCCCGGCGCCGGTGTTGGGAACGGTCGGGACATCGACGCGCGAACGGCCGTCCAGATCCGCGCTCAACGCACCGGACGCGCCGGAGTCGGCCGAGTCGATCGCCGGCGATACCGGCAGCAGGTGGAAGTCGCCCACGGACGGTCCGATCCAACGCGGATCGGCCTGAAGGCCGTGCGCCTCTTGACCGGTCGCCGCAACGAACGTCGCGAGAGAACCGTAGTTCACTCCACCCCAACTGATCATGGTGGCCGGCGCGCTCAGGGCGACGAGGTCATAGTCGATCGTCGTTCCCGGCACGGAGGCGGCGTCAACGTAGATATTTCCCTTCGTGTTCAGGCTCGCAATCGCGTTGTCCACGCTGATGTTGTTTCGAAGTGTGCTGCCGCTCGACGGGCCTTCGACGTTGATTCCCGCCGTCGTGTTGTCGTAGACGGTATTGCCGATGATCCGCTGACTTCCAGCCGAGCTCACGTCGATGCCGTGGTCGCCGTTGTTGTAGCAAAGATTGTTGACCACGAGGTTGTTCGGAGCTGGAATCGGAGGTAGGCCGGTGCCGTAGATCTGGATCCCGCTGTCCTCGTTGTCATGGCAGATGTTGCCTTGAAGGGTGTTCCCCCCGCTTCGCACGTCGATCCCAGGCGCCGCGCGGGTGTAGCCGCGGGCATTGTGATGCGACACGTTTCCCGTCACGGCGACGCCGGTGGTCCCGCTCGTGAGGGCGATCCCCGCGTCCGAGTTGTAATCGGTCGTGTTGCCCGAGATCACCGAGTTGGTCGTCCCCGAAAATCGGATTCCTTGCCGGGTCGATCCGCTCACCGGCCGACCCGCCCGACTGACGTGGTTTCCGGCGATCGTGATATTCGAAGAGTTGGTCACGTAGATCCCATAAGACGAGGTATCGGAGATCGTGAACCCTTGGATGGTGATCCAGCTCTTGCTCGAGATCTCGAACCCGCGGAACTGCCCGCTGACCACGACGTTGGCACCCGGTTCGGCCTTGATGACGATGGGCTGTGTGCTGGTGCCCGACTTCGTGAGCTTCACATCCTCGGGGTAGGTGCCCGACTTGACGATGACCGTGTTGCCGGCGACAGCCCGGGCCACGCCCTGGGCGATCGTGCAGAAAGGCTGGGACGCCGATCCCGCACCGTTGGCCGAGCACTGCGCGTTCGCTTGGTCGACGTAGAGGGCGGCGGCGGGCACGCCGGGCAAGATCGTGAACGAGTCGATGATCGAGCCGGGCGTACAGGCAATGTCGTTCGTGCCTGCTCCCGAGGGGCCGCAGACGAACGAACCCTGGATCGAAGAGGACGAGAACGCGAGCTTGAGATAACCCAGATGGAAGTAACGAACCGCCGACCAGACCGGCTGCTGGCACGTCAGCCAGAGGCAGGGGCCGTCCGTCTCGAGGCTCGATCCGCCCGTCCCGACTGTGACGTGGACCGCCCCGTGAGCGTTGTCGCCGCTTCCGTTTTGTGGAAATGAGCGTTCGTAGTTGTGGCTGTGGCCGTTCACATTGAGGACGTACTTGGAGTGCGATGCCGCCAATTCGTCCACAAACCCCTTGAGCTTGTCGTACCCGGCATGGTGCCCCGAGGAGTAAGCCGGACGGTGGCCGAACGTCACGATGAAACGGATGTTCGGATCCGCTTCGGCGGCGTTCATCAGTACGGTCGCCTGGGTGTTCCAGTCGATCAGCGCGTCCTCGACGCCGTCTTTCCAGGGCTCGGGGTACGCGATAAATCGGACGCCGCCGTAGTCGTACCAGTACCAGTCTTCACCGCAGTCGCTGATCGCCGGCGAAGCCGGCGAGGTCTGAGGGTTCGGGAAGTCGAAACGCCCCTTGTAGTTCCTCAGGTCGTCTCCCGGGTGTTCCCACTCGTGATTACCCCATGCGGGCATGTACGCGACGTCACGGGACCACGGCATGACGTCGTTGAAATGACCGTCCACCGCGCTTTGCGTGTTGCCGTCGCCATAGGTGAGGTCGCCCACCAAAAGCGCGAAGCGTGCGCCCAGTTCCTGGGACATCTGCTGCTGGACGCCGGCCACTCCCGCGTAGTGCGCGCTATCGCCGATGTCGCCTTCCACCAGAACATCGAAGGAAGCAGGGGCGACGGGAGGCGGCGTTCTGAACGTGTGGTCCGGCCCGAAGGCGATCGAATAGTGGTACAGCGTGTCGGCGGAAAGGCCGGTGAGTCGGGCCTCCCAAAATGGCCCGGCGGAGGACCAGGGAACGCAGGTCCCCGTGGGGTGGACGGCGCTAATGGTCGTGCTGTAGCTACCGGCGCTGGTTCCGTACGCGATGGAACTTTCCGATGCGGTACCGCGCCAATCGAAACTCACCGATGTCGGCCCGGTGATCGTCCAATGAATCTCATCGGCCGCGAGGACGCTCGCTCCGTACAGGACGCAGGTGAGCACGAAGGCTCCCGCCCGGTAACACCCGATTCGATTCACGAAATCTAGAGTACAACGCGCACCTGTAACAGATCGGTAGGGTCTTCACCCTAGGTGCGTGGGAAATGGGTGCCGATGTTCTCGAGCTTCGATCCGGCCTAGCGCCCACGGCTCGGTGCGAGCGCGGAACAGCTCACGGTGCGCTCCACTCGCGAAGAACGGACTCCCCAACTGCCGGCGAAGGGCGTCGCCGGACGATTCAGGTAGTAAAAAACCTCCCCGGCGTTCGGGAGCTCGACGTCGGTCCACTGCGGCTCGTCCGTCCGCGCGGTTTGACAGGAATTGGCGAAATCGGGAGAGGTCGCCACGGCCACCTCATAGCTCGAGGCAGCGATCTGCGCGGGCCAGGAGTACTCGGACTTGCCACCCGGCGCATGGAAGCCGGAGTCTCCAGAGGTCTCATCGATCAGCCGGTAGCCCAAATCTCCAGGGCACTGGTTGTCCTTCGCGTCGTTGATCTCGGGTGCGCCGGGATAGATGGAAGGATCGGAATCATCGCAGTCGGTCTTACACGTCGCGGCATCCCCGTCCCCATCGAGGACATCCGGAGTCGCGGGGTTGCAGTCGTTGTCGATGCCGTCGCAGCCCGTTTCGGGGCTCGGCGTCCCCGGGATGCACGTGCTCGTGACGACACCGATCATGCAGGCGGTCCCGCCCGTCGACTGACACGCGCCGACGCCGCAGCTCGTCGACGTCGATTCAAAGTCTTCGTCCGCCTGGCCGCTGCAATCGTCGTCGATTCCGTCGCACGTCGCGTCGTTTGCCGCGGGCGCCCCGGGCGTACACGTCTCGGTCATCAGGTGGTTCACGCATGCGGTGACAGCCAACGCGGCACAGGCTCCGACACCGCAGGTCGTCGCCGTGGTCGTCGGAACGAAATCCTCGTCCGCCTGGCCGTTGCAGTC
>JANMVW010000102.1:0-4866 GCA_031393555.1 Acidobacteriota bacterium
CGCAGCCGCGCTGGAACAACGCATGGCCGACTGGAGCGGCGACGCGGACGAGGGCGACGATGAAGAAGGCGGCGCTGCCAAGAAGGGATTGCCGGAGAAGCAACGCAGGAAGCTGCTCGACCCCAAGAGCTGGGACGGGAATTACCTGATGGCCGTCTCCTACCTGGCCCTCTACCATCCCGGCTCAGAGCATCCGAAGGACAAGGAGTACGCGGAGAAGGGGCTCGCCGCGTTCGAGAGAACCCTTGAATTATCGGCGCCCAGTCCCGACGGTCGCGAGAAGACCGAGAAGTACTATTTGAGCTTTCTCAACTCGACGGGTGACAAGGACAAAGCGATCGCCTACCTCGAAAAGCAGCTCACCACCCGCCCCAACGATCTCGCCCTCATCAACCAGATCGCCACCCTCTACCAGAAAGCCGGCAACTTCACGAAGGCGCTCGAATACTTCGAGAAGCGCGCCAACATGGATCCGACCAACAAAGAGACGTGGTACACGCTCGGGGTCAACTGCTGGGCGCGCTCGTATCATGGCGGTGTGGCCGTTTCTCAAGAAGAGCGAGAGCAGGTCGTCGACAAGGGCATCAACGCCCTCGATAAGGCGCTGGCGATCGATCCCAATTACTTTGATGCCCTCTCCTACATCAATTTGCTTTATCTCGAGAAGGCGAAGTCGTTAGCTGTAGTGGGTAAGAACGCAGAGGCCGGACAAGCCTCCGCTAAGGCGGATGAGTACCGGAAGCAGGCGGTCGATCTCCGCAAGGCTCAGGCGGCCAAGGCGAAATCAGGCTAGACACCCGCGGAGCACGCGAGGGACACGCGATGTTCGATACGATGCTCGAAAGCACGACCGCGAAGCCGGAAGACCACAACAAGTGGTCCTTTTCGATCGCGATTGGCGCGCACGTCCTGATTCTGGCGGTCATCATCGGCGCGTCCTACCTGATCGTCCAGGCGGTGCAAGACCCCGACGTCATGATCTCGTTCATCGGGGCCGCCCCTCCTCCTCCCCCTCCTCCCCCTCCTCCTCCGGCCGGTTCATCGAAGCCGAAGCCCAAAGATGAAATCAAGCCGACGCCTACGGAGGTCATACAGCCGCAGGTGACCCCCGAAGTCGTCCCCGAAGCTCCCGCCGCGCCCGAGGACGAAGGCGTCGAGGGGGGCGTCGAGGGCGGCGTGCCCGGCGGCGTTCCGGGGGGCGTGGTCGGTGGCGTGGTCGGTGGCGTCGAGGGGGGAACCGGCGACGAGCCGATTCTGCCCACCGGCGATGTCGTGCTCCCGGTGATCATCAAGAAGGTCGAGCCGAGCTACCCGGACATCGCCCGCCGGGCGCGCATCGAAGGAAAGGTCATCCTGCAGGCGGTTATCGACAAAGAAGGTAACGTCAACGAAGTGACGGTGCTCAGCTCGTCGAATCCCATGTTCAACGATTCGGCAATCGATGCCGTCAAGCAGCGCAAGTACAAGCCGGCCCTCCAGAACGGGCGGCCGGTGGCGATCTATTTCACGATTCGAGTCGATTTCCGGTTGCGATAGGCGTTCTTCGCAAACGACAAGGTCCAAGGAGCCCAAACATGAATTTTCTTCAGATGTTCATCGATTCGAGTTGGATCGGGAAAACGGTCATCCTTATCCTGATGGGCCTGTCGGTCTACTCGATCGCCGTGATGATCGACAAGTTCCGCAGCTACAAGGCCGCGCGGGACGAGTCCCTACTCTTCCTTCCGTTGTTCGTGACGAACCTCAAGAGCAGCAATTTCCAGGGCGCGCTCGACGCGGCCCGGAAGTACAAGAAATCACACATCGCCAGGGTCGTCTCGGCGGGACTGATCGAGTACGACGCCGACAAAGCTGATTTCAAGGACAGCCACGACCTCGTCGGCGCCGTGGGCCGCGCGCTCGAACGCTCGGTTTCGCTGACGGCGGCCGAGATGAAGAAGGGGATCGGAGGCCTCGCGACCATCGGGTCCTCGGCGCCGTTCATTGGCCTCTTCGGCACCGTCATCGGGATCGTCAACGCCTTCACCGGTATCGCGCAGTCGGGCTCGGGTGGCCTCGCCGCGGTCTCGGCGGGCATCGCGGAAGCCCTCATCACGACGGCGTTCGGGATCATGGTCGCTGTCCCGGCGGTCATGGCCTTCAACTATTTCACAACGCGGCTCGAGCGGTTCCAGATCGAGATGTCGAACTCGTCCGCCGAACTTCTCGACTTCTTCGTGAAAAAACACGAGGCGATGAGTGCAAAGCATTAAGGTCGCAGAGGTCAATTCGGCAATCAACGTCACGCCCCTGGTGGACGTGATGCTGGTGTTATTGATCATTTTCATGGTGGTGACCCCGATGCTTCAAAAGGGCCCGCCCGTGATCATGCCGAAGGCGTCCGACCCGCCAAAGAAGCCCGAAGAGAAGACGCAGATCCTCGTCACGGTGGCGCAAAACAAAGACCTCTACATCGAGAAGGACAAGATGCCGGGAGAGCCGGAGTTCGCCGCTCGGCTCGCCGAAGAGTATCTGCGCAACAAGAGCGCCACGATCGTGCTGAAAGGTGACGCGCGGCTGACCTACGGCGACGTCAAGAAGGCGATGCTCAAAGTGAAGGAAGTCGGGTTCGAGCAGGTCGGTCTCATCACGCAAAAGCAGGACGGCTAGGGCCGGGGAGACTTCGACCATGGGTATGTCAGTCGGAACCGGCGGTGGTCTCAACGCCGACATCAACGTTACGCCGCTCATCGACGTTCTGCTCGTCCTTCTGATCATTTTCATGGTGGTCGTGCCGCTCTCGCAGCGCGGCTACGACATCGAGATCCCGAAGGAGTCGCAGGAAATCGTGGTGCCTGATCCGGACAAGCCACCCGTGATCTTGGCGGTCAACGCGGAGGCGTGCCCGATCGAGGCCGCGCTCACCTCGCCGGGACTCCCTCCGGGGTGCAAGGTCTTCCTGAACAAAGACGAGATCGAGATTTCTCAGCTGTCCACGAAGATCGGCGAAGTCTTCAAGAATAAGAAATCCTCCGACAAACTTCTGTTCTTGGCGGCCGAAGAGAAATTGAACTACGAGGCGATCGTCCGAATCCTCGACTTGGCTCGGAAGGGTGACGAGTCCTTGAAGATCGGCATCGTCAGCGACGAGCGTCTCGCCCGTCCGACGGCGGCGGCCGGCCTCTAGTCCGTTGGCGCGGACCGAGGGGTGGGGCTCACGTACGGGTCTGGTCCTGGCGGTGGCCGGAAACGCCGTCGGCCTCGGTAACTTCCTCCGCTTCCCCGCCCAAGCCGCGCAGCACGGAGGCGGCGCGTTCCTGATTCCCTACCTTGTCTCGTTCGTCCTGATCGGCGTGCCTCTCCTGTGGGTGGAGTGGGCGATCGGCCGGCATGGTGGACGGTTTGGACACCACTCGGCCCCGGGAATGTTCGATCGCCTCGGCCGGCACCCCGCCTACAAGTACTTCGGCACGCTGGGCATCTTCACCTGCCTGACCGTCGCCGGTTACTACTGCTACATCGAATCGTGGACGCTCGCGTACGTTTGGCACTCGATCGTCGGCACGTTCAAAACCGTTCCGCCGGATCAGTTCTTTCCGCGGTACCTCGGCCAGCACGAAGGGTCGCTGTTCGCGCTTCCCGGCGAGGCGGCGTTCTGGTTCCTGCTCACACTGGCCCTGAACGTCTGGATCCTCTCGCGCGGTCTCGCGAAAGGGGTCGAGCTCGCGGCCAAGATCGGCATGCCACTGCTCATCGTGTTTGGCGCCGTGCTGGCCGTGCGCGGGCTGACCTTGCCGGCTGGAGCGGCGGGCGTCGTGGAAAGCCCGCTCGTCGGCCTCAACTTTGTCTGGAACCCCAAGCCCTCGGGCCTATTGGACCCGACGACCTGGCTCGCTGCCGCCGGGCAGATTTTCTTCACGTTGTCCGTGGGCATGGGCTCGATCCATTGCTACGCGGCCTACCTGAGGGAAAACGACGACATCGCCCTGAATGCGGCCAGCGCCGGCTGGATGAACGAATTCGTCGAGGTGATCCTGGGGGGCTCGATTCTGATCCCGATCGCGACGGCCTATTTGGGGCTCGAGGCGGTGCGGCAGGCCACGGCGGGCGGAAGTGGATTCGGCCTCAGCTTCCTGACACTCCCGAAGCTCTTCCTCAACTGGGGCTGGTTCGCGCCCGTCGCCGGGGCGATGTGGTTCGGGTTGCTCTTTTTCGCCGGGATCACGTCATCGCTCGCGATGGGCCAGCCGGTCATGGCGTTTCTCGAAGACGAATTCCACGTCGCGCGAAACAAGGCGGCGCTCGTTTTCGGCGCCGTAACCGCAGGGCTTGGCTTTTTTTGTGTATGGCTCTACCCGGGAGGCGCTTTCGACGAGTTCGATTTCTGGACCGGCACGTTCTCCCTCGTGGTCTTCGCGCTGATCGAGACGTTCATCTTCGCCTGGGTGTTCGGCATGGAGAAGGGCTGGGACGAGATTACGCGCGGCGCCGACATGAAAGTGCCCCGTGTATTTCGCTACGTCATCCAATATGTCACGCCTTTCCTGCTTCTATTCATCTTCCTCGCCGCGCTCGTGAAGCCGGCCGGAGACTGGGGTGCGGCACTGGCCTCGCTGACGGCAGGCCGTGGCTGGCCGTTCGCCGCCGACAGCGTCATCGGTAAGCTCTTCCATTTCGGCGGCGTTTACGTGTGGTTCGACGCCACGGGACGGGGGACGCGGGAACTGGTCGTGGACCTGACGCGCGTGCTCCTGGCCGCCGTCCTCGCTGGCTGCATGGCGCTGACCTGGCACGCTTGGCGCCGAGCGAGAGGGCGTGCGCGATGACCCGCGCCGCGTGGATCATGCTCGCCGCGACTTGGGCCGTGATCGCCTACTTCACGATCCG
>JANMVW010000114.1:0-1597 GCA_031393555.1 Acidobacteriota bacterium
GGCGTCCTGAACGTGTGATCCGGCTCACCGGCGATCGCGTAGTGGTAGACGGTATCGGGGGCCAGGCCGGTCAGCCGGGCCTCCCAGAACGGGCCGGCGGAAGACATGGGAACGCAGGTCCCCGCGGGACTCAACGCCATGACGGTTGTGGTGTAACTCTGCGCGCTCAGCCCGTAAGAGATGGCGTTTTCAGACGCCGAACCTCGCCAGTCGAACGAGACGGATGTTGGACCGGTGATCGTCCAGTGGATCTCGTCGGCCGCATAGCCGCCGGTTGAGAGCACCACCGCCGTAGCGACGAGCCACCCCCGAGCGACTAGAAAGGACCCGCAACGCACGCTGCCTGAACCTCCACGCCGCGAACACGATTCGAGCCGGACACCTGCGTTCGAGGACCTGATGGGCGTCGCGTCTCAACCCGTCCGACAGTCGTGAATATAGGGTTCGCCAGGGGGCGATGGCAGGCGATCAGAGAAGTTACGTCTTCGTAATCGTGGGGTTGCCGGCCCGGAGGCAACTATCGCACTTGGTCGGTCGCGGCGGCGGGATCGCAGCTAGGAGCAGACGCCCTCGTCCACCGAACCGTCGCAGTTGTTGTCGATCCCGTCGCAGACCTCGGCGGAGGGCGCCCCGGGCGTGCAGGTGTTCGTCGGCACGTGGTTCGCGCAGGTGTTCTGGCCCGTCGCGGCGCAGGCGCCGACGCCACAGTTGGTCGACGTGATGACGAAGCCCTCATCCGCCTGGCCGCTGCAGTTCTGATCCACGCCGTCGCAGTTCGCGTCCGACATGCCCGGGTTGATGGCGGAGTTCGTGTCGTCGCAGTCTTGAGGGACGGGGTATCCATCGCCGTCGGCGTCAACAGGCCCGGGACAGATCCCAGATCTCTCGACGCCCGATGACCGTGCGCCCCAACTCCCCGTGAACGGTGCAAGTGGGCGGTTCAGATAGTAGAAGATCTCCCCAACGCTCGGGACCTCGAGGCCGGACCATTCGGGATCCGTCGTCGGGGCCTTCTGGCAGCCCGCGGTGAAATCGGGCGACGTCGCCCGGGCCACTTCGTACCCCGCGGCTCCGCCCTGGGCGGGCCATGAGTACTTCAATTTGACCCCCGGCGAATGGAAGCCGGAATCTCCCGAAGTCTCGTCGATCAAGCCGTAGCCCAAACCGCCCGGACATTGGTTGTCTTTTCCGTCGTTGACCTCGGGCGCGCCGGGGTAGGTGGATGGGTCGGAATCGTTGCAGTCCGTGGCGCAAGTCGCCGAGTCGCCGTCAGCGTCCAGGACGTCCGGGGTCGCCGGATTGCAATCGTTGTCGATGCCGTCGCAGCCCACCTCGGGACCCGGCGTTCCCGGGATGCACGTGCTGCCGACGACACCGTTCACACACACCGTCACACCCGTGGACTGACACGCGCCGATGCCGCAGGTCGTCGGCGCGGATACGAAATTCTCGTCGACAGTGCCGTTGCAATTGTTGTCGATCCCGTCGCACACCTCGGCGGAGGGTGCCCCGGGCGTGCAGGTGTTCGTGGACCCGGAAACGCACGCAGGCACCGTGGTCTGGCACGCGCCGACGCCGCAGCTGATCGTCCCGAGGC
>JANMVW010000125.1:0-3279 GCA_031393555.1 Acidobacteriota bacterium
TAAGGGACTCCCTCAAGGGGAGGGGCTTCGGCCCCTCCCCTTTTTTTTGGTTGGGCTCGGTCTTTGCGCGAGCCGGAGTTGGTCGCGGGGCATTCGGCGCTCCCGGGGTGAGCAACAGGCCCGCCTGCCGAACTCCATCCAGCGCAGGGGTGGCAGCCGCTCGCACCGGGAATAGGCATTGGGCCTGCGCGCCCCTTGTGCTCTAGGGATCGATCGTCGGCTTCAGCGTAAACCCCGGGGTGGTGCGGTCGGGCTTGCGCTCCGAGACCCCCTTCCCCCTCGGCGAAAGCATGCCGATGGCCGCGCGGCGGCCGACGTGCCCCGGCAACTCGCGCTCATGACACTTCAGAGCGAAGGCCACCCGGCCGAGCTCCCCGTGACCGCCACGGAGGTAGACACCTCCGGGAGCCACCGCACGAGAAGGGCTCGGCAGGCCGTCGCCCTCGGACGGGCCGGTCGCCACCTGGACCCTCTGAACGAGTGCGGGATCGTCTTGCTAGCTCCCGAGCAGCGACCGGGAGCTCGAACGAGGCCGTTTAACCACCGGTTGAGGCCTTGAGCGCCTTGCAGCGCCTCTCGAGCTTGCGCACGCCGCTGAGAGGCACCACGGCCTCGCCCGAGTCAGCCAGTGGCT
The DNA here is from genome assembly GCA_031393555.1 of Acidobacteriota bacterium. GTDB lineage: Bacteria > Acidobacteriota > Polarisedimenticolia > Polarisedimenticolales > DASRJG01 > DASRJG01. Next base: position 635 of record JANMVW010000125.1, read on the forward strand.
CTCACGCTTTCGCTCAGCTTGATCCGGCGCCGAATGAAGACCTGGACGACGTCACCGTAGACCGGCTGCGGCTAGAGCAGGTTGCGGGGGAGCTTCCGGTGCAGGTGCTCCGCTGCGGCTTGCGTCGCCCGCCGGCCCCGAGGAGTGCGCTCGAGAAAGCCGATTTGGATCATATACGGCTCGTAAATTTCCTCGAGGGTCTCGCCATCCTCGCCAACCGCCGCGGCGAGCGTCGAAAGGCCGACCGGTCCTCCACGGAAGGTGTCGAGAATGGCGCCCAGTATTCTCCTGTCGACCTCGTCGAGTCCGAACCGGTCGACTTGGAGTCGCTCCAAGGCATCCGCCGCCAGCTCGGCGGTGATCGTGGAGCGCGATGCGACTTCGGCGAAGTCGCGGACGCGGCGCAGCAGCCGATTCACGATGCGCGGTGTTCCACGCGCCCGGCGCGCGATCTCTCGGGCCCCCTCGGACGCCAATTCGATGGAGAGGATGTTCGACGAACGGGTCGCGATCGTCGCCAGATCGTCGACGGTGTAATAGTCGAGATGGTGGACGATGCCAAAGCGTTCCCGAAGCGGTGCGGACAAGAGCCCGACCCTTGTCGTGGCGCCGACCAGCGTGAATCGAGGCAATTCCAGACGAACGCTTCGGGCCCCGGGTCCGCTTCCAACGACCAAATCGAGCCCAAAATCCTCCATCGCCGGGTAGAGGATCTCTTCGAGCGCCCGGCCAAGCCGATGAATCTCGTCGATGAACAAGACATCCCCGGGCTGAAGGTTGGTCACGATGGCGGCGAGATCCCCTGCCCGCTCGATCGAGGGTCCCGAGGTGACGCGAATCTGACCGCCCATCTCGCTCGCGATGATATGGGCGAGGGTCGTCTTCCCGAGGCCCGGCGGGCCGTAGAGAAGGACGTGATCGAGGGACTCCCCTCGTTTACGCGCGGCCTCGAGAAATACCGCCAGGTTGTCTTTGACACGCGACTGGCCGATGTACTCCCGAAGCCGCTGCGGACGGAGATTCTGCTCGAACGCGTCGTCTTCGCGATGCGGCTCGCCCTCGAGGATTCGGTCGTCGTCGGACACGGTGCCGCGCGCCCCTAACGCACGAGCGCGCGAAGCGCCGTGCGGAGCAGGCCTTCGATCGGGGCCTCGGCGCCCGTTTCGCGCCGCGCCGCAACGATCGCGTCATAGGCCGCGTTGTCCGAATAGCCGAGGCGAACCAGCGCAGACACAGCGTCGGCGTCCGAATTCGCCCCGATGGGGCCGGCAGCCGCCGGCGTCGCCACCGACGTCGTATTTCGGCCACGTCGAACGGTCAGCCGACTCCGCAATTCAAGAATGACTCTCTCGGCGGTCTTCCGCCCGATCCCGGGAATTCTCTCGAGAACGCCGTGATCGCCTTCGCGAACAGCCCGCTCGAGATCGGCGACCCCGATGCCGGACAAAACCGCGAGGGCGATCTTGGGGCCGATTCCCGAAACGGCGATCAGGCGCTGGAAGGCCGTACGCTCTTCGTCGGTCACGAACCCGAAGAGCTGGATCGCTTCTTCGCGAACGTAAGTGTGGATCTGCAGCGACACGACGCCCGGCCTGTCAACGAGCTTGTAAAACGTGCTCAATGGAATTTGAACACGGTAACCGACCCCCGACACGTCGACGATCACTTCGTCCGGTCGGGATGCGGTAATGATTCCAGAGAGTCGACCGATCATGGGTTGCCGCCACGGGAAAGATCGTTGGCGGAGCCGGATGGTACCACGGAAGGTCCAGCCCGCCGGTGCGCTCGCCGCGTCATGACCGCCTAGGCACGCTTGGTCGCCGCAGGCGCGGCGTTTCGGCCTTGTTGAGAGCGTCCGCGTATCCCGTGCCGAAGAGATGGCAGACCGCGGCGGCTATGGCATCCGCGATATCGGGCTTTCCGGGCGGGGATCCGCCTCGCACGAGCCGCAACACCATGGCCTCGACCTGTTCTTTTTCGGCGCGACCGTTGCCAGTCACCGCCTTTTTGATCGTCGCCGGGCTGTACTCGAAAACCCGCACCCCGGACAGGCCCAAAACCGCGAGAACAACTCCGCGAGCATGGGCAAGAAGGAGCGCCGATCGTGCGCTGGCCCCGTGGAAGGGGGCCTCGACCGCGGCTTCCGTCGGCGCGTGCTGCTGGACAACGGACGCCATCCCTGCGTGCAAGCGGGCAAGCCTTTCGGCTAAAGCCATGGTCTCGGGGAGCCGTATCTCTCCGCAGTCGATCAGTTCAGGCTTGTAAACCGACCCAGCGACGACGGCCCAACCTGCGCATCGGGTTCCCGGGTCGACCCCGAGGATCCTCCGGGCTTCCGTCAGGACGCTTCCTCGGAGACCGCATCGTCGTCAAAAGACAGGTTGGCGTAGACGTTTTGAACATCGTCATGCTCCTCGAGAATATCGAGGAGTTTGATGCACTGCGCGGCCTTTTTCGCATCGAGTTCGACGACGGTCGTCGGAAGCATCGCCAGCTTGGCTTGGGTGGGCACGATCTTCGCCTGCTCGAGAGCATCATGGACCTGGCTGAACACCAAAGAGCCACAGGTGACCTCAAACGTGGCGTCAACAACCTGGAGATCGTCGGCGCCCGCCTCGAGAACGACCTCCATGACGCGCTCTTCG
>JANMVW010000144.1:0-13222 GCA_031393555.1 Acidobacteriota bacterium
ATTCTGCGCTTGCGATTGGTCAGGATTCGTCGTCTACTTTGGCTCACTCGAAATGCCCTCCGCGTGTCGTGACGCGTTCTTTTTCGCAACTGAACTTTGCCACGACTGGCGGGCGTTTCGAGTGTTATTCCGTCACGATTCCTCTCGGATCACGCTTGATCAAGGACTAGAGGTTCGTCACATCGTTGCCCGTCCCCCCCCTCCGCTGTGATAATTCAGTTTCCGTGCGCGTGTTCCGCGCCGCGAAGCGAGGGAAGACCATGAGCCGAATCCGTTCCGTTCTCGTGATTCTCGTGGTGTTCGTTGTCACCTCCGTCGCTGACGCGGCGACGTCGGAGATCGTGGGAAAGGTCTACGACCCCGATGGGAAACCGATCGTCGGCGCCGAAATTTCGACGTGGAACACGGCCCTTCCCGATCGCGTCTACAAAGGTTCGAGCGACAAGAGGGGGAGCTTCTTTATCTCGGGACTGCTCTACGAAGCTCAAACACCCATGTGGGTGGTCTCGATCAAGGGAGACGGGTGGGTTCCAGCGTCCGTCAAGGTCGTCGCGCGCGATGCCCAGAGGACCTTGTACTTCTCGGATGACGTCAAGTTGTCGGCGGGGAAGCCTTCCACCGAGATTAGGCTGCGCGGCTTCGCGGAAATTCGGATGGATTTCACCCTGCGACCTGGAGACGCCGCCGCGGAGGCGGCGCCGATCCCGACGATTGCGATACCTGCGGTGACGGGAGTCCCCAGCGTCGCCACCGCACAGGACGCCTACGCGCAGGCCATCGAAAAGGTCCGGGCGGGAGACTCGGAGGGGTCGGTCGAGCTTTTCAAGAGGGCGATCGAGGAGAAGCCTGATGACTGGGAGCGCCGCGACCTTTTGGCGAAGGTCCTTCTCAAGCTGGACCGACAGGGTGAAGCGACGATTCAGGCCAACAAGGCGTCGCAACTCGCTCCCGACAAGGCGGGCCCGCTCGTCACTTTGACCGACATCTACATGGCGCGCGGTCTGCCCGAAAAAGCCGCGGATTCGATCGCCCGAGCGCAACAATTGGAGCCAGACAGCGAGAAAGTTCTTGAACGTGCTGCATCTGTGGCGGCCGGCGCGGGAAGAATCGACGAAGCGATCGCGTTGAACGAGAAGGTTCTCGCATCGAAGCCTGGTAATACCGAGGTCCTTGTCGCTTTGGCCGACCTTTACAACCGCAAAAAGGAGCCGAAGAAAGCTGAAGCAGTGCTGAACATGGTGGTGGAACTCGACCCCGCCAATGCGCACCGGACGTTTTACAACCTTGGTGTTGTCATCGAGAACCGCGATGATGCGACGGAAAGCGACCACCGCAAGGCGATCGAGGCGTTCCGCAAAGCGATCGACCTGAAGCCCAACTACGCGATCGCGCACCGCGATCTCGGATTCGCACTGCTTCGAACAGGGGATTTGATGGCGGCGAGCAAAGAGCTTCAAAAATATGTCGATCTCGAGCCTCGGGCGAAGGATGCCGCTGAGATCAAAGCGACAGTCAAGAGCCTCTCGTCGTCGAAGTAGGCGCGGGAGTGACGGGCAACGATTGGCGCCTCGAGGACGTCAGCGGAGTCCGGCTATTGCGTTGCGCCGCGATCGAGACGATTCCCGGGGTGGCCCATGCGTTCAGTACCCGGCTCGCCTTTGGACGCACGGATTTTGATCTTGGACCGATCGAAAGCGCCACAGGCGTCGCAAGGTCTCGCAGCGACCGTTTTCTTCGCGCAGCGGGGTTAGGCGCGGCCCACCCGGCGGGGCTTCGACAGGTACACGGCAGCGTCGTCGTCGACGCAGAAGCGCATAGGGCGTCGCCGCCGGCCGCCGACGGGGTGATTCGCGCGGCCCGTCATGGGGTGGAGACTCCCGTTCCCGTGGTCCGGACCGCTGATTGCGTTGCCGCCATCCTCGTCGATCGACACGCGACCGCAGTGGCGGCCCTCCATGCCGGGTGGCGTGGGACAGCCGCGGGAATCGTAGCGAACGGCGTGGCCAGGTTTGCCTCAGAGGGTGTGGACGCCCGTGATCTCGTCGCTGCTCTGGGGCCGGCCATTCTCGGTTGTTGCTACGAGGTCGGGGAGGACGTCGTGAAGGCCCTCGACGCGTCCGGCGGAGCGCACTCCGAATTCGTTGCGCGCACGGCCACGGGCCGCCTGTCGGTCGACCTTCACGCTGTGCTTCGCCGGCAGCTGGTCGCCGCGGGCGTCCCCGCCGTGGCGATTCATGCTGCGCCGTTTTGTACTCGCTGCCGCACCGACCTGTTTTTCTCTTTCCGGGGCGAGGGTCCGACCACCGGCAGGCTCATGGCGGCGGTGGGTCCGGCCTTCAGTCCTTGACGCGTTCGGGGCGCTGCGTCACAATCCCGGCTTTCGTCCCGCGCCGTTCGCCATTCGGGGACTCGTGCGGCCTTACTCTGGGTGCCGTGAGGCACCGTGATCACGGGGGCTCGATGTTGGTTGCTTCCGCACTGATTCTTGTCGCAGCCACCCCGTCGCAGGGTGCGCCGCAGCAGCAAGGGAACTTCCTCTTGCTGATGATCCCATACGCCCTGATTTTCGTCGTTTTCTATTTTTTGATGATTCGGCCGACCCGGCAACGTCAGAAGGAGCACGCTCAACTCCTGGCAGCGTTGAAGCCCGGCGACAAGGTCGTGTGTGCGGGTGGCATTCACGCCACCGTGGTCGGCGTCACCGATGATACGGTCCAGGTGAAAATCGCCGATCAAGTTCGCGTTGACGTGGAAAAGGCGTCGATCACGGCCGTCAAGCGCCCGGAATAGTCCCAGGCGGGAAGGAAGCAGCCTCGATGTCAAATACCATCATGTGGAAGCTCGGCCTCATCGTAGGGGTGGTCGGCCTGTCGGTGTGGTCCTTCTACCCGCTGAAGAAGACGATCAACCTCGGTCTTGATCTTCAGGGCGGTTCGCACCTCGTGCTCCAAGTGGAAACGTCAGCGGCGGTCAAGAGCGAGAGCGACCTCGCGATCAACCGCATCGGGCAGATGCTGAAGGAAAAGGGGATTCCCTACAGCGTCATCGCCAGCGCCACAAACGGTTTTGGCATGGATATCCAGGGAACCGATCCGGCCCGCTCCACCGATGTGCGAGAGATCCTCAGTACAGTTGTCCCGAATTGGACCGTCACACCGACCGGCGCCGACTGGTCGATCCGCGTTCCGGATGCAATCCGGAAGCAAATCGAGACGACCTCGGTGGACACAACGCTGACGGTGCTCCGCCAGAGGGTCGATGAGCTCGGAGTCAAGGAGCCGATCATCCAGAAGCAGGGGAGCGCTGGTGATCGCATCGTCGTGGAACTTCCGGGCATCGAAGACCCCGAGCGCGCCAAGAGCGTTCTGCAGGATCAGGCCGTCCTCGAGTGGAAGGCTGTCGCCTACCCGCCCGGCGTGACCGACTTCGAAGCGTGGAGGCCGCCCGCGACGAAGGAGGCGATGATACAAATGCTCGGCGGTTCAGTGCCCGGCAACGTCGAACTCGCCCCGGAAATCTACATCGAGTCCAACGGCACGCGGACTGAGTTCTGGTGGCCTCTCCAATCCATCGCTGCGATCGTTGGCAACGACCTCCGCTCGGCCAGACGCGGAGCGGATTCGATGCAACGCAACGTCGTCGATTTCGTACTTTCACCCGAAGCCGGCAAGCGCTTCCAGGTGGCTACGCGTGAAAATTTGCGCAAAAAAATGGCGATCGTCCTCGGCAGCGCCAAAGGCAAGGTCGTCATTTCTGCGCCAGTCATTAACGACGTCATCAGCGACCGTGGCCAAATCTCCGGGCGATTCGACGTCAAATCGGCCGAGGACCTCGCGTTAAAGCTCAGATCGGGCGCAATTCCGACAGCTGTGACGATTATCGACGAGAAGACCGTCGGGCCGTCGCTCGGTCGTGATTCGATCCGATCGGGCGTGTTGGCGTCGCTGATCGGATTCGTCGGAGTAGCCTTGTTCATGCTGATCTACTATCGCCTCTCCGGAGTCAATGCCGTGATCGCGCTCCTGATGAACGTCGTGCTGGTCCTCGGCGCGATGGCGTATTTTGGGTCGACGTTGACGCTCCCGGGCATCGCCGGCCTGATCCTGACCGTCGGTATGGCGGTCGATTCGAACGTCCTCATCTTCGAACGAATTCGAGAAGAGCTCCGGCTCGGCAAAGCTGTGCGCACCGCGATCGACCAAGGATTCTCCCGCGCCTTCGGAACCATCGTCGACACCCACGTTACGACGATCGTCTCGGCGTTCTTCCTGTTTACCTACGGTACGGGTCCGGTTCGCGGGTTCGCCGTCACTCTCGTCATCGGATTGGGTTTCTCGATGTTCACGGCGGTGTTCGTCTCCCGCGTGATCTACGATCTCGTTTTGGGCGACCGGCGCGATGTCCAGTCGCTGAGCATCTGAGGGAGGCGATCGTGTTTCAAGTGTTCCACAATCCGAAAATCGATTTCATGAGTAAGCGCCGCCTTTGGGTCGGCGTGTCGTTGTCATTGATTTTGATCTCGTTGATCATCATGGGGGTCAAGGGGATCCACAAGGGAATCGAGTTCGAAGGGGGCGCCGAAGTCCAGCTTCGGTACAAAGCGGCTCCCGACGTGGGCGCTGTGCGCGTTGCTTTGGGGAAGGCCGGTTTCGAGGGGGCCGTTGTCACGACGATCGGTAAGCCCGAAGAGCATGAGGTCTACGCCCGGGTGCCGCTCGTCCCCGGCGCGAAGGATCAGGATCTCGCCCCGCGCGTCGTGGCCTCGTTGAGGACTGCCCAGGGGGCGGATGCCTTCGAGGTTCGCAGCCAGTCGTACATCGGTCCGACCGTCGGCAAGGAACTCATAAGAAAGGCGCTAGGCGCCGTCCTCGGATCGATGGCCGGGATGCTCATTTACATTTGGGTCCGGTTCGAGTTCCAGTGGGGGTTGGCGGCGGTCATCGCCCTTGTTCACGATACCATCATCACTCTGGGGCTGTTTTCGTTGTTTGGGTACGAGATGAGCCTTCCCGTGGTGGCCGCGTTCCTCACGCTGGTCGGGTACTCCGTAAACGACACCGTCGTCATCTTCGATCGCATCCGCGAAAACCTCCGCGCGAAGGGAGGGACCGTGACGAGCCTCCCCGAGCTCATCAATACGTCGATGAATCAGACACTTTCGCGAACGATACTCACCTCGCTGCTCACCTGGATCGTCTGCGTGTTCCTGTTCGCTCTCGGTGGTCCCGCGCTCAGGGATTTTTCGTTCGTAATGGTCGTCGGCATCATCGTCGGGACGTACTCGTCGATCTATATCGCGTCGCCGTTCCTCGTTGTGTGGCAGGAGTGGCTCGGTGAGCGGGCCAAAAACAAGTTGCCCCCAGAGCCGCCGAAGGCCGTCGCCAAGAAAGTGCGCGCGGCAAAGGCCTGAGGAAGATCGGACCCCCGAGGGCTCTATAATCCCTCCGTTCCGGAGGGATAGGACGTGGTGCGTCGTTTCGAGGAAGTCCTGGACCGGGTCGAGGGATACAACCCGGCGGCCGACCTCGACCTCCTCAGGAGAGCGTACATCTTCTCGGCCCGCGAGCACCGCTCGCAGGTGCGTCGGTCGGGCGAGCCGTACCTTATCCATCCGATCGAGGTGGCGTACGTCCTGGCCGACCTGGAACTCGATACGGCGAGCATCGTGGCCGGCCTTCTTCACGACGTTGTCGAGGACACCCTAACGACGATCGAGACCGTTGCCGATTATTTCGGTTCGGACGTCGCGCACATCGTTGCCGGTGTTACGAAGATCTCGAAGCTTCAGTTCGCCAGCAGAGAGCAGGAGGAGGCGGAGAACCTCCGGAAGATGATCCTCGCTATGGTGGACGACATCCGCGTGATCCTCGTCAAGCTCGCGGACCGTCTCCACAACATGCGCACCCTCGAGCATCTGTCGCGTGACAAGCAGGAGCGGATCGCACGAGAGACCGCCGAGATCTACGCTCCTCTGGCGAATCGGCTGGGCATGGGCCGCATCAAGACCGAGTTGGAAGACCTCTCGCTCCGGTTTCTCGAACCCGATGCCAACGCGGCGCTCGTTCACGCACTCGAGGTCAAGCGCAAGGGTAGCGACGTGTTCATCGCCGAGATCCGCCGCAAGCTGGAGAGCGCGCTTGCCGACGCCGGTGTCGACGCGAAGATCTACGGGCGCATCAAAAGCGTCTCGTCGATCTACCGAAAAATTCGACGCCAAAAAATCGATGTCGACCAAGTTTACGACTATGTGGCTTTTCGGATTCTGACGAACTCCATCAAAGACTGCTATGGCGGGCTTGGAATCGTGCATTCGATCTGGCGGCCCGTTCCGGGACGAATCAAGGACTTTATCGCCATTCCGAAGCCAAACATGTACCAGTCTCTGCATACGTCCGTCATGACGGACGTGGGGCAGCCTTTCGAGGTCCAGATCCGAACCCACGAGATGCACCGGATCGCCGAGGAGGGTGTCGCCGCGCACTGGCAGTACAAGGAACACTCGAGCGCTGGAGGCGGGGAGACCGAGCGTGTCGCGTGGCTTCGCCACATCCTCGAATGGCAGCAAGAGACGAAGGACCCTCGTGAGTTCCTCGAAATGGTCAAGGTCGACCTCTATCCCGATGAGGTGTATGCGTTCACGCCGAAGGGGAAAGTCCTCTCCTTTCCTCGGGGCGCGACGTCCGTCGATTTCGCGTATGGGATTCACACGGAGGTCGGACACCGTCTCGCCGGCGCAAAAGTGAACGGGCGCCTCGTTGCCCTGCGAACGCCCCTCGGTAACGGAGACATCGTCGAGATCCTCACGCAACCCACCGCGCATCCCAGTCGCGACTGGCTCTCGCTCGCGAAGACGTCGAGGGCGCGCAGCAAGATCCGAGCCTGGCTGAATTCCAACGAGCGCGAGAAGTCGGTGGTCCTGGGTCGGGACCTGGTGGAAAAAGAGCTTCGGAAATTCCGACTTTCGCCGCGAGAAGTGCTCGATGTCGAGAAGGTGGCCGAGATCCTGAAGAAACTGGGATTTGCCGCGCTCGAGGACTTGTTCGCAGCCGTCGGATACGGAAAGGTGACCCCCCGCAGTCTCGTGGCGGCCATTCTTCCGGACGTCGAACTCAAGCCGAAAACTGATGGGGTCGTCACGCGAGTGGTCAAGAGAGCCCTCGGCCTTGGCGAGCGACGCGTCAAGGTGCGAGGGATGGACGACATGATGATCATTCTGGCGCGCTGCTGTAATCCCGTGCGCGGGGAGGACATCGTCGGGTACATCACGCGTGGGAAAGGTGTCTCGGTGCACGCGGTGCAATGTACGAACGTGCGCAACCTCATGTTCGATCCCGAGCGCCGCATCGACGTGGAATGGGACGTGGACGGAGATTCCGGAGCTCTCTTCGATGTCAAGCTCTCGCTCGACGTGAGCGACCGCCAAGGGCTCCTCGCGAAGATCGTGGCGGTCGTTGCCGACGAGAAAGCCAACATCCGCAACGTCGACGCCAAGACGTTCGAGGGCAGTGATGCGCGCGTGACGATCGTCATGGCAGTGGCTGATCGCCAGCAGATGGAGCGCGTGATCGCGCGCGTACGAAGGATTGACGGGGTTCGTGACGTCGAGCGCATCTCGCGCTGACGCCGAAAGGGGAGGAGGAAAAGTGAAGAGGATGACAATCAAGACGACCGCCGCGCCCGGGGCGGTCGGGCCGTACGTTCAAGGAGTGCGCGCGGGTCGCCTGATTTTCGTGTCGGGACAGGTGGCGCTCGACCCTTCGACGGGCTTGCTGGTCGACGGCGGAATCGAAGGCCAGACGCGACGGGTCATGAGCAATCTCGCGGCAATTCTCCAGGCCGGGGGAAGTGGGCTCGAACGGGTCGTAAAGGCGACGGTCTACCTTACGGATCTCGGTGCTTTCGAGGCGATGAATCAGGTCTACGCGAGCTTCTTCCCAGGGGAGAAGCCGGCGCGCGTTTGCGTCGAGGTGTCCCGGTTGCCACGGAATGCCCTCGTGGAGATCGACGCCATCGCGACCCTCGACGACGAATGAAATGGTCTAGCGGGCAGCCTTCATCACGGCGCCGGAACGAATGCAGCGAGTACAGAGCCTGGCCCGTTTGGAGTTTCCTCCAGGCACTTGAACGCGCACCCGCTGGAGGTTCGGAATGAACGTCCGTGAGCTGACATTGTGGGCGTGGGAGATGTTTCTTCCGAAAATCGTCTTCTTGCCGCAGATGTCGCATTCTCGAGGCATACCGTCACCTTTTCCGAGCCCGGAACCCGCGTTTCTAAATTCAGGAAATGCCGCGAGATCCTAGAGGACGGGTGCTGGGCTGTCAAGCTACGTGTCGATTGCGGTTGCTTTCGAGGGCCCCGCCTTTATATTAGCCCCCGCACCGGATCCGGAAGATCCGGACAATCCCGACGTTGCTGGAGCGTGCCGCAGGCATCAACCAGGAGCGTAGGAGGCGGATAGGCGGGACATGGACACATCACGACATGTTCACGAGCGTCCGAAAGCGGTTCGTCTAGCTCAAAGGCGTTTCTTCTTGACTCGCCAGGAATCAATGACTTAGGTTAAAGCTCCACTTGGGGAAGGGGGATTCGATCCGCCCCGGGTCGCTTCAACCACGAGGACCGACATGCTTTTCGGACGAAGCCGGAATTTGATCGGACTTGATATCGGTGACAGCTCCATCAAGGTCGTCGAACTCAAGGATCTCGGGAAGGGACGTGGGTTCCAACTGGCCAAGATTGGTTCTGAGTCGCTCTCAGCGGAGGCGATCGTCGATGGGGCCATCATGGACTCCCAACTCGTGATCGAGACGATTCAGCGCCTATTCCAGCGCCTCAAGATCAAAAATACTCAAGTCGCCACCGCGCTCTCCGGCCACTCGGTCATCGTCAAGCGGATCAGCCTTCCGGTGATGACGGAGGCGGAATTGGCCGAGTCTATCCACTGGGAGGCGGAGCAGTACATCCCCTTCGACATCGACGACGTCAACCTCGATTACCAAATTCTCGAAGGATCCTCCCTGTCGGGCGAAGGGAACATGGACGTGCTCCTCGCCGCGGCGAAGAAAGACAAGATCAACGACTACACCGGAGTCGTCACGCAGGCGGGGCTTCAGCCCGTCGCCGTTGATATCGCCGCCTTTGCCTTGCAGAACGCGTTCGAGGCGAATTACGAGTTCGAGCCGCACCAGGTCATCGCGCTCGTGGATGTCGGTGCGGCCGTCAGTTCTATCACCGTGCTTCACGGTGGAACGTCGGTCTACTGGCGCGACATCAACGTGGGGGGCAACCAGTACACCGACGCGATTCAAAAAGAACTCAGCCTATCTGCGGAACAAGCCGAGAAGTTGAAGCGCGGAGACGATCTCGACGGCATCCCGTATGAGCGAGTCCTCCCCATTCTCTCGGCGGTGAACGAGGACGTCGGAACCGAAATCCAGAAGACGCTCGACTTCTTCAAACAGATTTCGGGAACGGACGAAGCCCTCGACCGGCTCTACGTCACCGGCGGTTCGGCGCAGGTCATCCACCTGAAGGAAGCACTTGGCGATCGACTACACACCCAGGTCGAGTTGATGAACCCGTTTCGCCTTATCCAGCCAGCAGGTCGCGACATCCCTTCGGATGTTCTCAATGAGATGACGCCCACCGCTTCCGTGGCCGTGGGCCTCGCCCTCAGAAAGATGGGGGACTAGCGGCATGATCAAGATCAACCTTTTGGCCGAGCGGAAAGCCGCTAAGGGCAAGGCCAAAGCCGCCAAGGCCTCCCCGTCTCTCAATTTCGAGATGGGGGGCAGTCAGAATCTTCTCCTCGCCGGAATCATGGTGGTCGGCCTTCTGGTCTCCGGCTTTTGGTGGTGGGCCCGGGTGTCGGAACTGAGCCGTGTCCGCCAGGAGAAGGTCACCGCTGAAGTGGAGTTGAAACGCCTCGCCGAGGTCCGGAAGAAGGCCGAGGCGTTCAAGACGCAAAAGGAGCTTCTCGAGCGCAAGATCAACTTGATCACGGAGCTCAAGAAGAAACAGGCGGTTCCCGTCCATATCCTCGACCAAGTGTCGCGCAATTTGCCCGAATTCATGTGGCTCGATTCGCTCACGGCAAACGCCAACGCCATCAGCATCGTGGGCAAGGCGACGACCTATAATGCAGTCTCAAACCTCTACGACAATCTCAGAACGTCCGGCCAGTTCAGCGAAGTGGTCCTCGGCAAGACGACCGAGATCTCCGAAGGGGTTTCATTCAGCCTGACGTGCCGCTACGCTCCGCCGGGAGCTCCAGTCGCCGCCGATCCGGACACCCCCGCGCCGTCGGCGCCCCAGAGCTAACGGGAAGCAAGGAGCTTAAGCCATGCTCGAAAAACTGCCGTTCTGGGGACAAGTACTCCTGATGGTCGCGTTGGCGGCCGGTCTCGTAGGCATCGCCTACTACCTTTTTCCCAACCTCAAGGAAAAGGGCGAAGCCATTCAGGCGATCAACGTCGAACTTGAGGATCTGAATGCGAAAATCGTCGAAGGAAGGGCGATCGAACAGAAGCTCCCCGAGTTCGAGCAGGAGGTTGCGAATCTTCAGCGGAAGCTCGGCGACGTCCAGCAGATCCTTCCGACGGATGCGCAGACCGGGGATCTGCTCCGCTGGATCAAAAACATGACCGACCAATCGAACTTGGGCCTGAAGGCGTTCGCGCCCGGCGGTTTGCGCCCCGTTGACTTTTACAAGGAATTCCCAATCGAGATGGATGTCGTCGGCCGCTACCACGACCTTGGGATCTTTCTTGACCGCGTCAGCAAATACTCCCGAATCATCAACGTCGATAATCTTCGGATGAGTGCGAATCAGGGCGGCGGGGACAAGACGATTCGCGCCAGTTTCACTGCGACGACGTTTGTCTACGACGACAAAGTCGCGTCCGAGGAGGCTCACCAGTGAGGCGGCAACGGAGATTGTGGATGGGGGGCGCGGCCCTGATCCTGGTCGTGAGCTCCAGTGCGCTGGTGCGTGGCGCGGACGATCCTGCGGCCGACGCGGCAAGCGCTCAGGCCGACGCGGCAAAGGCCCAGGCGAACGCGCAACAAAAAGAAGGCCAGCAGACCGTGGAGACGATTCTCCGCCAGCAGGAGGATCTCCTCTCTGGGAAACAGTTTTCCTATGATCCCGGCGGGCGTCGCGATCCGTTCCGCTCGCTGTTCGAGGAATCGGCGCTGCGCCGTAAGGGACCAAGGCCTCGCGGCGTGGCCGGCATGCTCGTGGTCGAACTCGACCTCACGGGCATCGTTCGGGACACGACCGGCGGCAACATCGCGGTCGTCATGGGCACCGACAACAAAGGGTACTTCCTTCACGTGGGCGACGAGGTTTACGACGGCGGCGTGATCGCGATCGATCCGGTAGCGGGCAGCGTGACGTTTCGCCAGCAGGTTGACGATCCGAGACTCATCAAGCCCTATCGGGACGTAGTGAAGCGGCTGGTCCCGCAGGGCGAGGAGAAGGGCAATGAGTAAGTACGGGAAGTTGGGCCTTGCGGCGTTGACCGCAGTCATGCTGGCCGGCAGCGCAATTCACGCACGAGCCGCCGAGCCCGGCCCGGCGGCTCCACCCACGGAGTTGCGCAGCGTAAGTGTCGCCCGCGACCTCGATGGACGTCCCGTGGTGACCCTCTCGGGGTCGGGCCCGATGGCCTACACCACCCTTGAACTCGAGAACCCGCAGCGGCTGGTGATCGACCTCAAGGGTACGGTGAGCCGCCTGGACAGCAACCAGGTTTCCGTGGATCAAGGCGGGGTATTGCGAATTCGCGCCGGACAATTCCGGCGATCACCTGAACCGGTCTCCCGAGTCGTGGTGGACCTCGACGGGCCAGTGCCGTATCGGATCGAAGCCGAAGGCGGCGATCTCCGGATTGCGTTCAGGCCAGTCCCAAGTGCGGCCCCGGCGGAAGCCGCCTCGTCGGCAGCGCTCGAGCCGATCAAGGAGGCGGTGGCCAGGACCGGACTCCCCGAAACGGTGGTTGTCGAGGCTAAGCCTCTCAAACCTCCCGCCCCTCGGACTGTTTCCCCGGAAACGATCGAGAAACTGTTGCGGTCCCCGGCCTTTGCGACCGAAGAACAGCCGTCCGGACTGACCGCTGCACCGACTGTCCAGGGGAACTTCGAAACCAAAGCCATCGTTACCGACAAGGCCAATTACTCAGGGAAGAAGATCTCGCTCAATCTCGTCGACACCGACGTCAAGCAGATCTTCCGCCTCTTCCATGAAATCTCGGGCCTCAACTTCGTACTCGACCCCGCCGTCGAAGGCAAGGTCACCATTGTCCTCGACACGGTCCCCTGGGACCAGGCTCTCGACATCATCCTGAAGAACAACGGTCTCGACAAACAGCTCGAGAACAACGTGATCCGTATCGCGCCCACGCAAAAACTCGCGGCGGAGGCGGCCCAAAGAAAACAACTCAAGGAGGCGAAGGATCTCGAGGTCGAACCGATCACGATCACGCGCACGCTGTCCTACGCGAAGGCCGAGGAGGTCGAAAAGGTCATTCGCGACGGTGGCATTCTCTCCTCGCGCGGCAAGGTGATGGTCGACAAACGCACGAACGCGCTCATCATCAGCGACATCCCGAAGAAGCTGCAACCGCTAGACCAACTGATCTCGACGCTTGACTCCGAGACTCCGCAGGTGATGATCGAGGCGCGGATCGTGGAAACATCGAAGACGTTTTCGCAAGACCTCGGCATCAGGTGGGGCTTCAACGCAGTCGCCGATGCCAGTAAGGGAACGGGAACCGGGCTCGGTTTTCCGGCCAACGCTTCCGCCAAGTACGGGCTCAATCTGCCGGGCAACGGGGTGGCTTCGACCTTGGCCTTCTCGTTCGGCAACATCATCGATTCATTCACCCTGGACATCGCGCTATCCGATCTCGAAAAAGAGGGTCGTGGTCGCATTCTCTCTTCGCCGAAGATCGCGACCCAGAACAACGAGAGGGCCGAGATCGAACAAGGCGTCCGCATCCCCGTGGTCAGCACGACCGCGACGGAGATCAATGTCGAATTCGTGTCGGCCTCGCTGCGCCTCGCCGTGACGCCCCAGATCACAGCAGACGGAACGGTGGCGATGGACGTCATCGTCGAGAACAATTCGCCGGACTTCCAGGTCAACGTCTCGGGTGTTCCGGGGATTCGCACTCAGAGAGCCCAAACGAAGATTCTCGTGGCGGACGGTGGGACTGCAGT
>JANMVW010000160.1:0-1589 GCA_031393555.1 Acidobacteriota bacterium
ACGCGTGGCGCCTTGATCGCGGATTTGAGCATCACCAAGACCGACGGGGTGACGACCTACACTCCGGGCACGACGACGACCTACACGATCGTCGTGACGAACGCGGGGCCGAGCAACGCCGTCGGGGCCACGGTTTCGGACCTCCTCCCGGCCGCCGCCACGAGCTCTTCCTGGACGTGCGCGCCTTCGGCCGGAGCCTCCTGCACGGCGAGCGGAACCGGAAACATCAATCAAACCGTCACGGTGCCGGCCGGCGGCAGCTTGAGCTACACGGTCGTCGCGTCGATCGCCTCGTCCGCCGCCTCGGATCTCGTGAATACCGCGACCGTCGCGGTTCCCTCGGGCACGAGCGATCCCGTGCCGGACAACAATACGGCGTCCGACAGCGACACGCGGCATGGCGTCGCCGATCTTTCACTGACCCTCTCCGTCGACCGCAACGCGCCGCGCGTCGGAGAGCCGGTCATCTTCGCGTTGACGGTTGCGAATTCCGGGCCGTCCGACGCCACGGGGATCCAAGTTTCGGACCCGCTGCCGTCGGGCTACGTCTGGGTGAGCGACGACGCGGCGGTTTCGGGCACGACGTACGACCGCGCGACGGGGTCGTGGTCGGCCGGTTCTCTCGCCGCGGGCGCGAACAAGACGCTTCACCTCACGGCCCGCGTGCTGGCGAACGGGACGTGGACCAACGCGGCGCAGGTGAGCCTGGCTTCGGAGTCCGATCCCGATTCGACGCCGGGGAACGGGACCGCAAACGGCGAGGACGACGAGGCGAGCGTGACGCCCACGCCGATGGCGGCGATCGATCTATCGCTCGCGAAGACCGTGGACCTCCCCTCGCCTGCCATCGGGAGCAACGTCGTCTTCACGCTGACCGTGACGAGCGCCGCGGGTCTGAGCGACGCGACGGGGGTCGTCGTCACGGACGCGCTGCCGTCCGGTTTCAGTTACGTGAGCGATGACGCGTCGTCATCGGCGACGAGCTACGACGCCGCCACGGGGGCGTGGACGGTGGGGGGCGCGCCCGCGGGGACGAGCGTGGCGTTGCACCTGACGGCGCGGGTTCGGCCGACGGGCCCGTGGACGAATGCGGCGCAGGTGGCCTCCGCGGCCCAGCCGGACCTCGACTCGACTCCGGGGAACGGAACGGGCCGCGGCGAGGACGACGAGGCCACGGTGACGGCGACGCCTCCCGGCCACGACGGGACGATCGACGTGACCGCGTCGATGCTGCCCGGCCAGCCGGTGACCGTGACGGTGAGCGATGCGGACCTCGATCTCGACGGCTCGGTGGCGGAGACCCTGACGCTCGCGATCGTCGATGAGGCGACGGGCGAGAGGGAGACCCTCACGCTGGTCGAGACCGGGCCGGCGACGGGTGTGTTCGTGGCGACGGTGCCGACGATCTTCGGGACCGCGGGCGGCGCAAACAACGACGGCGTGCTTGTGGTCCAGGCCGGCCATCGGCTGACGGCAACCTATTTTGACGAGCGGACCGCGGCGGGCGGGAGCGCGACCAGGACCGTCACGGGGATCGAGGCCGGGGGCGCGGACGGCCGCGTGGAGCTGCCGGGCACGGTCCCTGCGGG
>JANMVW010000204.1:0-2618 GCA_031393555.1 Acidobacteriota bacterium
ACCTGCTTGGCCTCTGTGTCGCCGTCATCGACGTTCTCGAAGCGATCGGTGACCGCGTACTCGGTGATGATCGGGCGGTTATGAGGATCCCACATGGCCATCTGCGAGCCGGCCTTGACCACCTTGCCATCGGTCGCAAGCAGCGTGGCGCCATAGGGCACCTTGTGGCGCTCGCGCTCGCGGGCGCTGTCGTCGACGATCATGACCTCTCCCGAGCGGGAAATGACGACTTTCTCGCCCTTGGCATTGGTGACGTAGCGCATGAGCGGCGTGAACCGCACCGTGCCGTTCGACTTGGCTTCGACGTTGCTTTGCACCGCGGTACGCGATGCCGCGCCACCGATGTGGAAGGTGCGCATCGTGAGCTGCGTGCCCGGCTCGCCGATCGACTGCGCGGCAATTACGCCGACAGCCTCGCCGACGTTGACGATCGATCCACGGCCCAGATCGCGGCCATAGCAGCGCGAGCACAAACCCCAGCGCGTGTCGCAAGTCAGCGGCGTGCGGACCTTGACCTCGTCGATGCCGAGCTCGTCGATGCGCTCGATATGCTCCTCCTCGATGAGTGCGCCGGCGCGGAACAATGTGTCCTGCGTCTCGGGATGCGGGAGATCGATGGCCAGAACGCGGCCGAGGATGCGCTCGCGCAGGGCCTCGACCACTTCGCCGCCTTCGACCAGCGCCTTCATCGACACGCCGTTGGTGGTGCCGCAGTTCTCCTCGATAACGACGAGATCCTGCGTGACGTCGACCAGGCGACGGGTCAGGTAACCCGAGTTCGCGGTTTTCAGCGCGGTGTCGGCGAGTCCCTTCCTCGCGCCGTGCGTCGAGATGAAGTATTGCAGCACGTTGAGGCCTTCGCGGAAATTCGCCGTGATCGGCGTCTCGATGATCGAGCCGTCGGGTTTGGCCATCAGGCCGCGCATGCCCGCCAGCTGGCGGATCTGCGCTGCCGAGCCGCGCGCGCCGGAGTCGGCCATCATGTAGATGGAATTGAACGACTCCTGCGAGGTCTTCTTGCCGTTGTGGTCAATGACCGGCTCGGTGCCGAGCTCGTCCATCATGGCCTTGCCGACTTTCTCGCCGCAGCGCGACCAGATGTCGACCACCTTGTTGTAGCGCTCGCCGATCGTCACAAGGCCTGAGGTGTACTGGCTCTCGATCTCCTTGACCTCGGTCTCCGCGTCGTGCAGCAGCTTTTCCTTTTCGCTCGGGATCAGCATGTCCTGCACGCCGAACGAGATGCCCGCGCGGGTGGCTGTAGTGAAGCCGGCCTGCATGAGCTTGTCGGCGAAAATCACCGTTTCGCGCAGTCCGCAACGGCGGAACGAGGCGTTGATGAGCTTGGAGATCTCCTTCTTCTTCAGCGCCTTGTTGATCAGCGGGAACGGCAGGCCGGGCGGCAGGATTTCCGACAGCAGCGCGCGACCGACCGTGGTTTCGTAGCGTGTCGTCTTCTCGGTCTTCTCCCCGTCCGGCGCGACGTCATACTCCTTGATCCGCACCCAGACGCGCGCGAGCAGGTCGACCTGCCGCGCCTCGTAGGCGCGCGAGACTTCCGCGAGGTTGGCGAACGCCATGCCCTCGCCCTTCGCGTTCACGCGCATGCGGGTGCCGTAGTACAGGCCCAGCACGATGTCCTGCGAGGGAACGATGATCGGCTCGCCGTTGGCGGGCGAAAGCACGTTGTTGGAGGCGAGCATCAGCGTGCGCGCTTCCATCTGCGCCTCGAGCGACAGCGGGACGTGGACGGCCATCTGGTCGCCGTCGAAGTCGGCGTTGAACGCCGCGCAGACCAGCGGATGCAGCTGGATCGCCTTGCCTTCGATCAGCACCGGCTCGAAAGCCTGGATGCCCAGGCGGTGCAGGGTCGGCGCGCGGTTCAGCATCACCGGGTGCTCGCGGATGACTTCTTCGAGGATGTCCCAGACCTCCGGGACTTCCTGCTCGACCAGGCGCTTGGCGGCCTTGATCGTGGTGGCGAGGCCCAGCAACTCCAGCTTGTTGAAGATGAACGGCTTGAACAGCTCCAGCGCCATCTTCTTCGGCAGGCCGCACTGGTGCAGCTTGAGTTGCGGACCGACAACGATGACCGAACGGCCGGAGTAGTCGACGCGCTTGCCCAGCAGGTTCTGGCGGAAACGGCCGCCTTTGCCCTTGATCATGTCTGCAAGAGACTTGAGCGGACGCTTGTTCGCACCCGTCATGGCCTTGCCGCGGCGGCCGTTGTCGAGCAGCGAGTCGACGGCTTCCTGCAGCATGCGCTTCTCGTTGCGCACGATGATTTCGGGCGCCTTCAGTTCCAGCAGTCGCTTGAGGCGGTTGTTGCGGTTGATCACCCGGCGATAGAGATCGTTCAGGTCGGAGGTGGCGAAGCGGCCGCCGTCCAGCGGGACGAGCGGGCGCAATTCCGGCGGCAGCACCGGCAGCACTTCCATCACCATCCAGTCGGGCTTGATGTTGGAGTTCTTGAAGCCCTCCATCACCTTGAGGCGCTTGGCCAGTTTCTTGAGCTTGGCGTCCGAGGTGGTGGCTTCGAGGTCCTTCCTCAGCTGCTCGATGTCATGCACGAGATCGATCGAGCGCAGCAGCTCGCGGATGCCTTCGGCGCCCATCGT
>JANMVW010000214.1:0-9604 GCA_031393555.1 Acidobacteriota bacterium
ATCGCGGCACACCCTCGCGAGCGCCGACGCTCAGGGGGTGGGGTTTACCGGACGATTACTCCGCGAAACCACAGGTATGGTCACAGAAGCACCTGGCGGTCTTGGGTGGTTGCTACCCCTACGACCTCGCGCCCGACGGAAAGCGCTTCGCGGTCGTTCTGAATCCGGACGTGACCGGCGAGCCGGGGCGGAAGCCGACCGACAGCATCACGATCCTGTTGAATTTCTTCGATGAGCTCAGCAGCCGAGTGAAGGTCGCCAAGAACTAACGGGGCCGCCCTTTCGAGCCGTCGTGGCTGACCGTCTCCAAAATGCCTCCAGGACTGGAGGGGACTCCAGGGGACTCGGATTCGGGACTGGGCAACGGATTGACGGCGAGAATCTCAGGAAGTCGCGCGCCACCGCTCTTTTCGTTTGAACCTGGACGCGGGTTCGATTCCCGCCGCCTCCACCACCGATCTTGGGCGCAGTTTCGTGCCCCGCTAGAATCGCCGGCACTCTACAGGCACGCGCGGATTGTGATTCAGGGCAGCGCGAGATCGCGGCTCGGCTCTTGCCCCAACGTCGATTGCCAGCTCGTCTGGAAGCAGCCCCACCTGCGAACGAGATACCAGAAGCCCGATCCGGCGCCGGGCGCCGTCCCATCGACGACGGTGGCTCCCGTCGCCGTCCAAACGACGTCCTCGAGGTAGGCGCCGATGCTGCTCGCCGAGACGAACGCGCCCCGGACGCTCTTAAACGCCACCGGCGTCGGCCAGCGGATCGTGGCTTTGTCGGCGTCGAACTGAATGGTTTCGCCGAAAACGGCGGCTGGGCCCGGTCCGAGATCGACCGTCGCGTGGACGGCATCCAGGTCGACGGGGCTCCAGGCGGCGTGCTGCGCGGAACCGTCGTACGCCATCGACCAGACGCTCACGCGGTCGAACTCGAGGACGTCCTCGTCGTCGAACGTGACCCCTCCTACCGTGCCGCTCCCGTCGAACGACACGAGCAGGTGGTCGTTGCATTCCAGAGTATCGGCCGCGTCGAGATCGAGCTCGGGGCTGATTCCCGCGGCCGACCCGTCGAAGAACATGCTGAACGCCGACCCCGTGAACAGCGCGAGGTCCTCGTCGCCGAAGTTGATTCCGCTCAGCGTCACGCCGACGTCGAACGATAGGACGAGCGCGCTGCCATAAGGCGCCACCGCGTCGACGTTCACGCCGTTGGGAACGCCGTTCGCGCTGGCGTCGAACTCGAGCACATACGTGCCGCCGTCATAGCGCACGACGTCGCCCGGCTCGGCAGTGAGCCCGCCGGGAAGGTCCACCGTCGTATCGAACGAAAGGAGACGATCTCCGTTCGGACGCACATTGTAAGCGTCCACGTCCGCTTGATGAGGAATCGCGCCGACGCCTTGCACGCCTACGCCGCCGGCCAGATTGTCGACGCCGAGGTCCTCGTCATCGAGTGTCGTCGACGCCAGCGTGACGGTGACGTCCGACGAGCATTGAAGCTCGACGAGCGGCGTCGCCGCGGGCGATCGGCTCGTCGCCAAACCGGCCACCGCCAGGAGTAGGGCGGAACGAAGGACGCGCCCGACGCTCATGGACAGACCAGATCGGCCCCGCAGACGTTTTTTTCCAGCTGAACCCCGCCGCTCACCTGCGTTCCGAGGTCGCTTCCATTGTTCGACGTCAGCACACACGACCGGTAGCCCGAGGTGGCGCCGAGGTTCAATCCGACCGAGCCGTTCCCTCGCACGACTGAATTGACGACGAGCGATCCGTCCACCAGGTGGACGCCGTTCGTGCCGTTGTTGAGCACGCTGCACCGATCGACGATGCCGGATCCCGTCAGCTCGACTCCGTTCACCCCGCTTCCGATGATTCTCAGCCCTGAAAGGGTGATGTTCTGCGTTACGCCAGTCGAGGAGATGCCGTGCCCCGAAAAGCCGATCACGCTGCCGTTCACGATCTCGACGTTGACGCGCGCAGGTAGCTGGATTCCGTCGGCGGCCGTGCCCGGGGTGCCGAAAAGGTTGAACCCGTTGAGATCGAGCATGGTGTGATCTGCGCCCACGATGATGCCGACGGTCCCGGCCGGCACCGTCAGGTTGCTCGTGAGGCGGTAGCTTCCGCTCGTGTTCAAGGACACCGGAAAGCCCGCGGCGTCGCCGGCCGTCACGCCCCCGGCGAGCGCACGGGATTGGTTGATCTCGATGACGCCGTCGACGGCGAGGGCCGCGGTCGCGGCTGCGACCGAGGCCAGGACGAGCGCGAGGATTCGCGTGTTCGTCCTCATGGGCACACCGTGTCGGTGCCGCAGACGTTTCCGCCCAACTGGAACCCGGTTGAGGAGACCTGCGGATTGGCATCGCCGCCGTTGTTCCCCGTCAACACGTTCGATCGGTAGCCGGAGGTATCGCCCACGTTCAGTCCCCGGAACGCCATGCCGCGGGCGACGGAATTGATCACGAGCGAGCCGTCGAACACGCGAATTCCGTTATTGCTGTTGCCGACGATGCATCCGTCGACGAAGTTGCCGTTGCCCTGCAGATCGATCGCGTTGATCGCGTTCCCGATCGCGTGAACTCCGATCACCCGGATGTAATGCGTCGAGTTGTTCGTGAAGATCCCCGCTCTCGCGAATCCACGAATCGTGCCGTTCCGGATCTCGACGTTCTGGCGGGACGCCAACGAGATCCCGTCCGACAAGTTCCCTCCGCCGGGGCTGATGACGCTGAAGCCGTTCAGATCGAGCGTGACGTTGTCGGCCGTCACGACGATCCCTCCAAACCCCGCCGTGGCCGTTAGTCCGCTCGTCAGGCGATAGCTCCCCGGATCGCTCAGCGTTACGGGAAATCC
Source organism: Acidobacteriota bacterium (assembly GCA_031393555.1). GTDB lineage: Bacteria > Acidobacteriota > Polarisedimenticolia > Polarisedimenticolales > DASRJG01 > DASRJG01. Next base: position 2,847 of record JANMVW010000214.1, read on the forward strand.
CTGCTGGTCCCCCGAGCTGACGCCGCCGGCGAGCGCCGAGGACTGGTTGATTTCGATGACGCCGTCGACCGCGATCGCAGCGGTCGCCGAAGCGAGCAAGAGCACGGCCCACACGAGCCGCCCTATCGATCTGTGCCTCATGACGAGCCCCCCGAACGGATGCGGATGGCTGGACGATACGTCGAACGCAAGTCGCCGACAACCGAATTCGCGCCGTGCTCGTCTCGCCAGGCATGGGCACGGAGTTCGAAGAGAGTGGATAAGCGTTTTTATCGCCCCAACCCGATTTCGGGACCGTCGCGGGACAGGCGCGAACTCCCACCCAGGTGAATCGGGGCTCCGCCTGGACCGATTTCCGCGCTCGTCGAGGCTCCGGGCGCCCAGGAGGTCGTCGGTCGGCTCGGTCTGCTCGCCGTGAACGGAGAATCGATAGTGGACCCAACCCAGCAGTGAGCGCTGGAACAGACGGCGTAGGACGCGCGGAATCGCGAGCACGACGTGGCCGGTGAACGCCCGCGGGCTCGGTGAGGGGCTTGCCTCCGCAACCGGAGACGGCAGGGCGGGACGAGAACGCGCAACCGCAAGATCGCCCTCGAGCGCCCTCAGCGAAACGGGAAGCCGCGCGCATCGCTCATTTCTCAAAACCATCGACGCGGGTTCGATTCCCGCGGCCTTACCACGCAACTCTCTTTCCTCGCTTCACTTAGCGCGAGCACCTTTCCGCGTTGTGCCCCTGTTGTGCTCCGCAGGTGGCGTCGGACGGCCTCCGCGAGCCGCTCGCTGAGGCCGGTGTTTCACGCAATCCCGCCCGGCGGAGTCCCGGGCGAGGATCCAGGGCAACACACCTATCCTCCCGATGGCAGGACGCTTCTTCCTGGGACGAGACTGGGACCCTACGCGATTCTGGCGGCGATCGGCTCCGGCGGGATGGGAGAGGTCTACCGCGCCAAGGACACTCGGCTCGATCGAAGTGTCGCGATCAAGGTCCTCCCCGAACCTCTGCTTCAGGACCCGGGGCGTCGGCAGCGATTGGAGCGTGAGGCGCGTGCAATCTCGAGTCTGTCCCACCCCAACATCTGCGCCCTTTACGATGTCGGCCACCAGGACGGCGTCGACTACCTCGTCATGGAATACCTGGAGGGCGAAACGCTGGCGGAGCGTCTCAGCAAGGGTCCGCTGCCTTCCGATCAGGTGATGCGCGTCGCGCTGGAGATCGCCGGAGCTCTCGACGCCGCACACCGGCAGGGCATCGTCCATCGCGACCTCAAGCCGGGCAACATCATGCTGACCCGGACGGGCGCCAAGCTGCTCGATTTCGGTCTTGCAAAAGCCACGCTGTCCGTGGGCATGGCGGGCGGGCTGTCGGCGGCGCCCACACACACCACTCCTCTCACCATGGAGGGCGCGGTCGTGGGAACGATTCCCTACATGTCCCCCGAGCAGGTCGAGGGCAAAGAGGTCGATGCGCGTAGCGACATCTTCTCGCTAGGCTCGGTCTTGTATGAGATGGTCACCGGGCGGCGCGCCTTCGATGGAAAGAGCCCGATCAGTCTGGCCTCCGCCATCGTCGATAAGGAGCCGGTACCGGTTCGCTCGTTGAAACCAATGACACCGCATGCGCTCGATCATACGATCAGGGTCTGCCTGGCGAAGGATCCCAGCGACCGATGGCAGTCGGCGCGCGATCTCTGGCTCGAGCTCAAATGGGCCACGGAACCGGACCCTCGCGACGACGCGGCAACTTCCGCGGCGCCGCATCGCAGGAGGCGCGAGTGGATCGCGTGGTCCGTCGGGGCGCTCGGCATCGCGACCGGCGTCCTCTTCGTGGCGCTTCAGCGTCCCGGGCTTGGTTCTGCGGCGCCTCGCCCAACCATGCGATTCAGCGCCGAGCTGCCGATGGGCCAGGTCATCGACAGGCACGCGGGCGGCCATCTGGCGATGTCGCCCGACGGCACACGCATCATCGTTCTCGAGACGGCACCCAATCTGACCGCAGCGTTCGAACGAACCCTGGTCATGCGTACGCTGGACCAAGGCGAGTTCGTTCCCGTGTCGAACCGGGGTGGAGGCCAGCCTTTCTTTTCTCCCGATGGCCAGTGGTTCGGGGCCTTCAACGGAAACAAGCTGTTGAAGTTCCCGCTCCAAGGGGGCTCACCCGTCACGCTCTGCGATTCTCCAGACTCAGTAAGGGGCGGCAGCTGGGGAGATGACGGTCAGATCATCGCGAGCTTCAACGAGGGCACGACCGGCCTGGTCCGGATTCCCGCCGACGGTGGCACCCCGAAGCCGCTGACCCAGCTGGACAAGGCGAAGGGCGAGACCGCCCACGCGTGGCCGCAGGTCCTGCCGGGCGGCCGGTCGGTCCTGTTCACCGTCTACGGTGCCGGGGGTTTCTCCGACGCGGAGATCGTGGTCGTCTCACTCCAGAACGGCAAGCGCCTGTCCATCTTTCGCGGCGGAGATTTCGGCAGGTACTTCCCCAGCGGACATCTCATCTACCTGAAACACGACACGCTCTATGCAGCCCCTTTCGATCTGGAGCGCCTCGCGTTGACGGGAGAGCCGCGCCCCGTGCTCGAAGGCGTCAACGCAAACTTCTTCGGCGGTGGTGATTTCGCCTTCTCCCGGACGGGCGACGCCATCTACGTCAGCTCTCGGGGGCCATCGTTCGGCTATCAACTCCACTGGCTCGACGGCTCGGGCGAGCTCCGCCCGTTGCACGTCGCGACCGACGACTACGAGTGTCCGCAATTCTCCCCGGACGGCAAGCGGCTCGCATTCGAGATCACGACCGGTCCGCTCCATGGGGACATCTGGATCAAGGATCTCGAGCGCGACACGGTCTCGCGGCTCACGCGTTTGCCGGGACGAAATAGCATCCCACTCTGGACACCGGACGGCCACGGCATCGTCTTCAGCTCGTATGGCCACGCGAGGCAGGGGATCTACTGGATTCGCGCCGATGGCGCCTCGGAGCCGCAGCTCCTGATGGAGACCAAAGGGGACTTCCAGACTCCCAACTCCATTTCTTCTGACGGCCGGCGTCTTGCGTACTCGCTGCTGAAGGCCGATCTCAGCCGAAGCGAGCTCTGGACGGTCCCGATCGAGGGCGATCGCGATCATCCGCGGCTCGGACAAGCCGAGGCCTTCTTGCTCACGCAAGCCGTCCTGGACACGCCTATGTTCTCTCGCGACGGGCGATGGCTCGCCTACGCCTCCGAGGAGTCGGGAGTGAGCGAAGTCTACGTTCGGCCTTTCCCGGGGCCCGGAGGCCAATATCAGATTTCAGCCAAGGGAGGCTCACGTCCTCTCTGGTCGCACGATGGGCGCCAGCTCTTCTTCCTCGATGATCAATCGCGGATCAACGTGGCCGACTGCAGCGTGACTGGCGGATCCTTCGCGGCCGGCAAGCCTCGAATTTGGTCCACCAAGAGTTTGGCGTTCATGGGCACCAGCTACGCCTATGCCCTTGCCGCCGACGGCAAGCGCTTCGCGGTCGTGCTGAAGGCGGAAAAGACGGAACAGCCGCAGCGCAACACGACCGACAGGGTCAAAGTGGTGCTCAACTTCGCCGAGGAGCTCAGGCGTAGGGTGCCACCGGACAAGCGCTGATCAGAGGATCGAAGGGCGGAGGTGGTGTCCTTCGATCTATCAGGCCCGACTCCGACGTGACTGCAACGAGGGGAGTATCACCGCGATCGTCCCCGTGCGGATTCCGTCAGGCCTGGTCACGCGTCCAAGATCAACACCAGTACAACCTCCACATCGGCATGGACCTCCCGCCGTTGTGCTCCTGTTGTGCTCGTCTCGCGTCCGACCTTTGCACGCTCCGAATCGGCGGCCGTAGCGGGTTCGATTCCCGCCGCATCCACCATTCGACTCGCGCGCTTCGCGCGTCCTTTCCTTTCCTTCCCCTTCATGACACTCTCCGCCGATGATTTCGTGCCCGGCGTGCTCGGAGCGAGCGCCCGACGGAAACCGATACTGCGCGAAGTGCGGTAGCGCGCTGGAGCCAGGGTCCGTCGATCCGACGCGCACCTCGTACCCGCGCGCCGAGCGAGAACGGTCGGAGTCGACGCCGTTCGATGAGGGGCAGTTCATCCCCGGCACGGTCGTCGCAGGCCGATACCGGATCTACGGGCTACTCGGTCGCGGCGGCATGGGAGAGGTCTATCGAGCCGACGACCTGAAGCTGGGGCAGAGCGTCGCGCTAAAGTTCCTGCCGCGCGACGTCGAGACGGACGGGGCGCGGCGGACGCGCTTTCTGAACGAGGTCAAGCTCGCGCGGCAGATCTCCCATCCAAACGTCTGCCGCGTCTACGACATCGGCGACGTCGATGGGCGCCACTTCTTCTCGATGGAATACGTCGACGGCGAGGATCTCGCAGGGCTGCTCCGGCGCATCGGGCACCTTCCCAAGGATAAAGCGGTGCAGATCGCCCGTCAGCTCTGTGCGGGCCTGGCCGCGGCGCACGAGCAGGGCGTGCTACATCGCGACCTGAAGCCGGCGAACGTCATGATCGACGGGCGAGGCCGAGCGAAGATCACCGATTTCGGGCTGGCGGTACTCGGCGAAGGTGACGATCAAGAGTATGGCGCTGGGACGCCTGCCTACATGGCGCCGGAGCAGGTCGCGGGGGGAGCGGCGACGGTCAAGAGCGATCTGTACGCGCTCGGACTCGTCCTCTACGAGCTGTTCACGGGGCATCGACCGTTCAGCGCGTCGTCGCCGCAGGAGCTGGCGCGTCTTCAGCGGGAATCGACGCCGACGAACCCGTCGACCCACATCGACGGATTGGATCCGGCGGTCGAGCGGGTGATCCTGCGATGCCTGCGCGGCGATCCGAAGGACCGGCCGCCGACGGCGCTTACGGTGGCGGCAGCGCTGCCGGGCGGCGACCCGCTCGCCGCAGCGCTTGCCGCGGGAGAGACGCCGTCGCCGGAGATGATCGCGGCCGCGGGCACGGAAGGCGCGCTGTCGCCGGCCAAAGCTTGGACACTGTTTGGGGCGACGATCGTGCTGGTCGCCGCCGTGTTCGGACTCGCGCGTTTCACCATGGATCAGAGCTTCGCGCCCTTTCCGAAGAGCCCGGACGCGCTCGAGGACCGGGCGCGGGAGCTGATCCGCTCCTTCGGCTACACGGACGAGCCCGCCGACTCGGCCTCCTGGTGGGAGCGCCAACGAGACTACCTGGCTCATCGAGCCAAGCACGAGCTGTCGACGCAGTGGTGGCCGACCCTTTCGCGGACCGATCCTCACCCTTGGCGATTCTGGCACCGGCAGAGCCCGCGCTTCCTCGTTCCTGAGAACCCGTACTCCGAAACGACGACGATCCGCCCGACCGATCCACCGATGGAAATCTCGGGCATGGTGAGCATCGCGATGGACGCGCGGGGGAAGCTTGAGCGCCTGCGCGCCGTCCCGCCGCAGGTCGAGCTGCTCGGCGCTTCGGCGGCGCCGCCGGATTGGAGGCCGTTGTTTGCCGCCGCGGGGCTCGACTACGCGCGGTTCGCACCGGCCGCGCCGAAGTGGGTGCCGGAGGAGCCGTTCGACGCCCGAGCGGATTGGGAGGGATCAGGCGCCTCGCAGCACTCGGTTCACGTCGCAGGGGCCTCGTGGCATGGCAAGCCGGTGTGGTTTGCGGTGCTCTATCCCTGGAGCGTTCCGGAGCGGGAGATCGAGGCCTCGCAGTCCTCCGGCATCAGTGATCTTGCGATTCTGATCTACATCGGCGGTGCCTGGATCGCCGGAATCGTGCTGGCCCACCGGAACCTTCGCTTGGGCCGCGGGGATCGCCGCGGGGCTCTATGTGTCGCGGCATTCGTCTTCGCGACCGGCATACTGGCATGGCTCTTCGGGTGGCATCACGTACCGCAGCCAGCGACGGAGTTCTTTCAGCTCATCAACGCGGTTCAAGTCAGTCTATTTTTCGCGATCTACGTTTGGCTCGCGTACGTCGCGATCGAGCCGATCCTGCGGAGACGGTCCCCCGAGCTGCTGTTCTCCTGGAGCCGGGTCCTCGCCGGACGATTCCGCGATCCCCTCGTCGGCCGAGATTTGCTCGCCGGGATTCTCGGCGGCGCGGCGATGGCCCTGATGGCGCAAGTACCCGAGGTTCTGCCCAATTGGATTCCACTTTTCGGCATGACGCCGCAAGCGCCCTCGCGGGCACTGCTGCTCGGGCCGGCGTCTTCGATCGCCCGGGTCTTCGAGCTTCTGTCACACGGGCCCCTCGACGCTCTTGGTTTCATGACCCTGTTCGCGTTCGGTCTCGTGGTCTTGCGCCGGCGCTGGCTGGCTGCCGGGTTTCTTGGTCTCATCGTGACATTTCTCGCCGCCGACGGGTCCGGCGAGAATTACGCCGTGCTGCTTCCGGCCGCTATCGTGACGGCAGCGGTGTTCGTCCTCGTCGCCATGCGCTCGGGTGTCCTCGCCGTCGCCGTCATCCTGGTGGTCACCCCGCTTCTGGTGACCGCGCCGTTGACGCTCGATGTCTCCCGCTGGTATGCCGGACGCGGGCTCGTTGTCGTCGCCGCGATCCTGTCGGTAACGATCTGGGCGTTCTGGACGTCGCTGGGCGGGCGTCGCGCGATGGGCTTCGTGAGACTGGAGGACGCGTGACCGCCCCGTCGCGTCTCCAAAATGTCTCCGTGCGCCGGTCGAAACCGGCGAGGTGTAGCGAATGCAAGAGTCGTACGGTGAAGGCGTAGCGAGCCACACCGGCCCCGAGTCATGCGCCAACGATCGCGAGGTCGTG
>JANMVW010000347.1:0-1958 GCA_031393555.1 Acidobacteriota bacterium
ATTCCGAGGCGCGCCCCCGGAACCCGGGATTCCGTGCGCGGGGACAGGAAGACATCGAGAAAGGACGGGTCGTAATACGAACGGATCATCATGAAGAAGTGCTTTTGCATCCTTCGGTTCAACGCGGCGCACCGAGCCGTGTCTTTCGCGTCGACGCGGCCGTTGCGATGGAGGGCGGAAGCGATGTCCTGCGCCGCCCGTTCCGCGGTGGTCATGCCCATCAAGATCCCCGATGAGAAAATCGGGTCGAGGAACCCGGCGGCGTCGCCGACCATCGCGAACCCGTCCCCGTGCGTGCGGGAGACCTTGAAGGAGAAGTTCTGTACGGCGCTCGCCGGGAACAGCCGCCGGGCTGCGGCCAGTTGCCGCGCGGCCTCCGGCGTCGCCTCGATCGCGGCGTCGAACTGCGCGTCGATCCCACCGGAGATGCCCTCATAGCGAGCGGCATCGAGCACGACGCCCACGGAGGTCGTTCCATCGGCGAAGGGAATCAACCAGAACCATCCGGATTGGGTCACGATGATGACGATATTGCCGGCGCCGCGGCCCGGAAATCTTTCGACCCCCTCGAAGTGTCCGACGATCGCCAGCTTCCGGTGGTCGGGGTAGATCGACTTCCATCCCATCCGCGTAGCGAGGAAGGCGTTTTGACCCGTGGCGTCGACGACGCACTTCGCCCGGATGGTTCCCTCCTCGCCTTCGGGAGTGCGCACGCGAATGCCGGTGAGGCGGTCGCCGTCCCAATCCGGAGCGATCGCCTTCCACCCTTCGCGAACGTCGGCTCCGCGTTGTTCGGCGGCCCGCAGGAGCGTCGCGTCGAACTCGTCGCGTCTCACGTTGTACGCATGAGGAATGACGGGAGCGGAGCTTTCGTCGAACCAGAAATCGGTCTTCTCCGCGCCGTCATGACTGCAGAAGGTCGCGCCGGGCTTGACGAGGGTCCGCGGAAGCGCCCGGATCGCGTCGTGGAGACCGAGGCGGTCGAACATGGGAAGGGAATGCGGCAGGAGCGATTCGCCGATGTGGAAGCGCGGGTGGTGTTCCGATTCGATCACGATCGACGCGATGCCCTCGCGCGCGAGCACCAAGCCCGTCGTGCTCCCCGCCGGGCCTCCACCCAGAATGACAACGTCGGTTTCTCTCGGAATCGTCATGGGACCTCTCTCGCCGCGCGCCTCGAAGGATTAGTTTAGCAGCGGCGAGGCCGTGACCTACAATGCCGCCCGCATGAGTGCGCCCCACCGCATTCCCCCTCACGCCCCCAAGGTCGGCCGGGCGCGGCGCCTGTTGGGCGATTATCACGTCACGGGCTTGTTCTGGTACCGGTTCCACAAGTGGGCGGTGTCGACACTTCCGGCGTGGACGCTCTGGCCCATCACCATCACGTTCACGACGTTTTTCTTCTGTACGATCTTCAATATCCGCCGCGCGATCGCCTCGAACCTGGACGCCGTCATGGGCCGCTGCGGGTTCCTCGAGCGCCAGCGCCGCATCTACGCGACGATGTGGTCGTTCGCGTGGTGCCTCACCGAACGGTACGAACGGCTGACGACCAACCGGCCTTTCGACCAGACGATCGAGGCGGTCGAGCACTGGAACGCCGTGGCGGTCTCGGGCGCCGGTTTCGTCATGGTGACGGCGCATCTGGGGATGTACGAGGTGAGCTCGATGCTCCCGACCCCGAACGGACCCCGTCACGTGCACCTGGTGCGCGAGCCCGAGGTCGACCCGCGCGCGCAGGAGTTCATTCGGCAGAGCGTCCGTGCGGTCGAGGGATCGCACTACACGATGCACTTCCAAAGTTACGACCCGCTGCAAGGGATGGTCTTCTTGGATGCGCTCCGGCGCGGCGAGATCGTCGCGATGCAGGGGGACCGCCCGCGCACGGGAAGCCGCACGGTGGGCGCCACGCTCTTCGGCCGGCCGATCGCCCTGCCGTCGGGGCCCGCGGCGTTGGC
>JANMVW010000315.1:0-7272 GCA_031393555.1 Acidobacteriota bacterium
CGCGTAGAGGACCAGCGAGCAGCCGACCGGGAAGATCATCTCGTTGGCGGCGCGAGCGACGAACACGGAGGTGGCCGCGGCCTGTGGTCCCGAGTCGAGCGCCAGGGCCCGGAGCGCTCCGCCGAACAGGATGCCCACGACGAGACCGATCGCTGCATGGGCCAGCGCCCCCGCCTGTCGCTTTCCCGCCCAGCCGAGCACGACGCCGAGGCACGCGTACTCCACGGCCTTGACCGTCGCGAGCGCCAGGGGCGACGGCCCCGCCGCGGCGCCTGTCATCAGTCCCAGAGCTTGATTCGCTCCCTTATGAAAGGCGCGCGCGACGTAAAACGCGATCGGCGCGGCCAGGAATCCGGCGATGCCCATCGCGGCCCCGCGCATCCGCGACGTCGCGGTACCGAGCGCCAGACCCATGCAGACGATGGCGGACCACGAAATTTTCTGGATGCTATCCGCGAACACCGGCTTCGCGAGGAGCGCTCTGCCGAAGGCGGTGGCCACAACGAGCAGCAGGGCCTCCATGGCGACACCCAGCAGGATGGACAGCCACGCCACGCGAAAGGCCGTCGCGGCGCGAGACGGAACGTTGGGGTGTTCAGGATCCATGGCGCGCGCATTCTGGACCGAACGACGTGCCAGGTAAAGGCGCGCCGCTGATCCTACGGCACAAAGTAGAAGTAACTCCTGCCGTCGGCGAGCACGGGGTCGGCGAGCACGGGGTCGGCGAGGGTCGTCGCCGGCGCCTCGTCGAGGAGCGTCGTCCGCCCGCCGATGAGCGCGGGATCTTCGGCGCGCAGGATCGTGAAGGGCGATACACCTCCCGACCAACTCAGCTCGACCATCCCGGACGCGAGATTCTTGTTCACGCTCAGCGTCGTGCACCCCTCGGCGTAGCTTCGGAACCAGGTCAAGGACTCGTACCCGCCGCCGTCGGTCGTGAGGAACGCGTTGCGAAGGCCCCCCGAGCACTCGTCGATCGAGGCCAGGGTCAGGCCCTCGTTGTTGCGATGATGCGGCCCGGTGAAGGTGCGCACCGCCCGCAGTTGGCGTGCGGATCCGCCGGCGATCGGCGTCGACGTCAGATCGCTGACCTCCCAGGTGTCCCAACCGGCGTCGTGCCAGATGTACAGGCGTCCGTTGCCACGATCGAAGTGCAACGCCGCGGTCTCGTCGTAGGCGGTGCGGTACTCGCCCACGAAGGTGAAGGTGTTGCTGTTCGGATCGAGATCGAAGACGTAAAGCGCGCCGCCGTTTTGGTGTCCGACGAACATCAACCCGCCCATGCCGTGGGCGCCGGTGCGCGGCACTCCGTCGTTTCCGACGAATCCCGCGGCGGCCAGAAAGCGATCGGGGACGAAAGCGACGCCTTCCGCGCCCGCGCCGCCGTTCAACGGAAGGAAGGGCCTGAGATTCCAGTCGCGCACCAAGACGGCACTGCCGTAGACCGAAACGTCGTACGACTTGACGCGCTCTTCGCCCTCAACCATCAGATACAACACGTCGGCGTCGAGATCGACCTGCGTGATGTCTTCCAGATCTCCGAAGCCGGTCCACTCGCCGCGAAGACCCGCCCGGTAGTCCACATCGAAGGATCCGCCGGCGTTCGGCACCACGGCCCAAAACTTCGAGCCGGTCGCGCCACCGTTGCGGCAAAGCCAGAGGCGATGCTGTTTCGGGTTCCAGAAGGCTCCCGACAGGTCTTCGTGGAAATCGTTCGGCTCGGGACCTTCGAGGGAGGTCAGGTTGACCGCTTCCGTGGCGGGCTCGGCGGGCCAAGGACCGGCCGCGAGCGCCGGTACCGTCAAGGCCATGCCCAAGAAACGTGCGAGAGCCGGTTGCAGGCGCATTCACTAAATGTCGAACGTTCCGGCGCCAACGCCAACGTGATTCTTGCAAAATGATGCCCCCTCCTCCTCCGCGAGATGGCCGATAATCCCGATATGAGGATCTCGTCACTCATCGCCGTTGCCGAATCCGGCAATCGCGAAGCAAGTGATGCGTTGTTCACGGCGCTGTACTCGGAGCTGCATCGCATGGCCCGGGGGCAGTTGGCCAGGAACGCTGGTGAGTTGACTCTCGGCACGACGACCTTGCTCCACGAGGCGTACCTCGACATGGCGGGGCGCGAGGGCAAGGTGTTTCCCGATCGCGCCAGGTTCATGGCCTACGCCGCGCGAGCCATGCGCGGACTCATCATCGATTACGCCAGAAACCGCCGGGCGCAAAAGCGTGGCGGGAAGTTCGAGATTGGGTCCATCGAAACCGACGTCGTCGATCACTCGACCGACGACAAGGAACTGACTCGAATCAGCGAAGCCTTGGACGGCCTGGCAGCGGTCGATCCGCTGCTGGTTCAGGTCGTCGACCTGAAGTTCTTCTGCGGGTTTTCTTTCGCCGAGATCGGCGCGATGTGGGGGCAGTCGGAACGTACGGTGCAGCGGCACTGGGAGAAGGCTCGGATCTACCTTCACGGCGCCATCGGGAAATCGGTCTAAGCGGCGGTTCGCGGAGAAAATTCCATGCCCCAATTCAGCAACGAGCGCTGGATGATCGTCAGCCCCGCTCTGGATAGCGCCCTCGACCTTCCCGCTAACGAGCGAGCGGCATTCCTCGTTGGGCTCCGACTTCACGATCCACAATTGGCCGCTGACGTCGAAGCGCTTCTCGAAACGCACGAGGCCCTCGATCGGGAAGGCTTCCTCTCGGGCGAGCCGGTGTCGCTGCCGGCGAAGACTTCGCTCGCTGGTCTGACGGTCGGTTCGTACACCCTGAGGTCGCCTCTCGGTCAGGGCGGCATGGGTCAAGTGTGGCTTGCCGAGCGAAGCGACGGTCGCTTCGAAGGGGCCGCGGCAGTCAAGTTGCTGAACGCCAGCCTGATAGGCCGCGACGGCGAAGCGCGGTTCAAACGCGAGGGAAGCGTCCTCGCTCGGCTGCGTCATCCTCACATCGCGCACCTGATCGACGCAGGAGTCTCGCCGCTGGGACAGCCCTTCCTCGTCCTCGAGCACGTGGACGGAGAGCGCATCGACCGCTACTGCGATGCGGCGAGTCTCGGGATCGAATCGCGCCTCCGGTTATTCCTCGATGTTCTGGCCGCCGTCGGGTTCGCTCACGCAAACCTCGTCGTCCATCGCGACCTCAAGCCGCCGAACGTCCTCGTCGGCAAGGACGGCCAAGTCAAGCTCCTCGACTTCGGCGTCGCGAAGCTGCTCGAACCCGAAAGCGGCGGTGGAACGACGACGCTGACCCACGAGGGCGCCTCCGCCCTGACGCCGGCGTACGCCGCTCCCGAACAACTGACCGGAGGTCCGATCACAACGGCCACGGACGTTTATGCTTTGGGTGTCGTCCTGTTCGTCCTCCTTACCGGGCAGCATCCGACCGGTGAGGGAGCGACAGCGCCGTCCGAGTGGATCAAGTCCGTGATCGAGACCGAGCCTTCGCACCCCTCGGACGGAGTCGTGACGGCGGAGAACGCCGCTTGCCGCGGCACGACCCCGGAAAAGTTGCGGCGCCGGCTGAAGGGTGACCTCGACAACATCGTCGCGAAGGCCCTCAAGAAACAACCCGCCGAGCGGTACCCGTCCGTTGAATCGATGGCGGACGACCTCCGGCGCTATCTCAACAACGAGCCGGTCAGGGCACGGGCGGATTCGTTTGCCTACCGCGCGGCCAAGTTCGTCCGCAGGAATCGCAGCGGGGTGGCCGCGGCCGGCCTGGTCGTGGCCGCCGTGCTCGCGGGGACGGCGGGTGTCGCTTGGCAGGCGCGCGAAGCGAGGATCCAGAGGGACGAGGCACGAACGCAGCTCGCTCGGGCGACGGCGACCAACGAGTTCACCTCGTTCCTGCTCAGCGTCGGCGCTCCCGCGGGCAGGAAGTTCAACGTGAGCGAGCTCCTCGAGCAGGGCGAGATTCTGATCGAGAAGCGGTTTTCCGGTGATGATTCGTTGAAGGCCGAAATGCTCGTCAGCATTGGCGAGCAGTACATGGGGACCGAGAGTTGGGACAAGGCCAAGTCGGTCCTGGAGCGCGCTGTCGGCCTCGCGAACCGCGGAACCGATCCTGCGCTCCAAGCCCGCGCGTCGTGCCCTCTCGCCCTGCTGAAAATCGTGAACGGGGATCCGCCGGGGGCGGAGGCGATGATGCAACGAGCGCTCGCAGGACTTCCGGATACCTCTCAGTACACACTGCAGCGTGCGAGTTGCCTGATTGCGTACAGTCAGTTCGGCTTCATGACGGGCGACGCAAAGTCGATGATTACTCGGGCCAACACCGCGCTGAAGCTCATGGATGACGTCCCCTTCGCGACGACCCTCAATCGCATCACCGCCCAGTCGGCGCTGGCTTATGGGTACTACCTCGCTCATCAGAGCCGCAGGGCCGATGAGACTTACGCCAAGATCATGACCGCGCTCGAGGCGGCGGGAGTGGAGCGGACGGTCCTTGCCGCCGATACCTTGAACAACTGGGGGTTGGTGCACTTCGAGGGTGATATCGCGAAGGCGGAGCCCATCTGCCGGCGCGTGCTCGAACTGCGGCGCTCCATCGAGGGCGCAGAGTCCGTAGCGCCGACGTACACCTACAACCTAGCCGGAGTGTTGGTGGAGCTGGCGCGCTACGAGGAAGGCGCGGCGTTGATGGAAGAATCGATCCGCGTGGCGATGGCGCGCGGCGAATGGCGCATCGCGTACGACGCGATGATGAGCCTCGCGGGGATCTCGATCGAACGGGGGGACCTCACTTTGGCCTCGACCCAGTTGGAGAAAGTCAGGCCGTACCTCAAGGATCAGCGCTTCAATTCTTTCCGGCGGGCGCAATGGACCTATTGGACGGGCCGGCTTGCCGCCGCCCGGGGCGATCAGGAGTCGGCACGCGCCGCGTTCGCGCGGGCAGTCGAGATTTTCGGTGGCGAACCGCAGAAGATTGCCTTGAACGTTCGGGCGCTGGTCGCCCTCGCGCAGGCCCAACAGGCACTGGGCCATGGTGCTGCCGCAATCGAGTCCGTCGATCGCGCTCTCGCGCTGGCCGAGTCCTTCGTTGAGAAGGACTCGCCGTCGTACCTCGTCGGCTTTTCCTTGGCCGCCCGTGGCGAGTTCCAGCTGGCCGTTGGAGCTCGCGACGCGGCCCGAGCCAGTTTCAAGGGGGCCCTTCAGCACTTGAGCACGACCCTGGGCGCAGACCATCCGGCGACGAAGGCCGCGCTGAAAAACGCCAATTCGTAGGCCCCCCCTGGCGGGTTTCCCCTCCCGTTTCCGATTTACCTAGGTGAGCGCCGTCACCGGGCGACCCGGGTGCCGGATCGGGGAGTGAGCCATGAGATATTTCGCCGCGACCGCCGTATTCGTGCTGGTGTTCGTGACCACGCTGGCCCCTCCCGCTTGGGCAGCGCCTGAGGGGCTAGCCACCAGCTTCGAGGCCAACCGAGGTCAATTCTCCCCGGACGTCTTTTTCTCCCATCGTAGCCGCAGCTTCGATATCCAGGTGCTGGTCGGAGGTGCGGTCCGCATCTCGTCTCAGGGTCGCACCAGAGTGCTGACACTCGAGCCCGTCGCCGGCATGGCCGCGGAGGTCGAGGGAATCGACGCTCTGGCTGCGACCGCGAACGTGTTCGTGGGTCAGCGCGAGGCCGACTGGATCACCGGGATCCCGCTGTTTGAAGGGGTGCTGATCCGCGAGGCCAGCCCGGGTGTCGAGCTGTCGCTTTCGGCCGACGGCGAGAGGCTCGTGGCCGAGCTACGCGGAGCGCCAGGGGTGGATCCGGCGCTGCTTGGTTGGGCGGTGGACGGAGTTTTGAAGGCCTTCGATCAAGAAGCGGTGGTTGACCTCGACGGGGCGTCGCTTCGATTGTCGCCAACCCTGCTGCCGCGCGAACCGCGGGGCAAGGCTGCCCCCGTCGTCGGCGGGGACGTCTCGGCCGGCTGGACGCTCAGGACCGTGATCGAGGTCGTCGCGCCCCCGTCGGCCGGAAGCCCCGTTGAAGACCATGAGGTGCGGCTCGCGCTCGGAGCCGACGGGAGTGTCTTCGTGGCTGGAACCGTCGAGCGCAGCCGAGGGGTACAGGACGCGTTCGTCGTCAAACTCGGGCCTGATCGTTCGAGCCTGGCCTGGGTCGCCTATCTGGGCGGAGCGGGATCGAGCCGCCTGGCCGGCCTCGCCGTGACTCCCCAAGGTGACGCCGTTCTTGCGGGTGCGACTCTGGCTATGGATTTCCCCCAGGATCAATCGATCGACCCGGCGGCAGACGGGCTCAACGCTTTTGTCGCGCGCGTTGCAGGGGACGGAACTTCGCTTCCGTTCCCGGCGCTCCTTGACGGCGAAGGGTCCGAGGCCGCGGAGGGCGTTGCGTCGGCTCCCGACGACACCACGCGCGTCGCGGAGTCAGCCGACGCCGATGGGCAAACATGGATTGCCGAGCAGACCGAAGCCGGGGTCGTCGTCTCCCGCAGGACCACGGACGATCCCGACTCCGGGCGAGTCGTGGCGCGGATCGCGGCCCTCGACCGTCCGGGGACAGTCGCGATAGCCGCTGACGGCGCGGTCCTCATCGCCGGTTCGACGCGCGGAGCGATTGGGGTTGACCCGAGAGCTCGTCTCGTCGGTCCGATAGCGGGGAATGCGAGCGCGGTGCTCGTCGTCCTACCCGGCGCACCGAAGGCGCCGCTCGCCGCCGCATGCCCCGGGACGATCAACTTCGACAACTCCGCCGGCACCGGCGTCTGGCAGACCGCCGCGAACTGGGACCTCAATGTGCTGCCCGGCGTTTCCGACGACGTCTGCATCGACGGCTTCAACGTGACCGTGCCGTCGGGAACGCAGACCGTCAACAGCGTCACCGTGACCGCCTCGGGGTCGCTGGGGATATCGGGCGGCACGCTTTCCCTGGCCAGCGCCTCCCAGGTCGCCGGGGCCTTCTCGCTTAGCGCGGGAACGCTCTCCGGGAGCGGGAGCCTCACGGTCTCGGGACCGATCACCTGGACCGGCGGGACGATGTCGGGCGCGGGGACGACCCAGGCCAACGGCGGCCTGGCCATCGGGGGGGCGGCCGGCAAGATCCTCAACTCCTCGCGAGTCCTCAACACTCCCGGCGCGACGACCTGGAGCGGGACCGGCGCCTTGAACGTCACCGCGGCCGCCGTGATCAACAACACCGGCACCTGGGACTGTCAGAGCGATGCGGCGATCACCGGTGGCGGCGCGGGGGTGGCGTTCAACAACAACGCCCCTGGGATATTCAAGAAGTCCGCGGGCGCCGGCACGACCGACGTGAACATC
>JANMVW010000340.1:0-32060 GCA_031393555.1 Acidobacteriota bacterium
GCACCCAGCGCGCGCTGGTCGCGCGTCCCGAAGTTGAGGAAGACCTGGGGCACGGCGGTCAGGATGACGAGGAGCGCGGCGCCGACGTCGGTGGCGAGCACGCTCGAGGTCAGGTCCTTGTCGATGACGGCCTCGACGCCCGCGTACGAATCGTCGGCGTTCTTTTTGATGGGAATGCCGCCGCCCCCGCACGCGATGACGATGTGCCCCGAGCGCGCGGCCTCGCGGATCATGTGCCGTTGAATGACGCGCAGCGGGCGCGGCGACGGCACGAGGCGGCGCCAGCCGCGCCCCGCATCTTCTTTGACGATCCAACCGAGTTGATCACGACGCCTCTCGGCCTCCTCTTGGGTCAGGAAAGGGCCGATCGGCTTGGTCGGGTTCTTGAAGGCGGGGTCGGATTCGTCGACAAGCACCTGCGTCACGACGGTCACGACGTAGCGCCTGACGTCCTTGCGGCGGAGCTGGTTCAAAAGGTTTTGCTGGAGCACGTAGCCGAGGCTTCCCTCGGTCATGGCGACGAGCACATCCAAGGGCATCGACGGCGTGTCGTCCTTCGAACATTCCTGCTGCAACAGCAAAGCCCCGACCTGGGGGCCGTTCCCATGCGTGATGACGAGCTGGTATTCCTTCTCGACGAGCGTCATCAGGAGCCGCGCGATCTCGGCGGCGTTGCGCTCGTGTTCCTCGATCGTCCCCTTCTCCCCCTTCTGCATGAAAGCGTGGCCGCCCATGGCGACGAGAACGATCGGCTTTGCGGCGAGTTCGCCCATGAATTCCTCCCGTGGGGCGTCTTTTCGCCGCCCGGCTGCAACTTAACACGATGGGAGCCCCAGACCCGCTGAGATTGAAAGAACCGGGAACATGGGCCAAGATGACTCTCATCCGTTCGTCGAAGGAGATTCCGATGTCACGTAAGCCTTCCAGTGCGTCCCCGTCATCGGCCGTTGCCGGGGGCCCCGCCCTCGAGCTCGACCGGGCGATCTATCTCGACCTGCTCCACAAAATGCTCACCGTCGACTCCATCGAGGAGCGTCTGAAGGTGTTCGTCCGCGCCGGCAAGGTCTCGTTCCACGCGTCGACGCGGGGCCACGAAAAGCTCCAGATCGCGATGTCGTTGCTCCTGGCCCCCGGCAAGGACTGGTTCTTCCCGTACTACCGCGAAAAGGCCCTCATGGTGGGGCTGGGGATGTCGCCGAAGGACATCTTCTTGCACATGCTCTCGAAGGCGGACGACCCCTGCGGCGGCGGACGGAACATGAGCGAGCATTTCTCGTCGAGGGCGTTGCGCGTCGTCTCCCCCACGGCGTGCACCGGCACGCAGTATCTCCAGGCCGCGGGGATGGCGAAGGCCGTCAAAGCCGACGGACGCGACGAAATCGTGTACGTCTCTTCCGGCGAGGGCGCGACCTCGGAGGGCGAGTTTTTCGAGGCCTTGAACTACGCCGGCCGCGATCAACTCCCCGTCCTGTTCCTCGTGCAGAACAACGGCTACGCGATCAGCGTACCCCAGTCGGTCCAGACCGGCTCCGAGATCCACACGATCGCCAAGGGGTTCAAGGTCCGCTCGGTCGAGGTGGACGGCACGCAGTTCACCGAAATGTACAAGACGCTGAAGCCGCTGGTGGCGGCGATGCGCGTCGGCGCCGGACCGCTGCTCGTCGAGGCGCGCGTCGTGCGCATGGACTCGCACTCGTCCTCCGACGATCAGGCGAAGTACCGCACCGAAGAAGAGCTCGAGGAGGCGCGCCGGCGCGACCCGATCGCACACACCTCGGGGCGCGTGCTGTCGTGGGGACTCTTGGACGAAGCGAGCCTCAAGACGATGCGCGACGAGATCAAAACAGGCGTCAACGCCGCCGCGGACGAGGCCGACGGAGCAGCGGACCCGGCGCCCGAGACCGCGGCGCTGCACATCTTCTCGGGGGTTCAGCCGGTCGACGTCGAGCGCGAGCCGAAGGCGATCTCCCAGACTCCGATCACGATGATCGACGCCTTGAACCACGCGCTGCGCGAAGAGATGGATCGCAACCCGAAAATCGTGATGTGGGGCGAGGACATCGCCGATCCGAAGGGGGGCGTCTTCGGCGTGACGCGCGGCCTGACCGACGCCCACCCGACTCGCGTCGAAAACGCTCCGCTCGCGGAGGCCACGATCATCGGCGTCGCCGCCGGGATGGCGACCGGCGGCTACAAGCCGGTCGTCGAAATCCAGTTCTCCGACTACTCCTACCCGGCCTACATGCAGATCCGGAACGAAATTTCGACGCTGCGCTGGCGGTCGGGAGGCGTGTGGTCCTGCCCGATGGTCGTGCGGATGGCGACCGGCGGTTACATCCGGGGCGGCCCGTTTCACTCGCAGTGCCCCGAATCGCTCTACATCCACACGCCGGGGTGGTACGTCGCCTACCCGTCGAACGCCGCGGACGCCAAGGGCCTGATGAAAACCGCGTGCCGCATCGACGATCCCGTCATCTTCTTCGAGCACAAGGGGCTCTACCGCCAGGTCTTTTCCAAGTCGTTGGAGCCGGACGCCGACTACCTGATCCCGTTCGGCAAGGGCAAGGTCGTGCAGCAAGGCACCGACATGACCGCGATCACGTGGGGAAGCGGCGTGGTGCGTTGCCAGCGCGCCGCGGCGGAGCTGGAACGCGAGGGGTTCTCGGTCGAGGTGATCGACCTGCGCACCCTCGTGCCGCTGGACGAGGACCTCATTTTCTCGTCCGTACGCAAGACCGGAAAAGCGATCGTCGTCCACGAGGCGCAGCGCAACAACGGGTTCGGCGGCGAGATCGCCGCACGCATCGCCGAGAATTGCTTCGACGCGCTCGACGCGCCGGTCGGCCGCGTCGCCGCCAAGGACTGCTTCCCGCCCTACGCCCCATCGCTCGAAGCGGCGATTCTCCCCTCGCAGGACGACGTCACCGCGGCGCTGCGCGCGCTGGCGCGGTGGTAAGGGAGATACGACATGTCGAAACGCTTGATCGGCCTCGTCTTGAGCTTGCTCGTCAGCGTCGGAATCGGAGTGATCGCGGGACAAAAATTCTTCCTGCTCTTCGACAAAACGGTGCCCGCCGGCTCGATGACCGACCTCGTGCGCACCGGGACGCGTACGGCCTACTTGGGCTCGGGCGTCTTGTTCGGCTTGGTCATCTTCGGCTGGACGACGGCCGCCGCGTGGCTCGCCCGGTTCTTCCCGGCCGCGGCAGGGACCAAGGCGGCCTCGCCCCCGCCGTCCGCAAAGTGACCGGCTTCAAGTCCGCGCTCGCCCCTGATGTTTTGCGCGGCAAGACCGCGTGGATCACCGGCGGCGGCACCGGCTTGGGGCGCGCGATGGCCCTTCGGTTCGCGGCGCTCGGCGCCGCGGTTGCGGTGTCCGGGCGCCGGCTCGAACCGCTCGACGGCGTCGTGGCGGAGATCATCGGCGCAGGCGGACGCGCGGCGGCCGCGCCGTGCGACGTGCGCGACGCGAGCCAGGTCGACACCGCGCTCGCACGCGTTCGCGAGACGCTCGGGACCCCCGATATCCTCGTCAACAACGCCGCCGGCAACTTCCTGTGTCCGTCGGAAGAGCTGACCCCCAACGGTTTCGCGTCGGTGGTTGCGATCGTGCTCCACGGCACGTTTCATTGCACGCGCGCTGCGGGGCGCCTCTGGATCGAAGAAAAGCGAGGCGGCACCGTCCTGTCGATCGCGACGACTTACGCGGCCACAGGATCCGGCTTCGTGCTTCCGAGCGCATGCGCAAAAGCCGGAGTTGTCGCGCTGACCCGCTCGCTCGCCGTCGAGTGGGCGCGGCATGGCATCCGGTTGAACGCGATCGCTCCAGGCCCCATCCCGACCGAGGGCGCGTTTTCCCGGCTGCTTCCGACCGCCGAGCTCAAGAAGGCGCGGAAACGCCGCATCCCCGCCGGTCGGTTCGGCACACAGGAAGAACTCGCCGAGCTCGCGGCGTTTCTCGTGTCCGATGCGTCGGACTGGATGCGCGGCGAGGTCGTGACCTTCGACGGCGGCGAATGGCTGCGCGGCGCCGGCGAGTTCAACGACCTCCTCGACGTCCCCCCCGAGATGATCGCCGCGCTCAGGAAATAGGGGACAGTCCCCTTTTTCTTACAAATTCGGAGTTGGCGCGGCTTCTTTCAAGATTGCCCAACACCTCGCGACATGGTCTTCGGTTTGCCGCGGGTTTCCAATCGCCACGCGCAGCGCATAGCGGCCGTCGAGCTTCGTGTGCGAGAGGTAGACCTTGCCCGAGGCGTTGACACGCTCGAGGATCGCGGCGTTTTTCGCGTCGAGATCGTTACCCTTGCGGTAGCGCAAACAAACGGTCGCGAACGGCACGGGGGCGAGCCGCTCCCAGTCGGGATCGGCGTCGACCCACGACGCGAGCACCTGCGCGAGGCGCACATGCTCTCGCAAGCGCGCGGCCATGCCGTCGACGCCGAACCAGCGGATCTGCATCCACATTTTCAGCGCGCGGAAGCGGCGCCCGAGTTGGATGCCGTACTCGTTGAAATTGTGCACCCCGCCGGCCTCCGGAGTGCGCAGGTACTCAGGGACCAGGCTGAACGCGTCGCGAAACGTCTCGGGGCTGCGAAACAGCAAGAGCGACGCGTCGAACGGCGTGAACATCCACTTGTGCGGGTTGACCACGATCGAATCGGCGCGCTCCCAGCCGGCCAGGAGCGGGCGCATTTCCGGAACGATCGCGGCCGCGCCGGCATACGCGGCATCGACGTGCAGCCAGAGACTCTCCTGACGGCAGATCGCGGCGATCGCCTCGCACGGGTCGACGCTCGTCGAGGAGGTGGTCCCGAGTGTGGCGACGACGCAAAACGGCGTCCACCCTGCGGCGCGGTCCTCGACGATTGCGGCGGCGAGCGCGTCCGTCCTCATCCGGTACTCGCCGTCCACGGGGATCCGCCGTACGCCCGCGCGGCCGATTCCAGCAACGATCGCCGCCTTTTCGATCGACGAATGCGACTCCGATGAGACGTACATCCTCAGGCGGCCCAGCCCGGCCCGCCCCGCCAGACCTTCGTCGCGCGCGTCCAGCCCCGGGACCGCGTGCCGAGCCGCGACGATCGACAAGAGCGACGAGATCGACGCGGTGTCGGTGAACATCCCGTCGAACGCGTCGGGAAGGCCGAGCATCTGCCGCAGCCACGACACGACCACTTCCTCGAGCTCGGTCGAGGACGGTGCATTCCGCCAAAGCATGACGTTCGAGTTCAGCGTCGAAGAGAGCCACTCTCCCAGGATCCCCGGTCCCGAAGCGACGCTCGGGAAATAGGCCATGAACATCGGATGCTGCCAGTGCGTGATGAAAGGCTCGATGATCGAGCGGTAGTCGGCGAGGATGTCGTCGAGCGGCTGCGGGGCCGCGGGCGGCGAGGCGGGAAGCTTGGCCCTCGTGGCCCCCGGTGCAATCTTCGGCAGCACGTCGTAACCTTCGAGGCGATCGAGGTAATCGGCCGAGAGATCGGCGACACGATGCGCGGCGTCTCGGAAATCGTCGGGCGACATGTCGCCCAGGGCGCGTTGCGCGACGGTCAGCGATTTGGGTTCCGGCATCATGTACTCCCGTTGGGTTTCACCATGAGAACGACCGTCGTGACGTCGTCGTGATAGTTCCCCCGCGCGAACGCATCCAGAGCATCGAGGATCCGGTGCTGCGTCTCTTCGGCTCCGGCCCAGCCGAAAACTCGGGCCGCAGCAAGGATGCGTTTGCCCCCGAACCCCTCCCTGCGGCGCTCCAGAAGTCGATGACCGGAGGGAACGTCGACGGCCAGGGTTGCGCATCGGCGATGGTCCAAACGCTTACGCAGAACAACGAAAGCAGGACCGCAGCGCGTGGTCCAATAATCCACGCTACGAGCGCGATGGAAAGCGCCACGGCCAGAGCCATGATGCGGGTGGGGGGCCATCGAGCCAATATCTGGAGCGGCTTCGGGAGCAAATAGCCTTCGCGAGTGCTGTCCATGAGGGATCGATTCTAACCGCGGCATCGAAGCGCCGCGAACCTCGCCGCGGTCGATGTCTCGATGAAAACGGGGCGGCTTGCGTCCGTTCCCATGCCCCACCTAGAATCACGCGCCATGCCCGCCTGCGTTCTCGGCGCCACACGTCCCCCGATTGATCGATGAGCGGCGGCGCGCGACGCCTTCTCCCGTTCCTTCGCACCGCGTGGCCGTGGCTGCTGCTTGTTGCGCTCGCAGCGATCGGTTGGCGCGAGTTGAAGCAAGTCGACCTCGTCGAGGTCCGGCGGCTCCTTGGCGCCACCGATCCGCAACTGGTCCTCTCGCTGCTCGCCGTGACGGCGGTCAACCTCGCCGTCGCGGGCTTCTACGACGTCGCCGCGCTGGGCCCACGGTCGCTCTCCCCTCCCACGGCGTCGCGATGGGGTGTGGGCGTCGTCAGTTTCGCGTGGAGCAATTTCCTGGCGGTCGGCCCCTTGGCGGGGCCGGCGCTTCGCCTCTGGCTCTACCAGCCGCTTCAAGTCGATTCCGTGCGAGCACGCCGTGGACTGGCGGCCATCATCGCGAGCTTCAGCGGCGGCCTCGCGGTGTGGTGTATCGCCGTCGCGCTTCCCTTGCCGGAATTCGCCGACGGACCGGGCGCCCGCATTGCGCTGGCCTTCGCCATCGGGGTCGCGATCGCCGCCACGTGGCGCTCCGGACTGATTCCCGGCTCCCGGCCCGCGGATCCCCAGCGACGTCTCTCCGCGTTCGTGCTCGTAGGCGTCGCGTTGGTCGATTGGCTTCTCGCGTGGGCCGTCTTCCACCTCGCCGTCGACGGCACGTACGGTGACGTCACCGCGGGCCAGTCGCTTCGCGTGTTCTTCTTCGGACAGTTCGTCGGGCTCCTCAGCTTCGTTCCGGGAGGGCTCGGCTCCGCGGATCTGTTTTGGAGCATCCGGCTCGCCGGCCTTGCCGGCGGACATGACCGCGTGGTCGCCGCGTTGCTGCTCTATCGGCTCGTCTATTACGTGCTTCCGTTCTTGGCGGCGACGGTCGTACTGAGTGGGCACCTCGTCCGCGCCGGGCGACGCACGGCGGTCTTCGTGCGCTCGGCGCTGGCGACGTACGCCTTCGTCTGCGGCGCGCTTTTGCTCGGGAGCGCCGCGTCCCCCGCGCTTCACGAACGGTTGCGTTTTCTCGAGAACACCGTGCCGGTCGCTCTCGTGGAGATCTCCCACGGCGTTTCCGTGGCGATGGGCTTCCTGCTGCTGATCGTTGCGCGCGGGCTCGCGCGCGGCTACAGCGGAAGCCGGCGCATCGCGCTCGCACTGTTTTCCGCGGGAGCGATCGCGACGTTCACGAAGGGTCTGGATTACGAAGAGGCGATCGTCCTCGTCGTGGCGGCGGCGCTGCTCGCCGTGTTCCGTCAGGCGTTCGACCGGGAGGGCCGGCTGCGCCCGTCGAACGAATATCTCGTCTCCACGGGCGTTTTCGCGGTCCTGCTCTTCGTGGCGGTGGGCGTCGGTTCGTTTGCCGGATTTCCGAGGCTCGACAACGTCTTTTTGCGCTTCGAGACGTTCGCGCAGGGCGAGCGGAACGCGCGTGGGCTTCTGTTGCTGGTCGTCGTCGCCACGGTGTCGGCGCTGCGGCTCGGGCAGAGGTCGGGCGTGCAAGATGTCCTGCCGGACGAGAAAGACATCCGACGCGCGCTGGAGGAGTCGAAGCGTTTCGGCAGGAACACCAACGCCATGCTCGTGGCGACCGGGGATAAGGCGCTGTTCCGGGCCCACCCGGACTCGCCTGAGTTCATCGCCTACCGCACCGCAGGGAAGTTCCTCGTGGTGTATTCCGATCCGGTCTGCGGGCCCGGCCGCGAACGCGAGCTTCTCGAGGCGTTCCTGCGCCATGCGGCCGATCACGATCGCGAGGTGCTCTTGTACCAGCTCACGCCCGCGCTGTTGCCGGTCGCGCACGATTTCGGATTCACCTTTTTCAAGCTCGGCGAGGAGGCGACCGTCGATCTCGCGCGCTTCGACCTGAAGGGGAACAAGGCCAAGTCCTGGCGCCATACGATCAACGCGGTCGAGCGGCAGGGCGGTACGTTCGTCCTCGTGGAAGGGGCGGCCCTCGAGTCCCGGCTCCCCGAACTACGGCGCGTGTCCGAGGAGTGGCTGACCGGCAAGGGCGTCGCCGAGAAAGGGTTCTCGATTGGGCGCTTCGACGAGCCCTACCTTCGCCGCTTTCCCTGCGCGCTCGTGCTCGACGCCACGGGTTCCGTCGCCGCGTTCGCCAACGTACTCGACGGCCCGCGGGGCGAGGAGCTCACGGTCGACCTGATGCGTCACGTCGATCCCGAGGGGGAGCATGGCCTACACGGCGCCATGGACTATCTCTTTCTCAAGCTGATGCTCCACGGAAAAGAGCGCGGCTTCACGCGCTTCAACCTGGGCATGGCCCCGCTCGCCGCGGTCGGGGAGTTGCGCTGGGCGCGTCCGATCGAGCGGCTCGCGCATCGTTTCGTGCGCTATGGCGAGGCCTGGTACAACTATCAGGGACTGCGCCGCTTCAAGGAGAAATTCGATCCCGATTGGGAGCCGCGATACATGGCCTATCCGCGTCCGTGGGACTGGCCGGTGGCGATCGCGTCGACCACGCTCCTGATCTCGGGGGGGTGGCGCTCGATGGTTTCATTTCGAACGAAAGGAGCCAACACGTGATCCTCGCCGCCGTCGTGCTCGCCGCCTCGACCGTGACCACCGTCGTCGAGCAGGTCGAACTTCCCGGTTTCGGGACCGTCAGCGTCTATCGGCCGGAGCCGATCGAAAACGCCCGCGGCGTCGTGCTCTTCGTGTCGGGCGACGGCGGGTGGAAACTCGGCGTTGTGGACATGGCGCGCCGCCTGGCTCCGCGCGCGATCGTCGCGGGATTGTCGATGCCGGCCTGGCAGAAGGCCGCCGAGCGTCAACCGGGCCGATGCTGGTATCCGGCGGGCGAGCTCGAGCCCGCGGCGCAGGCGCTCGAGAAGCGATACGGCCTGCCGCGCTACGTGCCCCCCATCCTCGTCGGCTACTCCTCCGGTGCGACCGTCGTGTACGGCGCGCTCGCGCAAGCGCCGTCCACGACGTTCACGGGTGCGGTGAGCCTCGGCTTCTGTCCCGACATCGAGGTTGCGCGGCCGATGTGCGGCAGCGGGGACTGGCATCCGTCCTACGAAAGCGCGAAGCATCTCGGATGGCTCCCGGAGAGGCGCGATCTCGTCCCACCGTGGCATGTGCTGCAAGGCTTGATCGACCAGGTCTGTTCCGCGGAGGCCACCACGGCGTTCGTCGACGCGATCCCGTCCGCGCGCCTGTTCCGTTTGGAGAAGGTCGGCCACGGCTTCAGCGTGCCGTCGCGCTGGGGTAAGGCGTTCGACGACGCCACGGCGGCGCTGCTTGCGCCCGAGAGTCTGTTCGGAGCCCCGGTGAAGAGCGCGCAAACGCGCTTCGACGAGCTCGATCTTCCGCTCGAGGTGACCTGGCCCGACCATGCGACCGAGGTCGTGGTGTTCGTCTCGGGCGACGGCGGGTGGGCGGACCTGGACCGGACGGTCGCCTCCGAGCTCGCCTCACGCGGCATCGCCGTCGTCGGATGGAACGCGTTGCGGTACTTCTGGAAGGCCAAGACTCCGGAGCAATTCCGCTCCGACCTCGGACGATTGGTCGGCTCGATCCCTGACGGAGTCAGGGTCTTCGCCGGTGGCTACTCGTTCGGGGCCGAGGCCGTTCCGGCGGCGCTTGCGGGCGCGGCCGCGCCGAATCGCGGCGTGCTGTCACGCATCGTGGGGCTCGTGCTGCTCGAGCCGGGGCCTTTCGCGACGTTTGAAGTCAGCCCCCTCGACTGGATCAGGAAAGGCGGGGGGTCGACCGATCACCCGGTCGCCGCCTCGCTCGCGCAGCTCGGCGGCCTTCCGATTTTTTGCCTCGACGGCACGGCGGACAAGGACAGCGGCTGTCACGCACCCGGCGTCACGGGGCTCGTGCACGAGGAGATTCCGGGAGGGCACCATTTCGGCGCCGCGTTCGAGAAGGTGGCCGAGCGCATCGAGGCGTTCATTCGCCATACTGCTCCTACCGCAACTCTCCCAGGATCGCACTGAAGTGGAGGGTGGAGACGCCGCCGCGGAGCCTTCGCGCCGTGCACCGGCGTCACTCGGCCCGGTGCGCCGCTTCTTCCGTGACCTCGGCCCCGGGTTGATCACCGGCGCGGCCGACGACGACCCATCGGGCATTTCGACGTACGCCTCGGCGGGCGCCGCATTCGGCTACGGCATGCTCTGGACCGCCTGGCTCAGCCTTCCCTTGATGTCGGCGGTGCAACTGATGTGCGCCCGCATCGGGCTGGTGTCGGGGCGCGGATTGGCGAGCGTCCTGAGGCGCTACTATTCGCGCCGCGTTTTATGGTTTGCCTGCACGCTGCTGCTGGTCGCCAACACCGTCAACATCGCGGCGGATCTGGGCGGCATGGCCGAAGCCATGGAGTTGCTGACCGGGCTGAACTCGCTCTGGTTCCATGTGCCTTTCGCCGTCCTCGTGCTCGCCTTGCTCTTTTTCACCTCCTACCGCACGATCGCGCGCATCTTCAAGTGGCTCACGCTCGTGCTGTTCGCTTACGTCGTGGCGGCCGTATTGGCCAGACCGGAGTGGCCGGCCGTGCTCGAGGCGAGCTTCCGGCCGCGGCTCCGTCTCGATCGCCATTATCTGATGATGCTGGTGGCCATCCTCGGCACGACGATCTCGCCGTATCTCTTCTTCTGGCAGGCGGCGCAGGAAGTGGAAGAAGACAAAGCGGCGGGGAAATTGACCGTCGCCGAGCGGACGGGAGCCACAGCCGAAGAACTGCGCGCCGCCCGAACGGATACGGTCGTCGGGATGTCGTTCTCGAACCTGATCATGTACTTCATCATCTTGACGACCGGCGCGACGCTTTACCTCTCCGGGCAACGTGAAATCGACACCGCCCGCCAGGCCGCCGAGGCGCTGCGCCCCCTTGCCGGAGACGCGGCCTATGCGCTGTTCGCGTTCGGCCTGATCGGGACCGGAATGCTCGCCGTGCCGGTCCTGGCCGGCTCGGCCGCGTACGCCGTCTCCGAGGCCTTCGCGTGGCGGAGCGGGATGAACGAACGGCCGCGAATGGCTCCGAAATTCTACGCGGTGATTGCGGTCGCCATGATCGCGGGACTGGCGCTGGATCTTTCCGACGTCAGCGCCATCAAGATGCTTTTCTGGTCGGCGGTGCTGAACGGACTGCTTGCGCCTCCGCTGATCGTGATCATCGTCGTCGTCTGCAACAACCCACGCGTCATGGGTCGCGAGGTGAACGGCCGCTGGCTGAATGTGCTTGGACTCGGCGCGGCCCTCGTGATGACGCTCGCCGGGATAGCGATGATCTTCGGATAGCGGCACCTACCGCAACGCGGCAAGCACCAGAAACGCGAGGGCGATGCGGTACCACGCGAAGACCCCGAGGTCGTGCGAGGCCACGAAGCGCAGCAGCCACCGGATCGCCCCCCACGCGACGACGAAGGAGACCGCGGTCGCGATCAGCAACCACGCGAGATCGCCGGGGATGAGCGCGTGGCGCTCCTTCCAGAATTCGTACAGGGTCGCGGCGCCCAGCGTCGGAATCGCGAGAAAGAACGAAAATTCGGTCGAGGCTTTCCGGTCGACCCCGCACAGCAGGCCGCCGAGGATCGTTGCCGCCGAGCGGGAAAACCCCGGCCACAGCGACACGCATTGTGCGAGGCCGATCAACGCCGCGCGCCCGGGGCCCACGCCCGTGGCTTGATCGATCGTGGACGCGGGCTTCCATCGCTCGACCGCCAGGATCGCGATTCCCCCGCAAAAGAGGGCTGCCGCGACGGTTCGCGGTCCGAACAGATGCTCGGTGATCCAGTGGTGCGTGAGCAGTCCGAGAACCACCGCCGGGACGAACGCGATCGCAACGCTCGTCGCCAGGACCCGGTCCCCCGTGTGCCCCAGCAGCCCGCGGGCCGCACCGAGGAGCTTCGCGCGTTCTTCGACGATCACGGCCAGCACGGCGCCCAGTTGGATGAAGATCGCGAACACTTCGGCGCGCGCACCGTCGAGCCCACACAAGCGCTCGACCAGGATGAGATGGCCCGTGGAAGAGATCGGAAGAAACTCCGTGACGCCCTCGACGAGGCCGAGGAGCAGAGCGATGAGCGGGAGCGGGAGGATCACTTCGTCTCCTCGGGTCGTGTCGAGGCCTTCGCCATCAATGCGGGAACTAAGGTGAGTGCCGTCAGCAAGCACGTCAAGGAGCCGATGAGCGCCACGATGCCGACGCTGCGCATCGCCGGGTAGTTGCCGAAGGCGAGCGTCCCGAAGCCCGCGACGTTGGTGGCCGCGGCCAGGGCGACCCCTTTGCCCGTCTCGAAGACGCCTTCGTCGAGCACGCCGCCGTTGGCCTCGAGGCGATGGACGAGGTGGATCGCGTAATCGATCCCGACCCCCATGATCATCGTGGCGACGAACGCATTCGCGTAGTTGATCTGCATCCCGGCGAGCTTCATGGCTCCGAGCATCATGAGCACGCCGGAAACGACCTGCGCGAGTGCGATCGCCGTCAGTCTCAGGCTCCTGAAGTCGAACCAAAGCAGCAACGCCACGAGCGCAAGGCCGAGCGCGACCGCGACCCGCGAGTCGTGCAGGTAGATCCGTCGCAGCTCGCGCCCGACGACGTTCGTTCCGGTCACGACGATGCCCGGGTCGCCGCCCTCGAGGGCCTCGACCAACCTCGGCGGTGGCGTACGCCGCCACTTGGGGTCGGTCGTGTGGAGATACGTCACGATCTTCACGCGGCCAGCGTCGCGGTGCACGTAGCGCTCGACGATCCGGCCGAGACCGTTGTTCTCGAGATCGTCCAGGGTGATCGGCCGGGCCGGCGCCAAGAAGCGCTGCATCTGGTCGAAGTAGGCCGCGAACGCTTCCTCGCGGAAGCCGTTTTCCGCAAGCGCCGCGCGCAGCGTCGTCCGGATGCGTTCCGCATTGAAAGCCGTCATTTTTTGCTCGCGGACCGTGGCGATGACCCGCTGTTGCCGTTCGGCCAGCGGGAGGTAGGTGAGGATGGACTCGTACGATCCGACGGTGCCGTCCGCGAGAAACGGCTTCAGGCGCTCCTCGATCACGTGGGTCCTTCGGACCGCCTCGTCGACGTTGGGCCCTTCGGCGATCGCCATCATGTAAGACAGCGACGCCCCGAACTTCTCGGTGATCTCTTTTTGGACCGCAAACGACGGAGCGTCGGCGCTCCGCAGCGAATCGACGCTCGCATCGAACTCCAGATTCAGCGCCAGCGCCGAAGCGGCGATCGTCAGGGCCGAGATCCCCCCGATCACGAGGGCCCGATGCTTGACCGAAAACGAGATCAGGTGCTCGAGCCCCAAGGACTGCAGATGAAGCTTCTTGACCTTGCGTTCACGGGTCTTCCCGGACCCCTCGTTCCACGCGATCATCGCCGGAAGGAGAAAAAGAATCGCCACCGCGCAGATGAGAACCCCCGTTCCCACCAGAAAGCCGAGGTCGCGCAGGCCGCGGAAGCTGCCCACGCACATCGCGTAAAACGTCCCGGCGGAGGTGATGGCCCCCGTGAACACGCCGAGTCCCGCCTCGCCGACCATCCGCTCGGTCGCCTCGGCAGAGGACGCGCCGCCCTGGCGCTCCTCCACGTAGCGCGCGTACATCAGGATCGTGAAGTCGGTCCCCAACCCCATCAACAGGGCGGGAAGCGACGCCGAGGCCGAGTTGAGGCTCCCGAGCACGATCGCGGCGACCGCAAAGGTGATCGCCTGGCCGACGATCAGCGGCACGGAGGAGTAAAACAGCGCGGCGAACCGCCGATAACAGACCCAGTAGAGGAGGACGACCGCGACGAACGCGACGACGCCGTTCAGGACCACCGTTCGCT
This sequence comes from Acidobacteriota bacterium, assembly GCA_031393555.1. Taxonomy (GTDB): domain Bacteria; phylum Acidobacteriota; class Polarisedimenticolia; order Polarisedimenticolales; family DASRJG01; genus DASRJG01. Next base: position 13,929 of record JANMVW010000340.1, read on the forward strand.
TCAACAGCCCCGATTCCTCGGTGAGCGCCGCCGGGTTGCCGCCGAAGCGCAACCGAGTGCGGCTTCCCCCGGCGTCATCGGCGAGGAGCGTGGCGCGCACACTCTCCGCGTCCTCTCGTGCCGCGGCGAGGAGCTTTCGTGAGAATGCGAGATCCTGCGACGGGTGGGACGGCTTCACCAGCATGATCAGGGTGCGGTTGTCCTTCGCGAGGTAGTACCCGTCGGAGAGATCGACCTTGAGCGCGCCGCGGTGGGCCAGCAGCCGGTCGACGAACAGCGGCATCAGGCCGAGCGGGTCCCGAAGCAGGAGACCCTCGGCGATCGATGCCGTGGGCGAGGAGAGCGAGACCTTGTTCTCGCGGATCTGCCGGCGGATCGCCTCGTCATCGAGCTTGCCGGCGATCTGAGGGAGTTGGTCCGGGGGGACGAAGAGCAGGGCGTTTTCCGAGAAGAGCTGCATGAACTTGGCGTCGGGCTGGAACCGGTACTCGACGCTCAGAACGAGATCCTCGCGCGCCCTCAGCTTGTCGGCGAACAGATCGGCAAAATCCTCGATTTCGTCCGGGCCTTCGTCCTCGGCGGCCTCGAGCAGGACGATGAGGTAATCGATCGAGCCGAACTCGTGGAGCGCCTCCCGAAAGGTATCGACCTGGCGGTTCCCGCGCGGGATGAGGTTCAAGACGTCGGACTCGATCTTGATGCGAGAGCCGATCCAGATCGAGGCGAGGAACAGGATCAACGAGCCCGCGAAGACGAGCTTGAACCGCGCTCGGCTGAATCGCTCGATACGGAGGAGGATGCGCTGCTTGCGCCCGACGGGAAAATCGCCAGGCGATTGGTTACTCATGAGGTCCGGATTATTCCGCCCGGCTCGGGAAGCGTCAACAGCGGCGTGATATCTTGCCTCTTCTTTCTTGGAGGTGGCGCATGGAAGCCCTCAAGCTACAGTCCAACGACTACATCAAGCTCGAAGACGACTACGGGGCCCATAACTACCACCCCCTCGACGTCGTCGTTCATCGTGCGTCGGGATGCTGGGTTTGGGACGTCGAGGGGACCAAGTACCTCGACTTCCTTGCCGCCTACTCCGCGGTGAACCAAGGACATGCGCACCCGCGGATCCGCAAGGCGATGATCGAGCAGTCCGAGCGCGTGACGCTCACCTCGCGGGCGTTCCGGAGCGATCAGCTCGGGTTCCTCTACAAAGAGATGTCCCAACTCTCGGGCTACCAGAAGATGCTCCCGATGAACTCCGGCGCCGAAGCCGTCGAGACCGCCATCAAGCTCTCCCGGAAGTGGGGGTACACGGTCAAGGGGATCCCCAAGGACCGCGCCGAGATCCTGGTTTTCACCGGGAATTTTCACGGGCGCACGACGACGATCATCAGCTTCTCCGAGGAGCAGCAGTACAAAGACGGCTTCGGGCCGCTGACGCCCGGATTCACGATGCTCCCGTATGGGGACCTCGCGGCGATCGAAAAGGCGATGAACCCCAACGTCGCCGCGATCCTGGTCGAGCCGATCCAGGGGGAAAGCGGCATCCACCTCCCGCCCGCGGGCTATCTGCGCGGCATCGAGGCGCTCTGCAAGAAGCACAACGTGTTGTTCGTCTGCGACGAGATTCAGTCGGGCCTCGGCCGCACCGGGAAGTTCTTTTGCTTCGAACACGAGGGCGTCCGCCCCGACATCGTCATCGTCGGCAAGGCGCTTTCCGGAGGCTTCTACCCGGTCTCGGCGATCCTGGCCGACGATCCGGTGATGCTCGTCTACAAGCCGGGCGACCACGGCTCGACCTTCGGTGGGAACCCGATGGCCGCGGCGATCGCGCGCGAAGCGCTCAAGGTCCTGATCGACGAGAAGATGATCGAGAATTCCGCGACGCTCGGCGCGTACTTCCTCGAAAAGCTCCGCGGCCTGAAGAGCAAGTGGATCAAGGAAGTGCGCGGTAAAGGCCTTTGGATCGGCCTCGAGCTGACGCCTGAGGCCAACGGCGCCCGCCGGTTCTGCGAGGCGCTGCGCTTCAAGCAGCTCCTCTGCAAGGAAACCCACGTCCACACGATCCGCTTCGCGCCGCCGCTGAACGTGACCAAGGACGAGCTGGACTGGGCGTTCGAGCGGATCGAAGCGGTCTTCCGCGAGCTCGCCTGACCCGATGACCGAAAAGCGGGCGAGCTCGACGATCGAGATCGAGGGGGTCGCCCTCCATCTCGCCCACCCGGACGAGCTTCCTATCCGCTGGGTCGGCCAGGCCGAAACCATGAAGCAGCTCCTGGCCGCCTGGAGTGTCGTCGATCCGCGCGACCTCCCCATGAATCCGCGCCTTCTCGGAAAGCCGGGCGTGGGGAAGACCACCCTCGCCTACGCCGCCGGAAAGGCCCGCGGCCAGGATGTCTACATCTTCCAGGCCACGATGGACACGCGACCCGAGGATCTGCTCATCACGCCGGTGATCGACCGCGAGGGGGGGATCCGCTACGTGGCGTCGTCCCTGGTCACGGCGATGCTCCGAGGCAGCGTCGCGATCGTCGACGAGGGGAACCGCATGTCCGAAAAGTCGTGGGCGTCGCTCGCCCCGCTGCTCGACAACCGGCGCTACGTCGAGTCGATCGTGGCGGGCGTCAAGGTGCGCGCCCACCCCGAGTTCCGCTTCGTCGCGACCATGAACGACGACGCATCGACCTACGAGCTGCCGGATTACATCCACTCGCGGCTGCAGCCGCAGATCCAACTCGACTTCCCGGACCACGACGAAGAAAAGGCGATCCTCGCGGAGAACCTGCCGTTCGCGGACGACGAGATCCTCCAGTACGTGACGGACTTCCTCCAGGCCGCGCACGAGGCCGACGAGCGGTACACGGCGCGCGACGGGATCAACATCGCGCGGTACGCGCTGAAGCGGTTGAAAGACGGAGCGCCCGACACGATGGACGCCGCGCTCCACGACGCGGTCGAGCGCGTCCTGGGCTCGGACGCGCTTCGCTATCTGTGAGACGGAGAGTGTCCACGCCTCCGGTCGCGCCGTTCGCGCCCGTCAAAGCTTTGTAAGTAAAAGGGGACTGTCCCCTATTTCTAGACGCTCGACTGGAGCTTGCGCGCGCCGATCCACGAGAAGAGCGCGCCGAAACCGATCAGCACGGCGGAGGGAACGACGACGGCATCGAAGCCGCGGCCGAAACTGATCAGTGCATGGAACGCGTCCATGGCCCAGGTGGTCGGAAAGACATGGGCCGCGGTGCGGAGCCATGCGGGCATCACTTCGGAAGGCCACCAGCAACCACCCATCGCGGCCATGACCATGCTCGACAACCAACCGACGATCGACGCCTGCTCCGGATTGGCGAGGATCGCGCCGAGGAACGTCGCGATTCCGGCGACGGCGAAGGCGTAGCTCAAAAGCAGCATGATGAGCGCCGCGGTCGAGTGCCCGAAATCGAGATGAAAGAGAAACCGGCCCGCGAGGACGAGGATCGCGATCTGGAGCATAGCGATGCAAACGCGACCGAAGACCTTGCCCGCGAAGATCGTCGTCCGCGAGATCGGAAGCGTCAGCTGGCGCTTCAACATTCCTTCGCGTTTCTCGATCGTGAGAAACACCGCGCCATAGATCAGGGTCATCATGAGGACGGTGAAGGTCATGATCCCCGGGACGCTCTGGGCGACGCCTCGGGGGACCGCGGTACCGTGCCCCGCATTCGACGTTTCGAGCGCGACGATCGGCGGCCGCGCGCGTAGGGCGTCGTAGGCCGCGACGGTCAGGGGGCCGCTCGCTTGCTTCATCTCGGCCACGCGGGCGAGCGTTCGCGCGATGGCGCGAATCACGACGACCTCGGCGGCGCGTGAATAGTCGGTCTGGGCATTCTCTCCTGTTTCGATCGTCAACCGTTGCTGCTTCCCGGCAAGGGCGTTGTCCGTGAAACCCACCGGTAGCTCGATCCACCGCGTCGCCTTCTTCGCCGCCTCGCCACCCACATCCGCACCCCGCAGAATCGCGAGCGCGACGTTGGGCCCATCGAGTTCGCCGGCGAACGACTGGGCCAGCCATCCGCCATCCCGGTCGATGACCGTCAACGAGACTTTCGGCGTGCCGCCTCCTCCGCCCCCGATGCTGCCAAACAACCAGATCAGAAATATGGGGAGGGCGAGGATCCAAAAATAAGCAACGCGGTCCTTGACCGTCAGACGCACGTCGTTCGCCGCGAGACGCAACAGCCTTCTCATGCCGAGGCCCCGCGCCGGGCGGTCCGGCGTAGGGCCGCCGCGCCGATTCCTAGAAAGACGATCCCCATCAGGCCGAGGACACCGATGTGCGTCGCGACCCCTGCGACTCCCGCCCCGTCCTCGAGCAACGCGCGATAACCCTGCGTCCCCCAGTAGAGAGGCGTGAACGGCGCAAAACCTCGCACGGCCGGCGGAAGCCCCTCGACTCGGATGAACCCTCCCCCGAGAAAGCCCATGGCGAGGAAGATCATGTTTCCGAGGGTCGAGGCCTGCCGCTCGGTGCGCGCGACGCCGTAGATCACCGCCGTCGTCCCGGTGACGGCGAGCACGAGCGCGCCGGACAACAGAAGGAATGCGGAAATGCTGACCGGTGTGCTCAAGACGGCGGCGCCAACACCGCCGATCACGACGATGGCCATGACGGCCAGAACCGCCGTGTAGACGGCCTTGCCGAGGATGATCAACTCCGGCGCGATCGGCCCCGCAAGTTGGCGCCTCAGCGTTCCGAGCGTGCGCTCGGTCATGACGTCGCGCATCCCCTGATCGGCCACCAAGAACAACCCGTACACCGCGATCCCCGGGAGAACGAGCAGGAAGATCGACGACGGGGCATCGCCTTTCGTCTTCTCGTTCTTCTGGGGCGCCGCCTTGACGTTGTCGAACATTTCGCTCTCGAGCGCGATCACCGGCGGGAAGACGAGGTTCGACATCCCCTTGAGCGCCCTCTTGACCGCCAACGAAACCGCGACGACGTCCGCGTCGGCCGGCGCCTTGCCATCGTCGTCGAGAAGCGGCCTCAGGTCGGCGATCGGCTTGTCGAAGACCCGGCGGCCGCCGTCGAGGACGTCCGTCAGCGCCCCAACGGTCTGCTCCGCGATCTCCGGCAGAATCCCCTCGGCCGGGTTCCTCAGGAGCCGCAGGGTCACGGGCTTTCCATCGAGGACGTCATTCGTGAACCCTTTGGGGATCGTCAGCAGAGCCGACGCCTTCCCCTCTTCCATGAGCGCGCGCCCTTCCGAGACGGTGACCGTCTTGCCGTCGAAGTACTTCGACGCCTGCTGCGACGTGAAGACCGAGGCCACCCCGTTCGCGAGGAGACCGTCGTCTTCATTGGCGACGAGCATCCGGACCTTGGGAATGCTGTCCCCGTGGCCGAACGCCAGCGCGATCATCCCCGCGAAGAGCAGCGGGAAGCACAAGACGGCGATCAGGCCGAGCGGCGAACGCATCTTGCGCAGCAGGTCCTTCGCGACGAGGTGAACGAGGAGCCGCATCAGTCGCGCAGCTCGCGGCCGGTGAGGTTGAGGAAGAGCGTATTGAGGCTCGGCGGTTGGATCGAAATGCCGTCGATCGCCAGGCCGTCGGCGAACACGCGCGAGAGCAGATCAACCGCGCCGCGCCCGGAGCCTTCGACCGAGAGCACGAGCCGCCCAGGCTCGACCGAGGTCACCTGAACGCCCGTGAGCGACTCGAAGCGAGGCCTCACGGCGGCGGCGTCGAACGACCCGCGCACCGTCACGATGTCGCGCCCGCCCACGCGGCGTTTCAGCTCGTCGAGAGTTCCCTCCGCGAGGATCTTGCCGTGATCCATGATCGCGATGCGGTCGCAAAGCTGCTCGACCTCCTCGAGGTAGTGGGTCGTGTAGATCACGGTCGTCCCCGCTGCCGCGACCTGCTTCACCGCTTCCAAGATGTTGAGCCGCGCCTGCGGATCGATGCCCACGGTCGGCTCGTCCATCAGCACGGCGCGCGGCCCGTGGACGAGCCCGAGGGCCAGATTGATGCGGCGCTTCATCCCGCCGGAATACTGCTTCACCGGGTCCTTGGCGCGGTCGGTGAGCCCGACCAGCTCGAGCACGCGGTCGACCGCCAGCTTGAGCTGCGCACCGGACAATCCGTAGAGCCCGCCCCAAAAGCTCAGGTTCTCGCGCGCCGAGAGATTTTCGTAGAGCGCCGGCTCCTGCGGCACGACTCCGAGCTGGGCCTTCACCTTCAACGGCTCGCCGGCAAGGTCGACCCCATCGAAGAGGATCCGCCCTTCGTCGGGGGCCAGAAGGCCCGAGAGCATCGACATGATGGTGGTCTTGCCGGCGCCGTTGGGGCCCAGGAGTCCGTACAGCTCCCCCTTCGCGACCGTGAACGACACGCCGTCGACGGCACGCAGGGAACCGTAGCTTTTGACCAGTCCTTGAACCTGGAACACGGGGCACCTCGTTGGGGAGCGCGCATTGTAGCCCCTGGCCGCTGGTACGATTGCGTCATGAGCGTGGGATCGGAAGACGGCGTCCTCGAGCTCGGGGGTGGAATCTTCGTCGTCCCCGTCCTGCACGAGCGCCTCGAGTCGGCCGTGATGGTACGCCGGGCGCTGGCCCGCGTGGCTCCCGACGCGGTCGCCGTGGAGGTGCCCTCGACGCTTGCCCTCGTCTGGACCCGCGCGGTCGACCGTCTCCCGTCGATCTCGGTCTTGCTCTACGAGAACGCCGCCGGCGAAACGATTTACCTCCCCGTTCATCCGGCGGACCCTTCGGTCGAGGCCTCACGATGGGCCCGGGAGCGCGGACGGCCTTTGGCCTGCGCCGATCTGGACGTCGACGGCTATGCGGACCATCGCGATCCCCTCCCGGACCCTTACGCGCTCACCCGCATCGGCCTCCCGGCGTATCTCGAGGCCGTCCGCCGGACGGCCCGCCCGGCCGACGCGCAAGACGCGCGCCGCGAAGCCACGATGGCCTTTCACGTCCGCGAGCTCGCCGGCGCCGGGGCGACCAGGATCCTCGTCGTCGTCGGCCTGCGTCACGTGGACGGCTTCACGGCCGCTCTGGGCGCCGCGCAGGCGGCGCCGCTCACGCCCCCGGTTCGCAAAAACGTGCGCCTCGTGAACCTCCATCCCGAATCGTTGGGAGAGGTCCTCGGTGAGCCCCCGTTTTACGTCGCCGCCTACGAGGCGAGGCGACGGGGGCTTTCACCCGCTGCCGATCCGGGTGCGCCCGCGGCTGCCGGGCGAGACTACGGGGCGTTTCGCGTCCTCACCGGCGGACGCGGCGACGCTCCCGAGCGGCTGCTCGATGCCGCGGCTCTCGCCGCGCAACGGGCCGGGGATCCGCTCGACCGGTTGCGCCTCCAGTGGGCGCTCGTCGCCGAGGCTTCGCGAGCTCTCGAGGCGGCGGCGGTCGACGAGAGCATCGAACCGTGGCAACGACGGAATCTCGCGCGCTTCGCCCGCAGCCTGGCACGCCATTCCGGGATGCTCGTCGCCGACCTCTACGATCTCATCGTCGCCGCCCGCTCGTGCGTTTCCGACAACTTCGCGTTCGAGTTGCATCGGCTTGCGACGTCGTACCCGTGGCAGCAGGAGCAGGCGGGCGACCTGCCGACCGCGCGCATTCGCGCCGAGGAGTTGTGGGACGGCGTGCGGCGCGTGCGCCTGAAGCGGCGCCTGACCCGGCCCAAGGTCCGCCGTCCGGAATCCATCCTCCGACGGAAGAGGCGTGACGAGCGCTTCCCCGGGGAATGGCTCGAAGCGTTCGACGGCGAGGCGATCTGCTCCTATCCCCCCGAGGACGTGATCGTCGAGGCTTTTGGAGGGTTCCTTCGCAAGAAGGGGAAGGCGGTGCTCTCCGAAGAAGCCTGGCGCGTCGTTCCGTTCACGACGTCGGTTTTGGACGGCATCGACGTGAGAGAGACGATCCGCCACTGGACCGAAAAACAGATCTACGTCCGCGAGTCGGGGCGCACGCCGGGAGACATCGGCATCGTCGTCGTGATCTTCGACGAAGACGAGGACCAGGGAAGCGAGCGCTACCCGTACCAGTTGACCTGGCTCGGAGAACACGGACAGGAATCGGACATGGCGTTTTACGCGACGCCGCCGGAGCGCGCCGTCGTGGGGCCCGGCATCTGCCGGGTCACCTACGGTGGGTTTCTCCTTTCCTACCCGCCGGGGAGGCTCGGAGACGTCTGGTCCGACGCCGACTATCGGTTCGCGGAAACCAAGGCCGAGGTGTTGCTGCTCGCCGCGCTCGACTACTCGAGGGAGCGTGTCGTGATCCATGTCGCGCCCAAGCCCCCCCGCCCCGTCTTTCGCGAGCTCGCCGCGCGACTCGACAGGAAGATCCTGCACCTGCCGATCGGAACGCTCTCCCCGGCCACGCTCCGGAAGATCCGTGTCATGCACGTTCTGTCCGGTCACGCGAAGCGCAAGATCGCCAAGGATTACCTCTGGTAGTTGCCGTCTGGCGCCGCAGACCGTACGATGACACCGCCGTCTGAGTCGAAGCCGCGGAGCACGCTCCCGCCGGATTTCGTGAGAGGCCAACCCATGGACCGGAAGTACGGACACAAGGGCTACCAGGACTCTTCTCGTGACGATCGCGACCGCGACCGTAAGCACTCCCCTCCGACCACGCCGCTGACACCCGAGGAACGAGCGCAGCAGCGATCGTTGAGGCACGCCGTCCAGCGGGAGGCCAACGAGGTCATGCGCTGCCCGAATTGTGGCCGCAACGTCGCCGCCTCCGGAGCGGTGTCCTCGGAGACCCGATGCCCTCACTGCGCGGCGTACCTGCACGCCTGCCGCGCGTGCGAGCACTTCGATACGAGCGCGCGCTGGGAGTGCCGCGCCCCGATCACCGCCGTCGTGACCGACAAGTCCAGCGCGAACAGCTGCACGTCGTTCGCGGCCCGGATCGTGCTCGACACGACCGGGAAGCGCACCGGTTCCTCCGGGGCCGGAAACGACCCGAAATCGCAGTTCGACAGCCTATTCAAGCGCTGACGGCGCTTCTTGTCTCCCCCGGGAGCGGAACCTATATTCCCGGCGGTCCGGGATATCGGTCCGTGACTCCCGGGCTTTGGGAGATGGGACGACGATGAACGACAAAACCGCGGAACGAGGAGAGGGTCGGCTCGGGCTGCTGATCGCGCTGGCGCTACTGGGTGGAGGCATCTTCGTCGGCGTCAAGATCATTCCGGTGCGGGTGAACGCCTACGAATTCCGCGATTTCATCCAGGAAGAATGCCGGTTCGCCGCAACCCGCAACAAAGACTCGGAGATTTTCAAGCGCGTCCTCGACAAGGCGCAATCTCTCAAGCTCCCGCTCGCCAAGAAAAACCTTCACTTGGAGCGCACGACGAACGAGATGATCATCAGCGCGAAGTATGAGCAAACAATCGATCTGAAGTTCACGAAATACGTCTACAAGTTCGACCACGAAGAGCGCGCGCCGCTCTTCTAGACTCCGGCGAGCCTCTGCCCTTCCTCGACGACGACCACGCCCGAGACAACGACCGTTCGTACCCGTCGCACACCGAAGCGGTAAACCAGATGGTAGCGGTTCGGCACCGCGTGGATCACGAAATCCGCGCGCTTGCCCACTTCGATCGAGCCGGTCTCTCCGGCGCGCCCCAAAGCGTGGGCCGCGTTGAGGGTCGCCGCGGCGATCGCCTCGTCGATGGAAAGCCCAAGCGACAGGCAGGCGAGTTCGAGAACCGCCCCCATCGCCTCGGTCGGGCAGGTCCCCGGGTTGAAGTCGGTCGCGATCGCGACCGGGACACCCGCGTCGATCAACCGACGCGCCGGTGGCTTCGTCGGCGACATCAGGAAGAACGTCGCCGCCGGAAGCAGCACCGCCGCGGTCCCCGCCTTGGCCAGCGCCGTGATCCCGGCATCGGATACGTACTCGAGATGGTCCGCCGATGCCGCGTGCAGCTCGGCCGCGAGCATCGCCCCTCCGTCGTCGGCCAGCTGGTCGGCGTGAAGCCGGACTCCGAGTCCTGCGGCCGCCGCAGCCTCGAGCACGCGCCGGGCCTCGGCCAACGAGAACGCCTGAGAATCCACGAAGGCGTCCGCGTAGCTCGCGAGTTTCTGCCGACTGATCTCAGGAATCATCTCGTTCACGATCTCGTCGACGTAACGATCGCGATCGTCGCGCCGCTCCTTCGGGACCGTGTGCGCTCCCAAGAACGTCGGCACGACCTGGACCGGGTGCCCCGCCGCCCCCAGTCTCACCGCCTCGAGCTGCTTGATCTCGGCCTCGGTCGACAGCCCATAGCCGCTTTTGGCCTCGGCCAGGGTCGTCCCGAGCAGCAGCATCGCGTCGAGCCGCGCCCGCGTGAGAAGCGCCAAGTCCGGCAGGGACGCCGCGCGTGTCGCGGCGACCGTGGCGACGATCCCGCCGCCGCGCGCCGCGATTTCCGAGTAGGTGGCGCCGCGGAGGCGTTCGTTGAATTCCGATTCTCTCCAGCCCGCGAACGGGAGGTGCGTGTGCGCGTCGACGAACCCCGGTAAAACGGTCGCGCCGCGCGCGTCCAGCGTGCGACCGCCCGCCGTCATCGCGACCCCCTGTCGGAAATCCCGTTCGGTTCCGACGAAAACGAAGCGGCCGTCGCGGCACGCTACCGCCGCGTCGCCGATCGCGCGGAGGCGCCCCAAGTCGGAGGCCAGGCGCGCGGTTCGTCCTTCGGGGGTGGCGAGCTCGGAGATGCCGACGACGGCGAGGTCCGCTTGGATCATCCGACGTCGGTCGTGGAACGCCGGCGCAAGAAGCGCAAGTTGTCGGTATCGACCTTCTCTTGTTTGCGCAGGTCCAGAAGCGAGAGATGCTCTTCGATCGCGTTGCGTAAACGGTTGTCGAAGGCGTCTTTTTCGAGTCGGAGCCGCCCGATCTCGTTTTCGAGGGCGTGCAGCTGATCTTGCGCCTGTTCGAGTAGCCGCTCCGCTTTGAAGCGGGCTTCCTTCACGAGGAGGTCGGCCTCCGTCTTCGAGCGGTCTTTGAGGTCCGTCGACATGATCTGCGCGGTCACGAGCGTCTCTTGAAGCGTACGCTCTCGGTCCTTGAAGTCGTCCAGACGGAGCCGGAGCACGCCGACTTCCTCGCTGAGCTTCGCGTTTTCGAGATTGACCCGCTCGATCTCTTCGGCGACGGCGCGAAGGAAGAGTTGAACCTCGTCGGGGTCGAACCCGCGCAACTTGCGCGAGAACCCCTGTTTCTCGATGTCCATCGCCGTCAGACGCGTGCTCATGGTGTCCTCCGAAGCGAGGCCAAACATAGCCTCCTGCTTCCAGCGTTGCAAGACTCCGGTCAGGCCCGCTCGCCGAAAATGGCGCGTCCGACGCGCACCATCGTCGCCCCCTCCTCGATGGCCACCTCGAAGTCGTCGGTCATTCCCATCGACAGCTCCGGCAGAGGCCGCCCGAGGAGCGAAGCCGCTCGATCGCGCAGTTGCTTCAGACCGCGGAACCAGGGGCGCGAGAGCTCGGGGTCGTCGACGGGCGGCGGGACGATCATCAGGCCGCGCAGCTCGAGGTGGGGAAGGTCGGCCACCGCCGTGAGGAGCGGCAACAATCCGTCCTCGTCCGAGCCGCGCTTCGTGGCCTCCCCGGAAAGGTTGGCCTGCACGAGAACCGGTTGCCTCGTCGATCGTGCCGCGGCGCGCCGATCGAGTTCGAAAGCGAGCTCGCGATCGTCGAGCCCGTGAATGAGCGCAAACGCCCCTACGGCATGCCGCGCCTTGTTCTTTTGCAAGTGCCCGACCAGGTGCCAGGTGGCTCCCGGTCCGGCCTCGGCCATTTTTGCGAGCGCTTCCTGCACGCGGTTTTCGCCGAAGTGCGTCTGGCCCGCGGCCAAGGCCTCGGCGACTCCCGCGATGGGCACCGTCTTCGATACGGCGATGAGCCGCACCGACCCGGGGTCGCGGCCCGCCCTGTCGCACGCGGCGGATATCCGGTCGCGGACCCTCTGGAGCCGCTCCGCGATGCCGGTCACTCGAACGTCTCGTGGACCTTCACCGCCGCGCCGTCGCCTCCGCTCTCGACCAGGTTCAGCGCGCGGTTGACCAGCTTGTCCGCGACCTTGTTCTTTTCGCGAGGGATGTGGCCGATCTTGAACTTGCGGAGCGTCGCGATGCGGCGGACCGCCTCCGCGTGGAGCGGGATCAGGTCAGGATGTTTGACCTTGTACTCGCCCCTTACCTGCTTGACCACCAACTCGGAATCGGCGAGGAGCTCGACGTCGTCGGCTTCGCGCGCCAAGGCGATGGCCAGCGCCTCGAGGAGGCCGGTGTACTCGGCGACGTTGTTGGTCGCCCGCCCGATCGCGCCGGCGAAGCCTTCGACAGCGCGGCCTTCGGGATCCAGGACGACCACGCCCCAGGCGGCGGGACCGGGATTTCCTCGCGAGCCGCCGTCGAAGCCGGCTCTAAACCGCTCCGCCATTGACCGTCTCAGCCTCCGTGCCGGGCCCATTCAGCGCAACGGACGTCGAGGCGGGAGTGGTCGCGAACGCGGCCTCGGCATAGAGGTACCGGCGGCAGCTGCCGCACACGTGAATCTTTGCGGCCTGCCGGATCTCTTGGTAGACCTGCGGGCGCAGACGGACGTGGCAAGCGGAGCAGCTCTCCCGTTCGACCCGGACGAGGAAGATCCCCTTGCGACCTTCCTCGACGCGGATGACATTTGCGACGAGCGCGGCGGGAAGGGTGCTCTCGATCTGGGCTCGCTCGGCGGCGTGGCGCTCGATGCGCGCCTGGGCCTCGGCAACCGCGGCTTCGACGTCCGCGCGCTCCTTCTCGACGATCGTACGCTCGGATTCGATGTGCGCCGCGCGGGCTTCGAGATCGGCCTTCAACGTCTCGACCTCGTCCATGCTCGCCAGAATCGCCACTTCGTGGTCGCCGATGCTGGCCTTCGCCGCGTCGATTTCCTTGAGCACCGCCGCATACTCACGCTGGTTTTTCACCTGCATCAGGCTGTCCTGATAGTGCTTCCGCGTTTCTTCGAGAGTCGCAAGCTCTAGCGAGCGCTCGCGGCGATCGGCATCGATGGCATCGAAGCGTTCCTTGAGCGCGACGTACTCTGCGTTGCGCTCGCGGAAGCGCCCTTCCGCTTCCTCGATTTTCGCGGGCGCGCCGTCAACGACCGCATGGGCGGCCTGCGTCTCGAGGGCGAGCTCCTGCATCTTCACGAGTTTTAGAAGCTGGGTTCTCGCGTCCGACATGCATCCCCTCCGTCGTCTGGTTCCCTAAAACACGAAGGGCGCTCGTGAACCGAGCGCCCTCTCCGCGATCTTCGCCTGCGGACCCGCCTCCTTCAGTCGAGGTAGGCCCGGACGGGCGAGCTCACGCGTATCCATTGGCTTCATTTCCTTCACGGTAACAAATGACGTTATCACCGTGATCCGACGTCGTCAACGGGGCCTGCGAGGGGAGACATCACGGGCCCCAGACCAGGTGGCAAATGAATACGGCTGCGGCGATCCCGGCGGCGTCGGCCAGCAGGCCCGCGGGGACGGCATGGCGCGTTTTTTTGATGCCGACGGCACCGAAATACACGGCGAGAACGTAAAAGGTCGTGTCGGTCGACCCTTGCATCGTGCTGACGAGGTAGCCGAGGTACGAATCGGGGCCGCGCGTGCTGAGGATCTCGCTCATCACGCCGTAGGCGCCCGATCCTGAGAGGGGACGGAGCACCGCCATCGGGACCGCCTCCGCCGGAAGGCCCCAAGGCGCCGTGAGTGGCGACACCACGGCGACGAACAGGTCGAGGCACCCCGAGGCGCGGAACATGGCCACGGCGACCAGAATCGCGACGAGGTAGGGGATGATGCGCAGTGCCACCTGAAAGCCTTCCTTCGCCCCGTCGACGACGGATTCGTAGACGCGCACGCCGCGCGCCCAACCAAACAGCACGAGGCCGGAGATCAGCACCGGAATCACCCAGAACGACGCGACCCCACGCGCGACCTCACCCCACGGCTTCGCCCCGACTTCACGGCCGAAGTGGAGAACGAGCGCGGCGCCGACGGCAGCGACATAGCCCGCCGCGAGCCAGCCACCAAAACGCGGCGGGATGCGGACGGGCTCGCCGGGGCCCGACGGCCGCGGCTCGATCGATGACGTCGGCGAGAGGGCTCCCTGCGGGTTCGTCGCCCGGTATCGGGGGAGCTTGGCGAGCAGGGTCGCCGCCAGGATCGCGACCAGCGTGGCGCAGGCCGAGGCGAACCAGGTGGTGAAGAAGATCCCGGCGGGATCTTTCGAGCCGGTTGCCGCACGAAGCGCGACGACCCCGGTGGGAAGGATCGCCAACCCCGCGGTGTTGATCGCGAGGAACAGCACCATCGCATTGGTCGCGGTGCCCTTCACCGGGTTCAATCGATCCAGTTCCTGCATCGCGCGAATTCCAAACGGGGTCGCCGCGTTCCCCAGGCCCAACACGTTGGACGCGATGTTGAGGATCATCGCGCTCATCGCGGGGTGGTCCGGCGGGACATCGGGGAACAGGCGCCGCATCACCGGGGCGGAAGCCTTCGCGATCAGACGCAGCAGGCCGCCGTCCTGCGCGACTTTCATGAGTCCCATGAACAGCGACATCACGCCGACGAGACCCAGGGCCAATTCGACCGATTTCTTCGCGGCGTCGAGCGCCGAAGACGACACCGCGTCCATGTGACCCGTGAAGGCGGCGACCAGGACGGAAACGAGGACGAGGACGACGAAGAACGCGTTCAGCACTCGTCTTGCCGCAAGGCCCGCTTCAACAGCGCGTCTTCGTCGCGCTCGTGCTCGCGCATCAAGGCGAGGAAGCGATCCAACTCCGCTTTGAGCACCGGTGCCTCGGCGGGGTCGCCCCGGCGGGCGATCGCGCGCGCCTTCTCGAGCGCCTCATCCAGACGGGCGTGCTGCGCGCGGAGGCGGCGAACGTCGCTTTCGGCCTGAGGCAGGGCTTCCTGGATCCCCTGGAAGAGTCCCCCGTCCTCTTCGGTGCCGAAGTGCTCGGTGAGGCGCTCCTTGAAGCTGTCGATGCGCACGGCGACCGTGCGGAGCATCTCGTCTTTTGCGCTTGCGGGATCGAGGTCTAAGAGCGCTCGCTCGAGTTGGTCGAGGTGGAAGTGGATGACACCGTGGTCTTCGAGGGCCCGTTCACTCAGTTTGGAAAAAATCTGGGAGCCGCTCATGAGACACCTCCTGTCCGCGCGCAAACGCCATCGCGCACTCCAAGTTTGCCGCAGCCGGGCCGTACGTCAAGTCGGATGCGGAAGAGTCAGCGGAATATTTACGTCGTCAACGGACGACGAGGATCCGCTCGAGCGGCTTGCGCGCCAGGTTAGGAACCTCGCACTCGGGCGCGGGGTAACCCGCCGCCACGAGCAGAAACACGCGCTCTCCCTCGGGTCGCCCGAGAATGTCCCGCAAGAAACCCATGGGGCTTGGCGTATGGGTGAGGGTGGCCAGACCGGCGTGGTGGAGCGCGGCGAGGAGAAACCCCGTGGCGATCCCGACGGACTCCTGGACGTAGTAGTGCTTCGCCAAACCGCGGGGCGTGGTGGCGTAGGTTTGCGCCATCACCACGATGAGCCACGGACAGATGGTGAGGAACGGCTTGCGCCAGTCCGTGCCGAGGGGAGCCAGGTCGTCGAGCCACTCTTGCGGCATGCGCCGTTCGTAACTGTCCTTCTCCTCCGCTTCGGCGGCTTGCCGGATCCGCGCCTTCGTGTCCGGGTCTCCCACGAGGACGAAGGTCCACGGCTGCTTGTGCGCTCCGGAGGGGGCGGTTCCCGCCGTTTTGATCGCGTTTTTCAAGATCTCTTCGGCAACGGGCCGATCCGCGAATTCCCGGACCGTGCGCCGGCGTTCCATCTCCGCATGGAACGCCCGCGACCGGAGGAGCATCTCGTCTTTTGTGTACTCGTGGAACTGCAGCGGGATGAATTTCGGCTCTGCCGGCATGACTACCCCCCGAGGAGCGCCTCGGACCCCTTCAACGCCAAACGGCGGCAGGCCGTCTCGATCTCCTCCGCCGCCCGGTCGACATTCAGATCGAGCGCGTCGAGCTCGACGACTTCGATTCGCCTCTTTCGGAACACGGAGGCCACCTGTCGATAGCCCTCTTGAAGGCGTCCGAGAAACGCCTCGTTCTCCCACGGCTCGAGCGCGCGGCCCCGGGACCGGAGGCGCTCCATCGCCGAGCCCGGATCACGCGTCGTCAAAACGAGCACGTCGGGCGCGGGGGGTTGGGCGAGATCAAAGACGTTGAGCAGCCAGACCTCAGGAGCCTTGCGGATGAACCGAGTCCATTGGCCGAGCGGGATCCGCCTCTGGCCGGACACGTAGAGGAGGAGTTGCTGCAGCCCTTTCTCGTCGAACGAGCCGCTGTAGAAGTCCGCCTCGCCCCAGGCCAGCAGATCGACGAGGGGACTTCCCTCGCCCACGACGAACCTCGCGGTGCGCCCGTCCTGCAGCGCCTCGTCCACACGCGCCCGACGGACCATCTGGGCGAACTTGTTTCCGCGAAACATGCCGCCCGTGCGAAGCGCCCAAGCAAGTACCTGCGGCACCGCGCCGCTGCGCACGAGCGGGAGGCCTTCGGACTCTTTTGAACCCGCCCCGTCGGATTCGAGAATCGTGTCGCCGATGCCGATCGTGCGACCGGCCGCCCCGAGCTTCTCGGTGAGCGCGAGGAACAGCGCGTGGTTCGCCTCGCCGTCGATGCCGCAACACACCACGCGCACCGGAGGCGAGGGGCGCGGGCCCGGCACGGGGCGAGGGGGAGGAGCGAGGGCGAGGACGTCGGCGCGGATCTGCTCCGCGATCGCACGCGTGTCGAGCAGCGGCGAGTAGGTGCGGGGCTTCCCGATATTCACGTCGAGGCCCAGGGGCAGCGGAACGGATTGGCCGCGCGGAAGGCTGCGCTCCGCCCCGGAGAGGAAGACCGGGACCACGAGGAGACCCGGGACGCTCTTCACGATTTTCCCGATGCCCGGCTTGAAGGATCCGATGACCCCGGGCGTCCCCCGGCTCCCCTCGGGAAAGAAGATCAACGTCTTGCCTGCTTCGAGAGCGTCGACCACGGGTTGAAGGACGTCCCGCCCCGGCGCGGCGGTTCGTTCGATGCCCATCGCGTTCATCCCCACCATCACCATCGTGCGGCGCCACGCCGTTTTCCCGAAGTAGTCCGCGGCGGCGACGGGGTGGATGTGCACGATGCGCTTGATCGGGAACATGGTCATCAAAAGCGGCGCGTCGAGATGCGAGTTGTGATTCGCCACGACGAGACAGGGCCCCTTCGGCAGGGAGCTCCGGCGGCGGTAGTGCGCGCCCCAGTACCACTTCAACACCGGCCTCACGAAACCGAGTTGGAAGGCGT
Source organism: Acidobacteriota bacterium (assembly GCA_031393555.1). Taxonomy (GTDB): domain Bacteria; phylum Acidobacteriota; class Polarisedimenticolia; order Polarisedimenticolales; family DASRJG01; genus DASRJG01. Next base: position 31,285 of record JANMVW010000340.1, read on the forward strand.
AGAAGAACGCGAGTCCGACCGCGCGTTTGATCCTGGTCACGAGGCAACGGCCCGAAGGTAGTGGTAGAAAATCGGAGCCGCATAAATCGCCGGCAACGTGCGGTCGAGAAAAGCGGCCCGTCCAAGCAACGCGTCGGACTGCGTCCGCAGGAGATCCTGGGCCACGGCATCGGAAACGAGCGAGCCTCCCGCCATCGCGAGGGCGATGAGTCCCCCGGCCATTGCGCCGTGAAGCGACGCGGTCGAAGCGAACGGCGCGAGCGTCGCGCCCACCGCCGCCGCAACCACGACGCTCGCCAACACACCGATCAACGGACGCACGCGCTCGCCGCCGGGACGGATGCGCCCCGTGAGCCTCTGGGGTAGGTCGGCAAGCAGCGCCGTGATCCCGAACAGTTCGAGGCTCCCTTCGGGCAGGTGCGTCATCAGGCCGAAGTGGGCCGCGCAGAACACGAACACCAAAACCCCGAGAAGCACGCGCCCGAGGGCGTCAAGCAAACCGGGCTGCCGCGGAACGATCGAAAGCAGGACGGGGATCAAGAGGAATAGACCGATGACCATCGCCACGGAGAGGAGGCCGAACGAGCCGGCCCACGTCGGCCAGAGCGCCAGGGGGATCGAAACGTAGGCCACGAGGACCGCCCAGCGGTCCTGGGGTCTCAACGGCGTCAATGTGAAGTACTGCTTGAGCGCGACGAACATCACGAGGCCCAAGAGCGTGAACGAAATCGTCGAGTTCAAATGCGAGAGGGCGAAGATGAGGACGGCGAACTGCG
>JANMVW010000344.1:0-2182 GCA_031393555.1 Acidobacteriota bacterium
TTGGGACACTACTGGGACTGTCCCCTATTTCACGGCGGTGATCGAAGACTACGAGCCGGCGGGAACGCTTGGGCCACGCCGGATCGCACGGACGACGAGCACGAGGCCAAGAAGCACGCAAGCCGCGGGCAACCATCTCCAGAGGATGCTCCCGACGTCACCGAAGCGCGCCCCGAGGCCGCTGCCGACGAGGACGACTCCGGGAATCAGCGGCCACCAGTGCGCTCGATGGCGATACGCCCGTTCGATGACGTAGATCGCGACGAAGCCGAGGCCCAACCCAACGGCGTTGGGGTCTTTCACGGAAGTGCCCCACCACTCCCCGAGAAGTCCGAGGCCGAGGCCGGAGAGGATGCCTCCGGGAATCAGCAACCCGTAAATGTCGCTGTAGAAATAGGTGGCGATGAACGCTCCGCCGGCGAGCAGCAGGACGACGGCCCGGCCGGGTCCCTCGAAGTACTGGAGGGCCAGCGCGACCATCCCGATGACGACCAGCGCGGCACCCGCGGCGAGCTGACTCCTTTGATTTCTCTGAGCGGCCCTCGGTGTATCCATGAGACCTCCTCGCTTTTGCCGAAACAGTCTAGTCTCGCCCGGCACCCCGGTTCCGGCCCGACGCGATCCGGAAACCGATGTGCTTGTCGCCGTACTCGGGTGGATCTTCGTAGTGCCGGTAGGCGGACCGGGCGACGAAGGGGTTGCTCCCCCACCACCCGCCCTTTTCGACCTTCACCGTCCCCATCGCCGGACCCTCCGGGTCCACGGCGGAGCCTCCCGCGTAATACCGCACGTCCAGCCAGTCCGCGACCCACTCCATCGCGTTTCCCGCCATGTCGAGCGCACCGACCCAACTCGCCCCGCCAGGGTAGCCGCCAACCGGTACCGGCCCGGTCGCATCGACGACGTTACAGCGCGAGGCATCGAACGCGTCACCCCAGGGATAGCTCCTCGAGTTCGGCCCGCGGGCGGCATACTCCCACTCGGCCTCGGTCGGCAAGCGTCCGTGGCGCCAGTGCGCGTAGGCCTCCGCTTCGTACCACGTCACGCAGCGCCGGGGCTCGTCGGGCCGTTCTCCCGGACACGCCGAGGGAAGCGCTTCGAGGCGCTGCGTCGCGAGCCACGCGCGCCCGCGCTCCGACCAGTACCTAGGGGTCGCGTAACCGCCGTCGTCGACGAAGGCCCGAAACGCCGCGTTGGTCACTTCGTACGTGTCGATCCAGTAGCCGTCGGTCAGCCGGACCTCATGCTGCGGACGCTCGCTGCCGAGTTCTTTTCTCACCCAGGCCGGTGGATCGAGCGCCTCGAGCTTCTGAAGCGTCGCGTCGTCGGTCCCCATGAGAAACGTTCCCGCCGGCACCCACACCTGTGCGATCCCCTTGGCGTCGCGCCGCGTGGGACAATGCGCGCCCGCCATCACAACGAGAACCAGCGGGAACGCGACGAGCTTCATCGGCGTCAAGCCGCCCGTCGCGAGATCCACGCGATCGGGAGCCCGGCGACCACACCCAGCATCGAGCGAAATGTGTTCATCCGCTTGACCCCAATCACACGACCGTATCGAAAAGGGCTCCGACCCCATACGTCAACGCCATGGCCAGCGCCCCCAGAACGTCACGCGCCAGGCGCCCACGATCGCGCTCGCGCCGCCCACGCGAGCCGCCACCGACCCCAAGACCGCGAGGAACAGAAGCGACGCGCCCACGACGATCAGCGGGAGCGCGCTTGCGGGAACGAGAAGCGCGATCAGAAGGGGGAGGAGCGCTCCGACGGCGAACGAGGCGCCCGACGACAGCGCCGCCAGCACCGGGCGGGCGCGCTGCGTCTCCGAGATCCCCAGCTCGTCGCGCGCGTGCGCCCCGAGGGCGTCGCGAGCCATGCTGTTCGGCGACCTGTAGCGCCAGGGCAGGGTCGAGACCGCGCGAGACATAGAGGCCCGCGAGTTCCGCGCGCTCGGCGGGCTCGTTGGCGGCCAGCTCCTTGCGCTCGCGGTCCAGATCCGCTTCCTCGGTATCGGCCTGGGAGCTGACCGACACGTATTCCCCGGCGGCCATGGACATCGAACCCGCAACCAATCCCGCAACACCCGCGACGACGACTCCGTTTCCTGGGGCGCCCGCCGCGGCGACTCCCAGGATCAGGCTCGCGGTCGAAACGATCCCGTCGTTCGCGCCCAGGACCGAGG
>JANMVW010000369.1:0-5652 GCA_031393555.1 Acidobacteriota bacterium
AAGTCATCCTTCGCAGGGTCGTCGAACCGGTGTTCGTAATTCAAATCGAGACCAGAGAAAACGCCTGCTTACGCTTTCTTGGTCAACGACTTACAGACGATCCAAGCCCAAACGTTGGGACACTACTGGGACTGTCCCCTAATTCACGCCCCGGGAGCCTGCATCGTTGTCGGGCGCCGACTTGAGGGCGAGCACGCGATTCAGGATCTCGTCGAGAATCCCCGAGGCGCGCCGGTGGCGCTCCTTCAGGTCGTCGAGTTCGAGCAGCGTCTGGCGGATGGCCGCCTCGGCCGGAAGGCTGGCGCAGGCGCCGTTCACGGCGGCCGCGAACGTCATCCGCTCGTCGAGCGCCAAGCTCTGAGAATCGTTCCCCGTCAGCGCGCGCACGAGGTACCCCTGGGTGGCGAGGAGGTCGAGCTTGAGGCCCCGGACCGACGCGTCGCTCTCGTCGAGCGGAGTCTCGGGGATCTCCTCGGCGCGTGCGAGCCGGTACGGCCCGTCGCGAAGGACCTCACCGAGCCTCACGCGGACGATTCCGGCGAGCTTGAAGTAGTACCGGCCGTCCGAGGTCGTCTGGAGCTCCTCGATCCTCCCGGCGGTCGCCACCTCGTAGCATGCGGGGTTCCCGGCGTATTGCTGTTCCCACCCAGGCCGCAACAACGCGACCGCAATCATCCGGTCGGAGGCCAGGGCATCCTTCACCATGGCCCGGTAACGCGTCTCGAACACGTGCAGCGGGAGCACCGTTTCCGGGAAGAACACGACGTCGGGGAGGGGAAACACCGGTATCTGGCGTATGACCGACATGGCGCGTGAGGCTAAGCGGGCTTTTTCGCCACGATACCCGCGAGCGCGCACGGGGGGCCTCCCGGAACGGCGGAGTCGACGCGCTCGCTCACGCGGAGGATCTCGAAGTCGGAGAAGACCTCGGCCAGTTCGCCCGCCTTCAAGAGGTGGGCGGGGTTTCTCGGCGCCCCGAATCTGAGCTGCTCTTCGAGGTAGGTCTGGAACACGACGACGCCTCCCGGCTTCAGTCCGTCTTTGATGTCCCGAAAGAGCGGCCGGTGGAGGAAGTTGAAGTTGAGGATCACGTCGTAGGTCTCGAGCGGAATGATGTGCGTCCCGTCCTCGACGTTGCCGATGATCGCGCGGATCGGCGCGTGAAAACGCCGCGCCGTGGCGCGCGCGAGCGCGACGACGTCGGGATCGACGTCGACGCCGTCCACGTCGAACCCGCGCGTCGCGAGGTAGATCGCGTTCCGGCCGTTTCCCATCGCGATATCGAGCGCCAACCCCTTCGGCAGGGAGTTGAAGTTATCCACGAGCCAGGGCGTCGGCCCGAGGAGCTGGTGCGTATGGTGCTGTCCGTTCAAGCCGGTCGCCAGAGGGCCGGGCCAGGTTCCGATCCCGCCGTCGAGGTTGAACAGATGGTGATAGCCGTGCTCCGCGAGAATGCTGCATGCGGACGAGCTGCGGTGGCCGTGCTCGGCAACGACCGCGATCGGCGTGCCGCCGTTTCGAACCTCGGCGACGCGCGACGGGAGCTCGTGAAGAGGCATCAGGATCGAGCCGGGGATGTGCGCCTCGGCGTATTCGCTTTCGGTGCGCACATCGAGGAGGCAAAACGGCTCGCCCATGGCGAGCTTCTCGTAGAGGGCATCGGCCTCGATGGCCTTGAATCGACCCGCCGAATGCAAGTTTGAACTCCTCCCGGACCCGGCGAGCAATATAGCGAACGGACCGGGGAAGCGCCCGTGTACTAAGGTCGTTTTGGGAACGGGCAATCTCCGCGCAGGGCGCACGCGTCGCAGTTCGGGTTCCGCGCGAAACAAACACGGCGGCCGTGCCAGATCAGCGCCGTCGCGACGAAGCTCCATTCGCCTTCCGGGACGAGGCTCTGCAGCGCGAACTCGATTCTGACCGGATCGGTCTCTTGCGTCAGCCCCAACCGCGACACGAGCCGAACCACGTGGGTGTCCACGGGGATCGCCGGCTTGTGAAACCAGACGGACAGCAGCACGTTGGCGGTTTTGCGCCCGACTCCGGGGAGCTTGACGAGGTCGTCCATCGCGTCGGGAACCACCCCGCCGTGACGTTCGAGGAGCGCGCGCGAGACTCCGACGATCGCCTTGGCCTTGTTCCGGAAAAAACCGGTGGCGTAGACGAGCGCTTCGAGGTCGGCGATCTCGGCGGTCGCGTAGTCGGCCGGGGACTTGTACAGGGCGAACAAAGCCGGGGTGACCAGGTTGACGCGTTGATCGGTGCATTGAGCCGAGAGGATCGTGGCGATGAGCAGCTCGAGCGCGCTTCCATGGTTCAGCTCGCAATCCGCATCGGGGTAGAGTCGTTTCAGGCCGGACACGAGCCGGGCGACGCGCGCCGCCTGAGGCGCCGCGCTCATGCGCCCGCCCGCTGGCGGCGTTGGCGCAACCATTCCAGAAGCTCAGGGAGAGGCAGCGCGTTGAGCACGTCCCCCGGGGTGCACCACCCCCGGCGGGCGGTGTCGATGCCGTAGGCGATGTCTTTAACCCCTTCGGTTCCGTGCGCATCGGGGTTCACGCTCGTTTTCATTCCCTTGGCCAGGCCGTGTCGCAGGCCCGCGGGGTCGAGGTCGAGACGCTGCGGATGCGCGTTGATTTCGACGGCGACGCCCCGTTCGGCCGCGGCATCGATGACCGCGAACAGGTCGAGCGGGTAGGGGTCGCGCGCCAGGAGCAGCCTTCCCGTCGGATGCCCGAGGATGTCGACGTAGGGGTTCGACACGGCGCGGATCATGCGCTCGGTCTGCTCCGACGCCTGAAGGTTGAACCGGCTGTGCACCGACGCGACGACGAGGTCGAAACGGGCCAGGACCTCGTCGGGGTAATCGAGCGAGCCGTCGGCGAGGATGTCGACTTCGATCCCTTTCAACACGCGAAACGCCGTTCCCCATTTCGCGTTGACCGCGTCGATGGCCAGGTGCTGCTCCCCGACGCGCTCGATCGACATCCCCCCCGCGTAGGCCGCGGCGCGAGAGTGGTCGCACAACCCGAGGTAGGTCAGCCCCATGGCGTGCGCCGCTTCCGCCATTTCCTCGATCGAGTTCGTTCCGTCCGACCACGTCGAGTGGCAGTGCAGAACTCCCTTGAGGTCGGAGCAGGTGATCAATCGCGGAAGCGCTCCTCGCTCGGCGGCTTCGATCTCGCCCGCATCCTCGCGAAGCTCGGGTGGGATGAACGGCAGTCCCAGCGCGCGGTAGATCGCGGCCTCGTCCTCGCAAGGGAGGGCGGTCCCGTCGGCTTCGCGAATCAGCGCGTACTCGTTGAGCTTGAGGCCGAAGCTCTGCGCCCTCGCTCGCAGGGCGATGTTGTGCGCCTTGCTCCCGGTGAAATAGCACAGAGCGAACGGGAAGGCCTCGGCCGGGACGACGCGCAGATCGGCGTTCGGACCGGCGGCCAGGCGCACGCTGCATTTCGTCGGCCCGCGTCCGACGATTTCGATCACGCCGGGGCCGGTGGCGAACGCGTCCATCGCCGGCCCCGCGTTTTCGGCCACGGCCACGAGGTCGATGTCTTTGGAGGTTTCGGCGCCGCGGCGCGCCGAGCCTGCAACCTGGACCTGTTTCACACCCGGAATCGAACCGAGGAGGGAGGCCAAGCGGCTCGCCTCGCCGAGGATGACCGGCCGCAAGAAGCGCCCGGCGTTTTCCCTGACGCGCGCGATGCCGGAGAGGATCTTCTTTTCGGTGGCTTCGCCAAAACCCGGAAGGTCGCGCAGCTTCCCCTCGCGCGCCACGGTCTCGAGCTCGGCCAAGGTAGCGATCCCAAGCGTCACGTGGATCACGCGGGCTTTTTTCGGACCGAGGCCGGGGATCTTCAACCATTCGAGCATTCCGGCCGGAAGTTGTTTCCTGAGCTCATCGAGGTAGGGGAGCGTCCCGGTTGTCACGAGGGTCGTTATCTTGTCGACGAGCGCCGGACCGATGCCCTTGATCCCGCCGAGCGCCTTGCGCTCGATCAGCTCTTCGAGGCTGACGTCGAGGCCGCGAACGATCCGCGCGGCGTTCCCGTAGGCTCTCGTCTTGAAAGGGTTCTCGCCGAGCAGCTCCAGGAGGAGGCCGATCTCCTCGAGGGCGTCCGCGACTTCGGCGGTCATCAGGCCGCTCATCTACGGCCTGGCCACGCGGTAGGCGATGAGCAACGCGGCCGAAAGAAGCGCGGACGCGAGCAAGAACGGCGCTCCCGGGAGGTGGAGGCCGGCCCGAGGCCCGATGAAGCTCGCGAAGACCAGGGCGAACATGCTCGGCGCGAACACGCCGGTGATCCCCATGATGCTGGTGTTGGCGCCCTGCAGGCGGCCTTGCTCCGAAGGGCCGACGCGTTGCGTCATCAGCCCCTGGAGCGACGGCCCGAACAGTCCCATCATCGCGAACACGGGGATTCCCGCCCAGAAGGCGTGCGCGGTCGGGGCCAGTCCGTAGATCGCGAATCCGATCGATCCGAAGCCCAGCCCGCAGAGGATCCCCGCCCTTTCGCCGAAGCGCTTCACGAACGGCCGTACCAGACCGCCCTGAACGACGACGCTCGCGACGCCGACGAAGGCGAGCGTCAATCCGACGGTCTTCGTCCCCCAGCCGTAACGGTACCCGGCGTACAGCACGAACACGCTCGTCAGGGAGTGATGCGCGACCCAATAAAGGAAGTTCAGCGAGGCGAGCCCCATCAACCGAGGACGCGACCGGAGCAGCTGCAACGCGCCCAGCGGGTTCGCCCGACTCAACTTGAAGCCGGCGCGCTTGTCCTTCGTGAGGGACTCCGGAAGGACGAACAGGCCGTACATCGCGTTGGTGAGCGTGAGCCCGGCGGCGACCCAGAAGGGGAGGCGGGGGCTGATGCCGCCCAAGATGCCGCCGGCGGCGGGTCCGAGCACGAAGCCGAGGCCGAATGCCGATCCGATCAGGCCGTATCCGGCCGCGCGCTTTTCGAGAGGGGTGACGTCGGCGATGTAGGCCCACGCGGTGGAGATCGAGGCGCCGGTGATCCCGGAGATCACGCGCCCCACGAACAGCCACCCCAGCGAAGGCGCCAGCGCCATCACGATGTAGTCGAGGCCGAGCCCGAAGTTCGACGCCAGAATCACCGGGCGTCGTCCGAACCGGTCCGAGAGCGCCCCGAAAAGCGGCGAAAAGAAAAACTGCATGAGAGCCCAGACCCCGCCGAAGAGTCCGTAAATTTTCGCCGCGAGCGCGGTGTCGCCCGAGACGAATCCTTCGACGAGCCGGGGCAGCACCGGGATGATGACGCCGAGTGCCAACACGTCCAAAACGACGGTCACGAAGATGAACGCGAGCGCGGCGCGCGAGGCGGGGGAGCGGTCGGTCACGGGGTCTTCTAGACGATGCCGGGGATCAGGCGCTTCGTTCGCGCGCAGTAGGCGACGTAGGCCGCGCCCAGCGCCTGCCGGAGCGCCGCTTCTTCGACCAGCATGCGGTACCAAAAAACGACGACGATCGGGACCATCAACACGATCAGGCTCAGCGCGTTCGCAAGAGACAGCCCGAAGCCGAAAAACGCCAGGAGCGATCCCGTGTACGACGGGTGCCGCACGAACCGAAACGGTCCGGTGTCGACGAGGGCGTGATCGTCGTGCATCGCGACGTCCACGGTAAAAAAC
>JANMVW010000132.1:0-2466 GCA_031393555.1 Acidobacteriota bacterium
CTTCTCGGACACACGCACTGGGATCACATTCAAGGATTTCCGTTCTTCAGCCCGGCTTTTGTCAAAGGCAACTCCGTCGCGATCTATGGCCCGGAAGGCAGCCGCGGCTCGCTGCAAGAGGTGCTGGCCGGCCAGATGGAGTTCACCTACTTTCCCGTCGAGTTGAAACAACTGCCGGCCGCGATCACCTACCACGACCTGACCGAAGGCCTCCACACGATCGGCAGAGCGCGGGTCGTGACGCAGTTTCTCAATCACCCCGCGATGACGCTGGGCTACCGAGTCGAAGCCGACGGCGTGGCGGTTGTGTACCTGGTCGACCACGAGCCATTCTCGGATGAGCTTTGGCGCGCCGGCGCCGAGCCGGGCCGCATCGAGTCCATCCTGCACGAGGGGGACCGCCGGCATGCGAAATTCATGGCGGACGCGGATCTCGTGATTCACGATGCCCAGTACACGCCCGAAGAGTACGGCCCGAAGAGAACCTGGGGACACAGTACGTACGACTACGTCGTGAACGTTGCGTCGGCGGCCGGCGTACGACGCGTCGCACTGACCCATCACGATCCCAGCCACGACGACCACGTCATCGCGGACATCGAGCGGAAGGCCCGCGCCCTGGCCCTGGAGCGCCGGACGGGGCTCGAGGTCTTCTGCGCTTATGAAGGCTGCGAACTCGTCCTCGAACCGCGCGCAACTGTCAAGCCGTTTGCCTCGCCGGACCCCTTCCAGGCTTCCGTCGCGCAGCGCCGCTTTCACATCCTGGTGGTTGACGACCAGCCGGACACACTCACGATGATCGTTCGCGCGCTGGAGGAGGCTCAGTACACGGTCAGCAAGGCGACAAGCGGCCAGGAGGCGCTTTTCATGGTCGAGGAGAACCTGCCGGACCTCGTCGTCTTGGATTACAAGATGACCGGCATGGATGGTCTGGCGGTCATGAAAGCGCTCCGCGAGAAGCCCGAGACACAGAACTTGCCTGTGCTGATGCTCACCGCCATGACCGATGAGCCCAGCACTCGCGCGGGCTTTGAGGCGGGGGTGACGGACTACGTGACCAAGCCGTTTTCGATTCCGCAGCTCACCTCACGCGTTCGCGCCTGCCTCGCCAGAAGCCGGCGCCGGTACGTATGAGGGGCTGATCAGTCGTAGACGATCTCGACTCGATCCAGGTACCTCGACAATTCGTCCACCGACTTACGCGACGCATCGGAGTCGGCGCTCTGGGCCTCCTGCTCGAGGGCGGCGCCGATGTCGGTGATGGCCTGGAATCCAAACATGCCTCCGGCGCCCCTCATGCCGTGCCCCAGACTCTCCACAGTCGCAAACTCGCTTCGATTCAAGGCGTCCAGCATCGTGATGACATCCTGCCTGCGGTTCTGCAAAAACCCGGGGATCAGGTCCGCGAATTTAGCGTTGGCACGCACGAGGATCGTGTCTTTTCGGTTGCCACAATGATCCTTGATAGCGCGCAGCAACACGTCTTGTTTGATCGGTTTCGTAAGATACGCCGTACACCCCGCCGCAACGAACTGTTCTTGATCCCCCTTTAGAGCCGAGGCGGTGAGTGCGATGATCGGAGTCGGCGGCCGGTGGTTCGCCACTTCCCACGCTCTCATCGCCCGTGTCGCGGTCAAGCCGTCCATGACCGGCATCTGCCGGTCCATCAAGACCAGGTCATAGTTTTCGGTCGTAAATTTCTTCAAGGCAATGGCCCCGTTTTCGGCGATTTCGACCCGGTACGGCGTGTCCCGCAGGTAGGCTAACGTGAACGTGCGGTTGTCGGGGGAGTCCTCCACCAAAAGGATGTGCAGCGCCGGCATCGGCGGTTCCGGCCCCGTGCCGACCGGCGCGGCCGCCCGCCGCGGTGCCCCCGTCCAGATCCCAAACGGCACGGAGAAAGCGAATAGGCTGCCCTTCCCGACTCCGCTTTCGACCCAGATGCGCCCTCCCATCAATTCGACCAGGCGCTTCGAGATCGTGAGCCCCAGCCCAGAGCCGCCGTACCTGCGCGTGGTGGACGAGTCGGCTTGGGTGAAGCGCTCGAACACCGTGCCTATTTTGTCGGCCGGAATGCCGATGCCGGTGTCCGAAATCGTGAACCGCAACACGCCCGGGACCGGGGAGTCCGAATCAAACGTGACCCGTAGGGACACTTCGCCGGATTCCGTGAACTTGATCGCGTTACCGAGCAAATTAAGCAGCACCTGTCGCAGCCGCGTCGGATCGCCGACGAGGTCGCTGGCCACTGTGGGCGCGATCTCGCAGATCAAAGCGAGGCTTTTCTCTTGCGCCCGGACGGCCACGATCTCCTTCACTTTCTCGAGGACATCGTTCAACGAGAAATCGGTACGCTCCAGCTCGAGCTGCGAGGCTTCGACTTTTGAAAGATCGAGAATGTCGTTGATGAGATTCAGCAGGTTGTCCCCGGCCCGGCGAAAAATCTGCACATACTTGCTTTGCTCC
>JANMVW010000418.1:0-13693 GCA_031393555.1 Acidobacteriota bacterium
CCGTCAACACCTACGCGCCGAACGCCTGTTCGGAGCTGCAGGCGCCACCTCTAACGGTCGCGGCGACAACCGTCAATCTGAAGTACTGGGAACGGCATCAGGTCGAAACTCACTGGGACGCGGTCGCGGTGGAGTACTCCGTCAACGGCGGAACCTTCACGGACGTCTCGGCTCCGAGCAACAGCGAAGCTGCCGGCTGTGCGCTGTCGGACGACACGACCGGCTGGGATCCGCTGAGCTGCACGGGATCCACGCCCGTCAACGCGTGCGGCTATGAAGACACGAAGAACGTCTTTAGTGGTCCCCTCGAAAGCGGCGCGGCGTGCAACGCGCTGGTGACCGGTGCGACGACGCCTTACGCTCACCGGTGCCACCAAATCACCGGCCTGAACGCGGACGACACGATCCGGTTCCGGTGGCGCTTCGCCTCCGACGGGGTCTCGGAATACGCGGGCTTCTACCTCGACGACGTCGCGGTCACGAACGTGCGCGTGCCGAACGCTTGCTCGCCGGACACGTGCCGCGGTCAGGCGGACGGCACGGCGTGCGTCGATGGCGACCCCTGCACCACGGGCGACGTCTGCGGCGGCGGCGCGTGCAACGGTGGATCCTTCATCACGGCTCCGGCGGAAACGGCGAGCGTTACCGTCGCGGCGGACAAGACCACCTACGACTGGTCCGCGGTGGCGTCCGCGACCCGTTACGACGTCGTGCGGGGAAGCCTCGCCGCGCTCCCCGTGGGCCCCGGCGGGGTCGACGAGGCCTGCTTCGACGACCTCCCGGGACCGTCTCTCGTGGACGCAACGATTCCCGCCGCCGACACGGGATTCTGGTACCTCTCGCGCGGCGAGAACGCGTGCGGCACCGGGTCGTTGGGTCAACAGAGCAGCGGAGCTTCGCGGATCACGACGACCTGTCCCTGAGGACTCTACTTAGCCTTGCCTTCGCAGGTCCCAGGGACCTTCGAGTACTTCTGCTTCGATCCCTTGGGCGACGTCAGCTCGAGCTTCCCCAAGCTCAGGCTCGCTTTCAACGTCTGCGGGGTATCGAGGTCCGGAGTTTCGATCGTCAGCACGTCCCCGGCGAGCGTGTAGGTGCCTCGATGCCGCGACGTGCCGCCCGGGGTCCGGGTCGTCCACTCGACCGCTCCATCCGCGGCGAAACAAAACTCCTCGGAGGTCGTGCCGCGAGCCGTCACGACCGGGACGGTCGCCCACATGCCGGTGAGATCCTTCGCCGTCGGCGTGCTCGCGCACGAGGCCGCCGCCAGGAGAACGATCAGGACACCGGTCACCGCCTTCGTTCGGGTGGATACGATCAGGTCGGACACACGCATTGGAAGACCTCCAGGACCGGCAGGGTCCGTCAACTCGATCGGACGAGCTAAGGGCCGCAATACTACCGCCTTCCCGCCCGTGTCGGAAGTTTCCTCGGAACCGCTGCGGCCGAGAAAAGGTTATGCTTCGCCGGGAGGAGAGTCCAACGGCCATGAGTCGAACGTTGAACCGAAAAGCGACGACGCTGCTCTTGGCGTGCTTGCTGGCGGGCTGCGCCTTACCGAACCAGGCCATGCGCAGCAATTACACCGACTACAACGAGACGATCCACTACACCCAGAGCCAGCAGATGCTGCTCAACCTCGTTCGCCTGAAATACCGCGAGCTGCCGCTGTTCCTCAAGGTCGGCGCGCTTTCGGCCTCCTATTCCTTCGAGTTCAACGGGGGGAGCCGCCTCGGTAAATCCGGCGACACGAAGCTCTACAGCCTGGACCTGGGGGCGAGCTACTCCACGCGTCCAACGATCACCTACACGCCGGTCGAGGGCGACACGTTCGTCAAGCAGGTGCTCTCGGAGGTCGACTCTCAGGTCTTCGTCCTGCTCTATCGCTCGGGGTGGCCGATTTCTGTGCTCTGCCATGTGATGGTCGAGCGGATCGGCAAGGCCATCAATCGCCAGGACGACCCGAGCTACCCGGCGTTCGAGAAGCTCGTCGATCGTCTACAGAACGCACAGAAAACCGACAAGTTGCGCTTCGAGAACGAGGGCAAGGACCAGATGGTGGTGTTGACCACCGACTTCGTCGACATCGTCAGCGACGAGCGCGTCGCGGAAGAGCGAGAGCTGCGCTACCCGATCCACGTCGTCCAGCTGCGGTCGTTCCTCGACATCATGTACTTCCTCGGAAAGAACACCGAGGTCCCGAAGGCGCAGCAAGACCAGGTCAAGCCGAGTCAACCGAACGGCTGGATTCGCATCCACGCGTCGCCCAGGCCGCCCGACGGCGCGTTGGTCTCGGTCAAGTACAACGACACCTGGTTCAGCATCGCCAAAAACGACATCCCGTCCAAAGACACGTTTTCGCTGATCAAGCTGCTGTACCAGATGCAAGCCGGCGACATCCCGACCGTCCAGCCCTTGCTCACGCTGCCGATCGCCAACCCCTAGCGCGAGCCTACGACTCGGTCTCCACGCGCAGCAGGTGGCGGAAGAGCGCCTTGACGATGTCGATGTTGTTGGACAGCAGGTCGAAGAAATCCTCGGCCTCGATGGCCAAAACCAGCGTGTCGTCCTCGGCCGTCGCGGTCTCGCCGCGTAATCGGCCGGAGAGCAGTTCCGTCACGCCGAAAGCCGCAAGAGGCCCGGCGCGCCTCCGGACGCGGCCGTCGTCGAGGGTCACAGCCCCGTGGATGACGGCGTAGAGCACTTCCGCCGGTTCGCTCTTTTCGTAGATGCGCCGGCCGGCCGGAAAGTTCCGCTCGCGGGCGATGCCGGCGATCCGCAGGATCTCCTCGGCTTTGCAGAAGGCGAACAGGTCGCAGCTTTGAAGTGCGACGACGATCTGGATCCGGGTCAGCTCGGCCATGTCTGCGCTACCTCCCGCTCCCGGCCTGCCCGGGCGGGCCGGGGGCGATGCGCGACGCGACCCATTTCGCCGTCTCGCGCACCAGCCCGTTCGGCGTTTCCTCGTGCAGGGCGTGGACGCGAGGGTACAACTCCTCCATACGTTCCGTGTAAACCGAGTACAGGGCGGCCACCGTCAGCGACGGGCCGTCCGCCCCCTCCTCGTCCTCGGCTCCCAGGTAGCGCGAAACCGCTCCCGCGCGCGTGAGCGAACGTACGCCGAACTGCCGCGTCGCGGCGTGGAGTTTGTCGGTCAGCGGCACGTCGTCGATGACGGCGAAGACGTTTCGTCGCACCTCGCCTTGCAGGGTGTTGTCCAGGTATTCGAGCGCGTGGGCCCGCAGCTCGCGCCGCCCGCTGACGAGGCTGCGGTGGGCCGCCCACACGTCTCGCGACGGGTGGAGGAGCGCCAGCAATCCGAAGAGCGTCTTGACGTGCTCTTCGACCCGTTCGGCGACCATCTGCGTGAGCAAGTCGAGCTCGCGCGTATCCCACCGCACGAGCGGCGCCTCGTAGTGCAGGTCGATCTCCCTCCCCAGCGCGGCGAGGTCGACGAGCCGCTCGAGGTAACGCCGCGCTTCGAGCCCCAACGCGTGCTCGATCTTGTGCCGCGAATCGTCGCCAAGATCGTGGCGCCGGGCGGCCAGCGCGTCGACGACTTGCGAGCGCAGCAAGGCGTCGTCGACGCGGAGGAGGGCATCGACGAGGGCCGCCACCGTCGACGGGGCGGCAATCCGCGACAGCGTCTTAGGGAGTGCGCGGCGCACCAGGATCGACTCGCCGGGATCGTTCATGAAGTGGATCAGGATCGGCGTCACGGCCTCGCCGAAGGCCACCAGCGCCTCCCGGGCATCGTGCTTGAGACGGCGGTTCTCGAGCAAAGAGACCAGGCGCGGCACGAACAACGGGTTGAAACCGTCGCGAGTGACGATGCGGGACACCGACACGATGGCCTCGCGGGCCACGGTGGCGTCGCGGTCGTAGAGCGACTCGATCAACCGGCCTTCCAGCGTGTCGTCCTTGATGGCGCCGATGGCCTTGACCGCCTCGGCGCGGAACTCGGGCCGCGAGTCGGCGAGCATCTCGTCGAGCGTCTTGCGCGCCACCGCACCCACGCTGGCGTCACCGTGGGTCAAAAGGCACGTCGCCGCCGCGGCCTTGACCCGCGGGTCCGGCTCATGGAGGCGGGGAAGCATCATCTCGGAGACGTTGCCTTCCCAGAAACCGGTCAGCACGCGGATCGCCTCGGCGCGCACGCCCGGGTGGTCGTCTTGAAGGCGGCGCTCGACCAGCGGCGCGGCATCGACGCGGCCTTGGGTCGACAGCACTTGCAACGTGCGCCGGCGCACGTCGGGGTCGTCGTGGTAGAGCAGCAGCGGCGGCACGAGGTTCCCCCGGCCGTTGGCGTCCAAGATCTCCAGGCTGTGCAGCACCTGTCGCGCGTCGGCGCTCCCCAACGACTGCACCAGAAGCTCGACGGTTTTGACGTCGTCGAGGTTGATCGGCACGGACGTTTCCATGGAGCGTTCCTTGAGCCCCGCGCGAAACGACGTGACGTACGCACCGTAGGCCCCCGTAACCACCACGAGCCAGCCGACCGAAACGAGCAGGGTCAGCCAGCCGATCTGGGGAACGCCGATCCAGCCGAAGGTCACCGGCAGCAGCATGAGCGCCACCACCCCCTCTGCGGCGCGCTGCAGGAAGACGTCCACGAACGCCTTGGCCTTCACCCGCACGGCGGCGGGGATCGGCAGGAACAGCAGCTCGCGGGCCGATTGGTCCAGCGAGTAGCGAACGCCGTTCTCGCCGATCTTGAGCGTGAGGGCCGCGGCCAGCACGAGCTCGGGCGCCCCGGCCGCCGCGGCCAGAAGCGCGACGGTGCCCAGGCCGAGGATCACCGGCAGCACACGCATCGCGGTCCCGACGCCCAGCGTGCGCAGGATCCAGGACGAGAACAGCATCTGGAACGCGAACGCCGCGGCGCTGATCAGACTGAACAGGTTGCCGAAAAACGCGGTGCGCTGCCCCAGCCCCTCGGTGGCCCGCTGCACCGCCCAGTTGAACTGAAGGTCCACGACCTGTCCGGCGACGACGCCCAGCACGACCATCACCGCCACGAGGCGCAAGTGCCGCGAGCGCCGAACCAATGCGAAGCCGCCGCGAGCGACCTCGGCGTCGGCGCGCGTTGCGCCGCCGGCCGGAGCCTCGACGGTTTTGGCGCTGCGATGGGCCGCCCGGGCGACCAGCGCCACCCCGCACAGCAGCACGGCGGAAACGAGCAGCGCCGAGCGGGTCTCGGCGACGCGACTGATCAGCCGCGCCAACTGGCCGCCGGCCACGCCGCCCAACAGCCCGCCGGCCCCGATCAGCCCGAACAACCGCCGGGCCTGCCTCGCGTCGAAGAGGTGGCTCGCGTAGTTCCAGTACTGGCTGACCATCACCGCGAAGGCGATCGAAGCCCAAACGTAAAACGCCACGGGGACCCAGCGCCAGCCCTGTCCGTACAGCAGCCAGAACACGACGAGGCTCGCCGCCACGATCAGCGAGCTGACCGCGACGAGGGTATGGCGTGGCAGGCGCTCGGCCCATCGCATCCAGACCCGAAGCAGCGGGAACGAGCACACCGCCACCAGCAGGTAGACCCAGGGCAAGTTCTCGGCGCCGAGCGAATCGATGAAGGTCGACTGCCGGACCGTCTTGGCCGCGTATTGAAACGTGACGACGAGGAAGAAGCCGAACGCGAGCAGCAACGTCGTCCGCCCCTCGCCGGGGTGGATGTCGATGCCCAGGCGCTGCAGCAAGCGCCTCCGCGAGTTCGTTCTGGAAATGCCGTCCACGTTGACCCCGGAGAGACTACACCGGATCGCACGATCAATTCGGATGCGTCCGTCGCTTTTTCTCCGTATCTTATTCGTCACGAGGGGGACAGATGAAAACCGTTATCGCTTCTTGCATCGTTGCGGCTGCCGCTTGGGTGTCTACGCTTCCCGCCGACGCGGTGCAGGCCCGGTCTTCGACGATCGCCGTGACCCCGGACGGGGCCCGGGTGTGGGTCGTCAACCGCGACTCGAACAGTGTGTCGGTCCTCGATACGCTCACGCTTTCCGTCCTCCGGGAAACCCCGGTGGGACGCGAGCCGCGCTCGCTGGCGATCACCCCCGACGGGTCCAAGGTCTACGTCGCGTGCCTGCGCGACAACCGCGTCGACGTGCTGGACGGCTCGACGTTTTCGCTCTTGCGATCGATCGCGGTGGGGCGCGAGCCGTTCGGTGTCGTGGTGGCCCCGAACGGCGCCAAGGTCTACGTGACGAGCACGGCGTCGGGGACACTGTCCGTGATCGACCCCGCGACCGACGCGGTGACCACGACGATCGCGGCCGGGGGCCGGCCTCGCGGCCTCGCGGTGTCCACCGACTCGGCCACGCTCGCGCTGACCCACTACCTGACCCCAACGCCGAGCCTCAACGGGGTCGTATCTTTTTACGCGACGGCGACGCTCGCCGCGCCCACGAACGTGAACCTCCCGGTCCTCCCTCCCCAGACCCAGTTGGACGGCGTCCCGAACATCCTCGAGCAGGCGGCCTTCCGCCCGGGCTCAACCCAAGTTTGGCTTCCGTTCGTCGCGTCGATCACGGGGAACGCGAACCTCACGCTGCTGACCTCCGTCCGGCCGGAAGTCGCGATCGTGGATAGCGCGGCGGTTCCGCCTCAGGAAATCCCGAACACGCGCATGAACCTGAACCTGATCATCGCCAGCCCCGCCGTGAGCCAGCCGACCGCGCTCGATTTCACGCCCAACGGCGGCGTGGCGCTCGTGGTCAACCAGGCGTCGAACGACGTCACGATCTTGAACGCACCGACGCGAACCGAGATCCGCAACCTCGCGGTCGGCAGCGCGCCGGACGGGATCGCGGTCTCTCCGGACGGGGCGAGAGCCTACGTGTCCAACTTCCTCTCGCGGTCGGTTTCCGTCGTGGCGATCAACCCGCCGGTCAACGCGACGGTGGTCGCCGAGGTCTCCGTCACGGCAGAAACACTCCCCGCGAACGTGCTGAACGGCAAAAAACTGTTCTTCACCTCGCGCGGAAGGCTCTCCACGAACAACAACATCGCGTGCTCGTCGTGCCATCCGGACGCGGGGCACGACGGCCGGGTGTGGCTGTTCGCGAACAACGTCGACGAGGGGGCCCGGAAAACCACCGACGTCCGCGGCATCGTGGATTCGGGAGCCGTTCACTGGACCGCGAACATGGACGAGCTTCAAGACCTGGAGTGGAACGTCCGGAAGATCAATTTCGGGCCGGGGCTCATCGACGGCACGCCGGCCGACGCGCTGGCGCCGCAACCCAACGCCGGCCGCTCGCAGGACCTCGATGACCTCGCCGCGTTCATGGACGCGCTCGTCATCCCGGTCCGCGGAAACCCGAACCGCGCGCCGGGCGGAGGGCTCACCGCCTCGGCTCAAAGCGGCAAGCAACTGTTCATGGAACCGCAGCGCCAATGCGTGAGTTGCCACACCGGCAGCGCCGGAACCGACAGCAACCGGCAGAGCCTGATCCGCCACGACGTCGGCACGCTCGCCCCGGGTGACGTCAACGGCCAGCAGGGGTTCGACACGATGAGCCTCAGGAACATGCACGACGCCGCGCCATACCTCCACGACGGCAGCGCGACCCTCCAGCAGATCATCACGACGCGCAACACCGGTAACCGGCACGGCGTCACGCTGGACTTGAACGCGACGCAGCAACAAGACCTCGTCAATTTCCTTCTCGCTTTCGGCAACGACCGCGACGAATTGACGGTCGGCGGCGGCGTCGGGCTCCCGGCCGCCATCCGTGTCCCCGTGCGCGTTCGGGACGTCGCGTTCACCCCGCTCGATGTGACCGACGCCCGCAGCTACGACAAGGCTTACGGCTTTTCCGTGTCCGTCGGCTTCCCCACGAGCGGCGTCCTCGGCGTGACCGTCGCGCCCGCGGGGGTCGCCGCGGGGCTTCCGGTGTCTTCGGTGTCGAATCCTCCCGCCGATCTCGCGGTGGGGCGCAAGGACTACACCGTCCGGTTCGGCGCGCCGATCCCGCTGGCGCTGGAGCGAGCCGGCGGAGACATCGTCGCGATCGCGACGTTCGTCCTCGATCCCGCCGCGACGGGAACGAGCCCCGTGACGCTCGACGCCTCTCGCGCGGCGCTGATCGGGGGGCCGGGGGCCTCGTTCGAGAAAACCGAATCGACCGCCGACGAGAACCTGCTCCTGACGAACGGGTCGATCACCGTGGGAACGCCGGAAGTGTCGAGCGTGCTCCTCGGCGGTTTGCCGCTGACCGTATCGCGCTCGGCGACTTCCGGGAATTTCGTGTTCGCCTGGGAAACCCTCGCGGGAGCGACGTACGGAATCTATCGCGGCGACCTGGGCGTCCTGCGCGCCGGTGGGACCTACAACCACGCCTGCCTCGCCTCGAGTTTGGCGTCATCCCCGGCGGATATCCCCGGCGGCGGGCTTGGAAACGCCTACTTCCTCGTGTCGGCCCGCACCGCGGCCTTTGGCGAGGGCTCGCTCGGCAACAACAGCGCCGGCTCCCCCCGTCCGAACCTCTCCCCCTGCCCGTGACGGCGAACGGCTCACCGGATCGCTTTCGTGGATCGACGCGTTGAACTATTCTGAGACCAACGCTCGCGGCCTAGGAGGGTTCACGATGCGACTGGCCACCCTGGTCCCCATGATCTGCGCGGTGTTGTCGATGGCCTCGTGCCAGGAAGCGACTTCCCCCGTACAACCGTCCGATTCCGGCGGACCGATCGTAGCGTCAAAGTCGGGCACGCTGGTCGTCCGTGTCGTCTGGGACGGTCAGGGCGTGCCCGACAAACGGGTCGAGGTGTTGGAAGTCAATCTGGCGGGAAAGACCGACGGATCGGGTTACGCGACGTTCGACCTGCCGGCAGGCCGGTACACCGTGCGCGCGTACGACATCAATCGAGGCGGCCCGCCGCGGTTGTACATCGACACGACGGTCAACATCATGGCCGGCAAGGAAGTGCGGATCGAGATCCTCGACTGTCTCCCGTGCGTCTAGCCCGTGCCGTAACACCAAAAACGACCGTCCTAAAACGACGGAGGTGAGTTGCTCCCAGCCCGGGATCGCCGGGTCAGCCACGCCCCGAGCGCCGCGAGCCCGCCAACCAAAACGATCGCCCTCACGACGCGAAAAAGCGCCAGGACCCAGGCGATTCCGATCCCGAGCGCGGCCCACTGGACCCACCATTTCCCCGGCGAGGTCATCCAGTTGATGACCACCAAGAGCGCGAGAATGAGCGGAGCCGTGAACAGGAACCTGATCGACCGAAGCGTGCGCATGAAGCCCCCCCTCATCGTTGTTCTACGCTGTGGAAGTCGTACGGTTTCCCATTTGTGTGGACGGTGAAACTCGGGCATCCATGCGCCAGCTTGCCGCCTAGCGAAACCGTGCACCGAACCGGCGAACTAGCGTAGTGTGGTGCCGTCACTCGATACCGGCCGCGCTGTCGCGAGCCTAACCACGTCCTTAACTGGAGGAACGAAATGAGTCCAATCAAGACGATCGCTCTTGTCTCCGCGATGGGAATCGCCTTGTCCGTCGCAGCCTTTAACGGCGGCGAAGCCAAGGCGGCGAACAAGCCCAAGACGCCGGTCACCATGACGCCGGAGCAGATGAAATGGGTCCCCAACGCCAGCGCGCCCGGCGTGTGGACCGCCGTTGCGTGGGGCGATCCGGACAAGGGGCCGCATGGCGCGTTCCACAAGTTCAACCCGGGATTCGCCGCCCCGCTGCATACCCACACAGCGAACACCCGGATCGTCGTGCTCTCGGGAACGATGGTGATGGTCTCGGCGGACGGGAAAGAGATGAAGTTCCCGGCCGGCTCGTACTACGAGCAGCCCAACACCTACAAGCACGTCACGAAGTGCGAAGCGGGCTCGGAATGCCTCATCTACCTGACCGCCGACGCGAAGTGGGACATGAAGCCGGTCGAGACGTCGAAGAAGTAGCCTCGGCCTTCTTCCGGTGCCGAGCTTGCGGCGGCGATCGGGAGACGAACCCAAAAAAAACGGGCACCGCGGAAGCGGTGCCCGTAAGGGAATGCTCGCGAACTGCGGAGACTAGTAGCGACGATTCCCGCCGCCGCCACCGCCGCCGTAACCCCCGCCGAACCCGCCGCCGCCACCGCCGCCACCGGCGGTGCGCTCTTTGGCCTCGTTCACGGTCAGGGCGCGGCCGCCGAAATCGCGGCCGTTGTGATCGCGGATGGCGCCATCAGCGTCCTCCGAACTGCCCATCTCGACGAATCCGAATCCGCGAGGGCGACCCGTGTCGCGATCGGTCACGAGCTTGACCTCGGAGACCGTGCGCCCACTCTGGGAGAAGAGATCGCGGATCTGAGTTTCGTCCGCAGTGAAAGGGAGATTGCCGACATACAGTCTGGTACCCATGCTCGAACTCCTGACACCCTCCAATGGGGGCGCCGTTTCCGGGTTCCGGCCGCCAACCCGATCCAACGGGTCAGACAAGAGCGCCCAGCGCGCAATCAGCTTAGGCGCATCACACTTTCGTTTCTGTACGAGAGGATGCCGACCGGAACCTGCACCTAACGTAGAGGACGACCGTCGGAACGTCAAGCCGGGACTGCGCCCGAGGCGTCGCAACGCTACCTCGGGTCGTAATGCGCTACGCCCGACGCAACGCCTCGGACACGAGGGCGACGGCCGCCTCCGGGGAGGAGACTTCGATGACCAATCTCTTGTAATTCTCGTGGTCGAGCTCCAGCACGATCGTACGCTCGGGATCGTGAACATCGTAGAAGACGGCACCCCCATGCTGGTGGAACGTGCCCGCCGTCAAGACGCCGGGGATCCCGGTGCCCGCCAGTTTCAAACCATGCCACCAACCGCGCGCCGGCTCCGGATCAACGCGGACGCTGCGTATGTGCGCCAGCGGAATCTCGAGCTGGCTCCTGAGCGCCCAGAATTTATCCCAGCCCTCCACCACAAATCGTGCTCGGTCGCCGTGAATGCTGATCTCGACCATCGCGGATCCTCCGGATTGGCGCCAACACTAATTCGACGGTTATTTCTCCGCCACGTTGATAGCCGCCTCGAATCCTCGCTATTCCTTCGCCGCCTTGCTGCGGAACCAGTTTCCTGCCACAGGCACGCGGCACCTTGCTGCGGATCTCGCGTCCGCAGAATCGACGACGTCAACGCGCAACCCGCCGCGATGCGGTCCATAACCCAGTAGCGGTCGGGTCTCTCGCGGAACCGTACGGGATCCTGGACCTCCCCGGCGCGATTGTCGCGAGCGGCCCGGCTGCTTGCCGCGGCTTCAGGCGTGCGTACACGATGCGCTTCGATGCCGGTCCCCATCTTCCGCCTGCTATCCTGGCCGTCTTCTGGTCCCACGGGTCCCACGCGGAGTCGCCTCATGTCCCTCTCATCGCGGCTCGCCGTTGGCGTCTCCGATCGTGCTCGGAGGCGCGGCCTCGACTACTTCCGCCAGGGGCGGGCGCGCGTCACCCAGTCGGACGGCGAGTCGGTCGACTACATCGTTCGCGGCACGAGGCAGTACGCCGTCACGCTGTCGATCGAACACGACGTTCTCTACTGCGCCTGCACCTGCCCCTACTTCGTCGATCGCGAAGAGGCCTGCAAGCATGTCTGGGCGGCGGTCCTCGACTGCGAGCGCTCCCGGGTGCTCGCGGCGAGCGAGCGCGTTCTCACGCTCGAGCCCGATCCGCTCGTCACCGAAGCCCAGAGCTTCGGCGACGGGGGACCGGGTCCGCTGTCGGCAGCGGCGTCACCGGGACGACGGCCCGATTGGCTGTCGCTCATGCGCCATCTCGCGTCGTCTCTTCCGGCCGCGTCGCAGGTGCAGGATCTCGACCCGGCACGCAGCGAGCTTCGCTACGTCATCCACCTGGACGTCGCGCTCGAGCGCGGGACGCTCGTCGTCGAGCTCAAGCGCCGCGACCGGAAGAAGGACGAGACGTGGGGGGCGGAAAAGCCCCTGAGCATCGACTTCGGTGACGCGGAACGGCTCCCGGATGAGCACGACCGCCGGGTCTTCGCCCTGCTTCGAGGCAGCGAGTCGCGCGACTGGGGGTTCGCCACGGCGCGGGAAGACGAGAAGGTGGGGAACCCCGCTGTTCTCTCGAAAGACACGATTCCCTTCCTCCTCCCGGCGCTCGCCGCCACCGGACGCTGTTTCGTCCGCGCGCGATACGGCGCCGAGGAGGGGCCATTGCTCCGGTGCGACTTCGATCCGCCGTGGCGGACCGTGCTCGAGATCGTCGCGGACGATCGGTCCGGACAGTGGATCTTGGACGGCGCGATGGCGCGCGAGAACGTCGCACTTCCGATCACCGACGTCGATCTCTTCCTCTCCTCCGGCCACTTCTTCCACAACGGCGTCGCCGGCCGAATCGAATCCGATGCGGCTTTCCCGGTCATCGCGCTGCTTCGGGAGCACGGCAAGATCGTCGCTCCCGTCGACGACGGTCCGCGGTTGGTGGCCCACACGCTCGAGTTCGTTTCCGGAGCGGAGGTCAAGGTTCCGGACGCCCTCCGGTTCGACGAGATCGCCGAAACGCCCGTCCCCACCGTGAGGATCAGGCGCCCGCGACGAGACGGACACAAAGACGGGCTCGACGTCGAGCTCTCCTTCCGGTACGACGCCATCGAGATCGACGCGTTCGACGCCCGGACGAGACTCTTCGACGAGGTCAGGCGGGTGATCGTGCCCAGGGATCGAGAAGCGGAAAGCGCGGCGCGGAATCAGCTGGTACGACTGGGCTTTCGGTTCCGAGGCGCTGCGGATGTCGACGGGGCTTGGCAGCTGCCTTCCGCACTGCTCTCGAAAGTCGTGCCCGCGCTCGTCGCTTTGGGTTGGCAGGTCGAAGCCGAGGGCACGCTCTACCGGCAGGCTTCGTCGTCGCGGCTTCGGGTGGTTTCGGGTGAAGACTGGTTCGAGCTGAAGGGCGGAGCAACATTCAATGGGATCGAGGTGCCGCTGCCGCAGCTGCTCGCCGCGGCGCGAAAGGGAGAGGGCTTCGTCAAGTTGGGCGACGGCTCCATGGGCATCCTCCCCGAGGCGTGGCTCGCGCGCGTGGCTCCACTCGCGGGCCTGGGCCACGCCGGCGGCGGCGCCGTCCGATTCTCCATGCACCAAGCCGGCCTCCTCGACGCGCTGGTCGCCACGCTTCCCGAAGTGGCCACCGACGCGATTTTCGAAGAGGCGCGAAGGAAGCTGTCGAGCTTCGAGGGCATCGCGCCGCTCTCCGAACCGCCCGAGTTTCGCGGCGAGCTGCGCGGCTACCAGCGGGACGGCCTCGGTTGGTTCCGGTTCCTGCGCGAGTTCGGTTTCGGCGGCTGCCTTGCCGACGACATGGGTCTCGGGAAGACCGTCCAAGTCTTGGCACTGCTCGTTTCCCGCGGCGGCGACCGAGGCGACGCGCCGAGGACGTCGCTCGTCGTCGCCCCCCGGTCCGTCGTTTTTAATTGGCTCGACGAAGCGAAGCGATTCGCGCCGAAACTCCGCACTCTCGACTACACCGGGATCGAGCGCAGCGCGACGGACCTTGCGAGGGACTCGTCCAGGATGACGTAATCGAACGGAACCTGAGACAGCGTCGCGGCGTCGCGGCGCAGCGTTCCGTAGGTCGTCAGAACGAGATCGTACGAGCCCCTCGCAAGGTCCGTCGCGCTGCGCTCGATCCCGGGGTAGTCGAGAGTGCGGAGTTTCGGCGCGAATCGCTTCGCTTCGTC
>JANMVW010000362.1:0-25548 GCA_031393555.1 Acidobacteriota bacterium
GGAAGCCTCGCCCATGAGATCCGGAATCCGCTCCATTCGATCGGCTTGAACGCAGGGGTCGTCCAGCAGTATGTCGGCCAGCCCATGACCCTTCCCGCGATTCAGGCGATGACCGACTCGCTGGGGACAATTCAGGAAGAGACGCGGCGGTTGACCGATCTGCTGAACAACTACCTTGGGCTCTTACGGTCGGCGCCGGAGCCGGTGTTCGTCGACGTTCACGAGGTCTGTCGCCGCGTGATCCAGCTCCTCGCCTATGCGGCGATGAAGGCGCGCGTGGAGATCAAGTTCGAGCGGCAGGTGGATCTGCCGCCGGTTTTCGGTGTGCCCGATCGACTGCAGCAGGCGGTGCTCAACCTCGTGCTCAACGCGATTCAGGCGATGCCGCAGGGCGGGCGGGTCGAACTGCACACCTCCTGCTCCGACGGGTTGGTTCGCGTGAGCGTCACCGATACGGGGCCGGGGCTTCCCCAAGGACTCGCGGAGCATCTGTTCGACACGCGCGTGACCACCAAGCCGGGTGGCTCGGGACTCGGCCTGCCCCTCGTGCGCATGATCGCGGAGGCTCACGGCGGAAGCGTTTGGTATCGGTCGGATGCGGGCAAGGGCGCGACGTTCACGCTCGTCTTGCCGACGGCTCGCGAAGCCGCCTAGCCGCCCCCGCAGGCGCCGCGCCGGACGCGACGCAACACTCAATCCAGTTGAGCACGCGTCGCGGGGGAAGCCTTGCGTTCGAGCGCCAAGGCGTGCGCGCCGTGATCGTCGGGAAGCGCCAGGACGGCGTCGTACTCCGCGACCGCCTCGGCGCGGCGCCCGGCCAGGTCGTACACACGACCGAGTTGGTAATGGCCGAAGCTGCGGAACCGAGAGTCGCCCGGGGCGAGCGGGCCGGCGAGGATCGTCTTGATCGACTCTTCCGCGCCTTTCAGATCCCCGGCGCGCATCTGGGCCGAAGCGAGGTTGAAGAGAGTCTGCGGGTCCCCGGGTTTCGACTGGAGCGCCTTGCGCAGGGCGACCACCATTCCGTTCCAGTCGCTGGCCGCGTGGAGCCGTTGCGCTTCCGACTCGGCCTCGGCGAAGTCGAGCTCATGCTTGCGTGCGGCGACTTTCGCATCCGCCCACGCCGTGAACGAGGCCGACAGAGCCTCCACGGTCGTTCCCAGGGAGGTCGCCATCGCGCCCGCACCTCCGCTGCTGAGGCCGTAGACCTTCTTGATGGCGGCCGGTCCGTAAGTCTGGCGAAGCCAGGTCATGAAGACGCCCGCCGACGCCGCTCCGATCTCCGGGGGCAGAGCCCGAAAGCGCTCTTCATCGAGGAGGTCGGCGATCTCGGGGAGTTTGTTGGCTGCGCGCAGCCGCGCCGCATACGTTGCCATGTCCTGTCCGCGAAAAACGTTCTCGCTGGACAACGCCAGACCGTCGCGGATGGACGTGAGATAGCTCGGTCCATAAGCGTGGCGCGCGAGGATGTGAATTTCTTCGCGCGGCGACGGAGACAGGGCGAAGGCCCGGATGGCGTGCATCTCCCGGTTGGCCGCGAGCGCGTGCGTCGGATCGGGGACGCCGGTGGCTTCCTGTTTGTCCGTTTCGTCTTTATAGACGAACAGCTGGATGCGGAACTTCTCCGGAGCCGGGCCGATCGCGACGATCGCTTTGCCGAGCGCCGTCTCCCGCGCTTGCGCGATGACGCTCACTTCGGCGGCTTGGAACTGCTCTCGATCGTAGATCACCTGGTAGTGCTCGGAGTCGAAGATCGCGGTGCCACCGGGCCGTATGACGGCCGCTTTGGAACGGTCCGATTCCGCGAGCTTGTCGCGCGCCGGGGGCCACTCGCGGGCGGGCACGAACATGCCCTGCCGGGTCGCGCCGAAATCGTGGTACATCGCCCAGTCCGATCCGACCCGAGGCAACACCTGAAAGCGATCGCGTTCGGGGTCGATACGCGACCAGAATAGGATGTAGGACGACCAGTTGAGAGGGTTCCTGTGGAAGAGGAGTAGATCCATGCTCTTGTCGACCTCGCGAAGGCCCAAAAACTCAGTGCCTTCCGTGCCGTGGGTGTAAGGGCGGGCGGGTCCAGGCGGGCCGAAAAACCGGTTGTTCCAACCGAGGAGGAGGAGGTTTCCCTTCCTCTGTTCTTCGGTCAGTTGATCGTCGGCGACGACCTCGACCTTGTTCTTGTAAACCGCCGCGAGCCACCGCGCCCGCGCCTCCGCCGAGCGCCGGTTGAGTTCGACGGTCTCACCGGCCGCGGCTGGGTAGACGACGGTCATCGTTCCGAGGGAAAAAAAACCGGCGGCGCCACGGTACTCGATGCCGCGGTGCAACTCCGTCGGGGGAGCGTCCGGCGTGGCGTCCGGGGCCGCGCCCAAAAGCAGCGGGACAAGGGCGAGGATCAACAGGCCTGCTCGAGAAAGCCACATGGCGGGATCTCCAAGGACTCGGCGTCGCATGATACGGGGAGCCCATCGCGCCGTCGAACGGCCTTCGTTGTTCGGAGCCTGCTAGCATCGGCCCATGGCCCGCCTCTTCGCGATCGCCGACCTTCATTTGTCGTCGTCGGGAACCAAGCCGATGGACGTCTTCGGTGCGCAATGGAAGGACCACCCGCATCGAATCGCCGCGGCCTGGGACGCCGCGGTCGCGCCCGGCGACACGGTCCTCGTCCCCGGGGACGTTTCGTGGGCCCGCGATCTGGAGGAGGCCGGCGCCGATCTCGCGTGGATCGGCGCGCGGCCCGGTGTGAAGTTGCTGCTGCGCGGCAATCACGATGGTTGGTGGACGAGCATCGCCAAAGTGAGGCGGGCGCTTCCCGGCGGGTGCCACGCCCTGCAAAACGATGCGTTTGAAATCGATGGCCTGGTGTTCGTCGGAGCCCGCGGCTGGACCGCGCCCGATGATCCCTTGGCCCTTCCCGGCGACGCGGCGATCTTCGCCCGAGAACTCGAGCGCCTGCGCCTGTCGATCATGGACGCGGATCGGCGCTTCGATCGCGGGAGCCCGCGGGTGGCGATGCTCCACTACCCGCCTTGGATCGAAGGTCGCGGTCCCACCGAAGTCGTTTCCGTGCTCAAAACGGGAGGGGTGGGCACGTGCGTATACGGGCATCTTCACGGCGCCGACCACGCGTTGGGCGTGCAGGGAGAACGGGACGGGATCCGGTTCCACCTCGTCGCCGCCGATGCCATCGGATTTGCGCCACTGCCGCTTTCAGCCTGAAGGGGCTCCTGCAGTGCGGGTGCTATCCTCGGCCGCATGCCCCCACCCGATCGTTTCTCCCGTTATCGAACCCAAGGAGCCCGGCCGTCGCGCGGCCGTACGATCACGCCGCCGGCGCCACAAGCCGAGCCTCGCCCTCCCGGCATTGGTTTGCGCGGACTCCTACGCACGATCGACGGCGGTCCGTTCCAGGCCTATCGCCGGGTTCTGGGAGAGCACGAGCTGGGGGATTTTCGCCTGACCGTCCTGTCGGTCCCGCCGGATGCTCTGGGCGGGCCTGCGCGGTTGCGCCTGTCGATCGATCGCGTGGGCGCGGGCCTGTCGGGGGAGTGGTCGCGCGGTGACGTCGCGCGCCTGGTGATCGAGGATTCCATCGTGCGCGCCGCGGCGCGGGCTATCGACGAGTTGAACGGCCCGTCGGCCGCATCGGCTCCGGGCTCGGGGCGCGTGTGGATCGATCGGCCGGGCCAAGAGCTTGCCGAACGAACGCACGCACGGGTGGGGGACGAGCGGCTCGACCTGTCTCTGGCGTTCGATCTCCCCGCCGCGGACCGTCGCGTTCGGGGGCAGCAGGCGGAAGCGATCGTGTTCGAGCATCTCCCCCGCGTGGGAATGGCCGCGTTGTTGTTTTCACTACGACGGGTGGATGAGGTCAAGGCCCAAGTCGAGGCGCTCACACAGCGGCGCGCCGCGGCCGGCGTGCTTTCGAGCAGGGGCCTCGCGGCTCTCGTGCCCGCGGCGGCGCTGCACGGCCGAAGCGTTTCGCCGGAATCGTGCGCGACGATCGAGACGCCATTCGGTCCGGTCGCGGGCCTCGCCATCCCGACCGGGATTACGCTCTTCGTGACCCCTGGAGTTTCGGGCGCCGGAGCATGGCTGCGCGAGCTGGTCGCCGAGACGGGCTCCGCTCAGGGCGCGCCGGCGATCCTCGGGGGCCCCGTCGCGACGCTTCAGGCCTCGCGTCGAGCCTTCGGTCCGCTCGACGTCCGGGCGTTCGTGCGGGCGTGCCCCGAGGTACCCAACCCCGAGTTCCATACGACCGAGGATGCGCCCGCGCCTCTCGCGGTGGCGGCCTGTTTGGTCGAGGCGGTCGAGGCGGGGGCGAGGATTCTCGTCCTCGACGAGGACGAAACCCCCGCCGGAGCGTTCGGATGGGACGCCCGCATGCTGGGCGCCCTCGGCGACCCACCCCCGCTTTACCCCCTGGCCGAACGGCTCGGCGAGTTGCGCGATCGATGGGGCTTGTCGTTTCTGATCGCCGCTCGCGCGGTCTCGGGCCTGTGCGACGCCGCCGACACTCTTTTCATCCTTCGCGATGACCGCATCGAGGATGCCACCGCCGCCGTCCGGGGGGCGAAAAGGGCAACCTCCCAACAGCCGGGAGTGAAAGCCCGCCCGATAGCCGTCCTCCCGACCACGCGCTCGATGCGCATTCTGACGGACGGTGCTCCGAGTCACCTCAAGGTCGCGGCCTGGGGAGGACGCGGCGTGCGTGTCGGCGAAGACCTCGTCGATCTCAAGGACACGACGCTCGTCGGGGACCCCGCGCGGCTGCGAACGATCGCGGCCCTTCTGAAGCGTGCGGCCTCCGAAGCGTCGGCGTGGCGGCCGGTCGAGGAGGTGTTGGACGCGCTTGAAGCGGCGACGGCGGGGACGATGATCGACCGGCTCGAGGAGCCGGGGCTCGTCGATCTGGCGCGGCCGTCGCGCGTCGAGCTCGCCGGGGCGCTCGTTCGATGGAAGCGGGTCACTTTTCGCGTTGCCGCTGGTAGACTGAGCGCCAACGCGGAGGACTCCCAGTGAGCGAGATACCCCCCTTGGACCCAGCACCTCTTTCGCCCGCTCCCTCGGCGGGGCTCCCGTGGGAGCAGCCCGACGCGGGAGCCGGGTCGTTCTTCCCCACGGCCGCTCGGATCATCACGAGTCCGCTCGAGGCCTTCGCCCAGATGAGCCTGACCGTCGATCTGGTTCGTCCGATCGCGTATTTCGTCAGTTGGGCGCTCCTGGGAGCCTGCATCAGTCAGATCTGGAGCTTCTTGTTCTTCGACTTTTTCCTGGGCGTCGCCCGGTCGCTCGCGGGTTCCCGGTTCGAGCAGTTCGCGCCGTTCATGCAAAAGCCCGGCTCGATCCAGATCGTCGTGGGGCTCGTCGTGACGCCGCTCGTCGCGCTGATTGTTCTGTTCGTGTGGAGCGCGATC
Organism: Acidobacteriota bacterium; assembly: GCA_031393555.1. Taxonomy (GTDB): domain Bacteria; phylum Acidobacteriota; class Polarisedimenticolia; order Polarisedimenticolales; family DASRJG01; genus DASRJG01. The sequence goes on from JANMVW010000362.1 coordinate 5,418, forward strand.
GTCCACCTCATGCTGACGCTCCTCGGTGGGGCGAACCGGGGATTCGCCGCGACGCTTCGGGTGATGTGTTACGCGCAAACCACGCAATTGGCCGTCGTTCTTCCCGGGATCGGCGGGTTGATCGGCTTCGTGTGGCGATTGATCCTGGAGACCGTCGGCCTCGCGCGGGTTCACAAGACGGACATCTGGAAGGCGGCGCTCGCGGTTATCCTGCCGCTGGTTTTGTGCTGCGTGTGCTTCGTCGTCGGGGCCATCGCTTTCGGCGCGGCGATCGCGCAGGCGTTTCAACAGTTCAAGTGACCTGGCGGCCTCCCGATCGCGAGGATCGCCAAGTCGCGGTCTTGTGGGCGGTCTGCGCTGGGTTGGCCGTTCTCTTGCGCCCGCTCTGGATCGCGGTGGCCGGATCGATGCCGCCCTGCCTTTGGCGAGCCTGGGCAGGTTGGCCTTGTCCGGGTTGCGGAACGACGCGGGCGATCGTGAGACTACTGCACGCCGATCTCGCGGGTGCTCTCGCTTTCAATCCGCTCGCCGCGTGCGCCGCGGTGGCGTTCGTGCTGGGTGGGGTCCTGGCCCCCGTCTGGCTGGCGTGCGGAGGACAAAGGCCGTTCGTCGCAGCGCGCGGGAGGCCCCGGTGGATTGCCGCGGTGGCCTTGGCCTTCGCGGCGAACTGGGCTTGGCTGTGCGCCTCAGGCGTCTAGCAGGGCTTCCAACGCGTCGAGCTTCGCGTCCATAGCCCGAAAGGTCGCCTCGTACGGAGTGGGTGACTCGAGATCGACCCCAGCGCGCCGCAGGATCTCGAGCGGATAGTCCGAGCCCCCGGATTCGAGGAATCGCGCGTACCGGTCCCGCGCGGCGTCTCTTCCGTTGAGGACGTCGCCGGCCAGGCTGTTGGCAGCGACGATTCCCGTCGCGTACTGATAGACGTAGAAATCGTAATAGAAATGCGGTACGCAGGCCCACTCGATCGCAAAGAGATCGTCGACGACGCAGGCCCCGGTGGCGTGCCCCTGATAGTCGCGCAGCAGCTCGAGGTAGAGCTTCGATAGCGCCTCTCCCGTGAGAGCCTCGCCGCGCTCGGAGTGACGGTGGATCGCGAGCTCGAATTCAGCAAAGAACGTTTGCCGGAACAGCGTCGCGCGGATTCCGTCGAGCCAGTGACCGAGGAGGAAGATCTTTTCCTGGCGATCGGAGGCCAAAGCGAGCAGCCGCTCGATGAGCAGCGCCTCGTTGAACGTCGAGGCGACTTCGGCCACGAAAATGCTGTAGTCCGCGCACGGATACGGCTGTGTACGATTGCTGAAATGGGAGTGCATGGCGTGGCCCGCTTCGTGGGCGAGCGTGCTCACGCTGTCGAAGTCTCCGTTGAAGTTGAGCAAGATGTACGGGTGGACGTCGTAGGCGGCCCCCGAGGCATACGCCCCCGAGCGCTTGCCGGGACCGGGGTGCCAGTCGATCCACCGTCGTTCGAACGACTCGTTGAGAGCGTCGGTGTAGCCTGCTCCCAACGGCGCCATCGCGTCGAGCACCAAGCGCTTCGCCCCCTCCACGCCGTAGTCGCGCTTCGGCCCCGTGCCGAGTGGGCAGTGTAGGTCGAAGTAGGTCAGCGTGGAGAGCCCGAGCGCCTTCGCGCGCAGCCTCGAGTATCTGTGCAGCGAAGGCAGGTTGTGACGGACTTGCTCGATCAGATTCGTGTAGACGCGGACGGGGACGTTATCGCCGTCGAGGGCCGCGCTCAGGCACGAATCGTAACGGCGGACGCGCGAACGGAACACATGGGTTTTGAGGCACTCGAAGAGGTTGGATCCGTAGGTGCCCTCGAAAGCGCGATAGCCCGAAAAATAGGCGCGGGTCGCCTTTTCCCGATCGGCGCGGACTCCCGTCGTCCGCACGAGCGAAAACACGGCAGGCGTCAGGGTGACCTTCTGGCCGCCCTCGAGCTCGACGGTCTCCCGCGGCATCTCCGCATTGTTGAGAAGTCCGAAGATCTGACTCGAGCCGCCGAGAACGAGTCCGGCTTCGGCGAGGAGATTCTCCTCGGCGGGGGAGAGCACGTGTTCTTTCTGCCGCAAAAGGTTTTTGAGGAACGGGGCGAATGGAGCCAGGCGTGGCTCCTCAGCCAGGAATGCTTCGACCACGCCGTCCACAAGCGCCAGAATCTCGGGTCGAAGGTAGGCGATCCGCCGCGAGATCTCCGTATGGGCGAGCTCCACCTCTTGGCGCATCCCCTGGTGCGGCGCGACTCTCAAGTCGCCGTCCGACTTCATCGAGGCGTAAGCGTGAAGCCGGGCAAGCGCCTTCGATTCGGTTGAGATCGCTTCGAGCGCCTCTGCCAGGATCAGCGAGGAGAGCCCAAGTTGGCCCGCAAAGCGAGCCAAGCCGGGAAGCGCCTTGTCCACTCGCCGCTTTTCGCTCCAGAACGAGTCATCGGACGGGAAGAGGTCTTCCAGACGCCAGGTCTCGTCCACAACGGGAGGCGCACTCATGGGGGTCCTCGATGGTGCCGGAGGTGGGAGTCGAACCCACACGCCCTTGCGAACGGGGGATTTTGAGTCCCCTGCGTCTGCCATTCCGCCACTCCGGCGCGGCGGCGGCGGAGCGTATCTTTCGCGCACGTCCGCTGTCAAGCGCACGGGGGTGATTGGGCGGAAGTGATTGGGCGGAAGTCTTGCCGATTCAGTTCGTTTCAGCTACTATGCCACCTCAATTTGAGGAGGCCCAGCTTGGATTTCAAGGTCGGCGACAAGGTCGTCTATCCCAACCACGGCGTGGGTGTCATCGAACAGGTCATGAAGAAGGCTGTCGGGGACATGGTTGCGTCCTTCTACTGCCTCCGGATCATTTCGACCGACAGTACGGTGATGGTTCCCGTTGGAAACACGATCGCCGTGGGGCTGCGTAAAGTCCTGACCAAGCGCGAGGTTGTGCGGGTCATGGATGTGCTGCGGACCGGGGAGGTCGCCACCTACGACGACTGGAAGGGACGCTTCCAGGCGAATTCAGAAAAAATGCGAACCGGGGACATCCGTGCGGTGGCTCAGGTTCTGAAGAGTTTGACGATCCTGGCCGAAATCAAGCCCCTGTCCTACCGCGAGCGCAAGATGCTCGACCGGGCCAGGTTTCTGCTCGTTTCGGAGCTGGCTGAGGCTGGCAACAAGACCCCCGAAAAGGTCGAAATCGAGATCGACAGCGCCTTGGCGGATTCCGTCAAGGGTGCGAAGGTCCGGGTCGCTCACTGATCGAACTTCCGGTTGAGCGGGTGGGCCGATCGACAACCTCGTGCTCACGAGCCTTTCCGTTCGGTGGTCCGCAACCCTCGTAGGGATGCGGCTCGTCTCGCTCCAGCAAGAAAGCTCGGATAGATTCCGTTTTTCCTTCGCCTCCGAGCGAGGCGACCTTGTCCTTCTCGTCTGTGTCGACCCTCGTCAGCCGTGGATCGGCGAGGCCGTACGGCGCTGGGAAGGTCCGCGCTGGTCACCCGACCGCTTTGTCGGAGAGGTCGTCGATGCCCTCGAGGGTCGGCTGGTCGACGGTATCTGCAAGGACCCCGCCGACCGGACCCTCGTTCTGGACTTCGGAGACGGGAAGGGGCTTGCGATCGAGTTGGTGCCCCACCACGCGAACCTTGTTCTTCTCGGCGAAGGCGGCACGGTCGACGCGTCGCTTCGCCGGCCGAAAGGCGCGCAGGAGCGGCTGACGCCCGGCCGCACTTATGAGGGACGCGGCTTTCCCGCGGGACGCCTCGACCCCTTTCGCGCGGACCCGGAAGCGATCGACGCCGCTTTGTCGGGCGGGGCCGCGCTGGGGGAGGCACCCGCGGAGAGCCTCATGCGTTGCTGCGCCGGCCTGTCGGCCGTTGGCATCGAACTCGCCGTTTCCGAGCACGCCGCGACCGGCAGGCCGCTCGGGCTGGTGCTTCGCGGTCGTCTCGACTCGGTCCGGCTCGGCGCCGCCGAGGTGCTGATCGAGTCCTCCGCTCGACTCCTCCCTTGGCGGCCTGACCCTGCGCCGCCGGCCCGACGGCTCGTCAGCGGGTCGACTCCCGGGGCGACGGCGGGGATGTTTTACGAGGCGCGCGACGCGCAAGAGCGGGTTCAAGCGAGAATCGCGGCGCTCGGCGGAATCTTGCGGAACGAACTCGACCGCGCTCGGTCGGCCGAAAGCAAAGTCCGTGAGGGTCTGAGGTCGTTTGCCGATCCCGAGCGCTACCGGCGCATGGCGGAGGCGCTCCTGGCGAGCCTGAGTTTCGCTCGGCGCTCCGGAGACATGGTGGTTGTCTCCGATCCGTACGACCCGGAAGGTCGCGAGATCTCGATACCGGCGCCGCCGCACAAATCCCTGGCGCAGGTCGCCGATGATCTGTTTGGAGCCCAACGCCGCTCCCGTCGAGGCCTCGAGTCGGCTGGGGCCCGGGCGGAGGCGCTCTCGCGCCGCGCGTCCCGGCTCGAGGCTCTACTCGTCGTTCACGGTCTCACGATCGACGAGGGGGGCGCGGCGTCGCTCGAAGGCGAAATGAGGAAGGAAGGGCTCGCGGTGGGTCTTTTCGGACCGACCCGGGCCGCGCGCGCTGCGGCGCGCGTCGCCGCGCCGAAACTCGAGGGCGTGCGCATGATCTCCAGCACGGACGGATGGACGATTCTGATCGGTCGCACCAGCCGCGACAACGACCGGCTGACCTTCAAGATCGCCTCGCCCGATGACATCTGGCTGCACGCAGCCGGGGTTTCCGGAGCTCACGTGGTTATCAGAAACCCGGAGCGGTGCGCCGTGGTTCCCGCGGCGACGCTGGCCGAAGCGGCCCGTTTTGCGCTGTGGTTCAGCGACGCGCGATCCGAGGCCGGCGCCGACGTGCACTGGACTCGGCGAAAAAACGTTCGGCGCGCCAAAGGTGGGCCCCCCGGACGGGTCGTTCTCAAGCGATTCGAGACCCTGCGGGTGCGCGCTCAACCGCCACCCGATGTCACTTGATCGGCGCCTTCGACGTAAGGATGCGCATTATTGAGCCGAGGATGAGTCCTTTCGTCGCGAAGATGCGGTCCTATTCGATTGACCTAGGGGGGACAGTGCCCTAGATTGGCGCCGCCATGAAATCGGTGCTGCAAGGGATCGGGGGTCTGCTTTTTGCGGTCCTCCTCCTTTACTGGGTTTTTCACGACAAAGACCCCCAGGCCCTCTCCGCGGCGCTAATGCGCGCCTCGTGGCCCGCGCTGGCCGCGGCGGCGTTTCTCAATCTCGCGCACAACGGTTTTCGGGTGCTGCGCTGGGGCTGGCTGCTCAGCCCCGTGCGCCCACGGGTACCGTTCCGGCCGATGTTCTCCGCGGTGATCCTTGGTTTCATGACGACGCTGGTCGTGCCCGGTCGAGTCGGCGAATTGGTACGTCCGGCGCTCCTTTCGGCTCGTGAAGACCTTCCCCTCGGCCCATGCCTCGGCACCGTTTTGGCCGATCGCTTGCTCGATGGTGTCGCCATCGTTGCGCTGTTTGCCGTGGGGAGCCTCAATGCCCATTTTGTCGCCGGGTCGGCGACCTTGGCCGGGGACATACGCTTGACCGCCGCGGTCGCGCTCGCGGTGATCGCCTCGGGCCTCGCCGTCTTGGTCGCGATTTCGACGGTCGGGGGGCGGCTGGACGGTTGGATGTCCCGCCGATCCACCCCGGTAAGGTGGGCCGGTCGGGTCGCGCTGGGATTGTCGCGCGGGGTCGAGGCGTTGCGTTCTCCGCGCCGGCTCGTTCCGATCGTGGCGTACAGCCTGGTCGTGTGGCTCGTGATCGGGCTGGCGACGTGGATCGGGATTCGCGCGGCCGGTGCCGACATCGGCTTTTCCGATACGCTCGTGATGCTGCCGCTGCTCGCCCTGGGGGTTTCTTTGCCGACACCGGGCGGGGTCGGCGGGTATCACGCTCTCATGCAGTTCGGCTTGGTGTCGCTTTTCGGAGTCGATCCGACCGTCGCGGCCGGAGCCGGGATCCTCATGCACCTCGCCATCGTGCTGCCGGTGCTGGTCCTGGGGCCGGTTCTCCTCTACGTTGATGGGGTCTCCTTCGCGGACCTCGTCGCCGCGGGGAAACAGGTGAGAGCGTTGGGAAGCGCGGACATTCTCAGCGAGGCCGCACGATGATTTGCCCGTTTTGCGCCCATCTCAAGGACAAGGTCGTCGACTCCCGCGAGACCGGCGCCGGAGACGCGATCCGCCGCCGTCGGGAATGTCTCTCCTGCGGCCGCCGATTCACGTCGTACGAACGCGTGGAGGAGATTCCGTACTTCGTCGTCAAGAAGGACGGACGACGCGAGCCGTTCGATCGTCAAAAGCTCATGGTCGGCCTCCACCGGGCCTGTGAGAAACGGCCGGTGCCTGCGAAGGCGCTCTCCGCGATCGTGGACGAGATCGAGCAAGTGGTCCAGGACACGCCCGACCGGGAGATCCCCGCGCGTGCCATCGGCGAGCACGTGATGGATCGGCTCAAGGAGCTCGACAAAGTCGCCTACGTTCGCTTCGCTTCGGTGTACCGGCAGTTCGAGGACGTCGAGGAGTTCATGTCCGAGCTCCGCAACTTGGTTGACACGAGGAAGTGAGGAACCGCGCGATGACGAAGGGACTCGGCTCGATGCTCGAGGTGGCGAGAATCCAAAGCGAGATCAATCGCCTCTTCGACAATCTGCTCGATCTGGACGCCGGCGGCAAAGAAAGCGGCAGCTGGATCCCGATCGCGGACATCGTCGAAAACGACGAGGCGCTGCTCGTCACCGTCGAACTGCCCGGCGTGCGGGCGGAGGATCTCGTGATCTCGACGCATGGTGGCGACGTCATCCTGACCGGAGAAAAATCGCGCCCGGCGATCGACGGCCAAGGTCGCTCCCACGTCGCCGAGCGCGCCTATGGCCGCTTCCGCCGGGTGATCGACCTCGGCGTTCCGGTCAACACGCACAAGGCCGAGGCCGTGTTGATGGATGGGACTTTGCGCCTCCGGTTCCCGAAGGTGTCCAACAGGCGCGGCGAAGAGGTCGCGATCAAGGTGGCGACGCCATGACGTCGGTGAACGAACCTGGGGTGGATGCCGAGCTCCGCATCCCCTCCGACCTCCCGGTGCTGCCGCTCCGCGACATGGTCGTCTTCCCGTTCATCATCGCGCCTTTATCGGTCGCGCGTGAGCTGTCGATCCAGGCGGTCGACCGCGCGCTGTCCGAAAACCGGATGATCCTGCTCGTCGCCCAGCGCGACAAAGACGAAGAAGACCCCAAGGCCGGCGATCTTCACGACATCGGCACGGTCGCGGTGATCATGCGCATGCTGAAGCTCCCCGACGAGCGCATCCGTGTGCTCGTGCAGGGCGTTTGCCGGGCGCGCGTGAAGGAGTTCACGGCGCTCCGCCCGCATCTGACCGCCAAGATCGAGCGCATCGCCGACCACGCCTACGACGGCGCCTCCATCGAGAAGGAAGCGCTGGTCCGCGCGGTCAAGCGCGCGCTCGAGCGCGCGTCCTCTCTCGGGAAGAGCCTCCCGTCGGAAGTTCTCGTCATCGCTTCGAACCTCGAAGACCCCGGCCGTTTGGCCGATCTCGTGGCATCGAATCTGGAGTTGAAGGTCGACGAGGCCCAAGACGTCCTCGAGATCATCGATCCCGTGGAGCGTTTGAAACGCGTCCACGATCTGGTCCAGAGGGAGATGTCGCTGCTTTCGATGCAGCGCGAAATCGACTCGATGGCGAAAGACGAGATGGACCGATCGCAGCGCGAGGTCTATCTCAGGCATCAGATGAAAGCGATCATGAGCGAGCTCGGCGAAGGCAACGAGCTCGGCGAAGAGATCGAACGCTGTCGCGAGAAGGCGCGCGAGCTCGAGTTGTCTCCGCAGGCGGCCGAAGAGGTCGATCGGCAATTGAAGAAACTCGAACGGATGCACCCGGATGCCGCCGAGGCCTCGACGGTCAGGAACTACCTGGACTGGATCCTCGGCATGCCGTGGGGCAAGACGACGAAGGACAACCTCGATCTGGCCAAAGCCCGCGCGATCCTCGACGAGGACCACTACGCGCTCGATCCCGTCAAGGACCGCATCCTCGAGTACCTCGCGGTGCGCAAGCTCAAGAAGAAAAGCAAGGGGCCCATCCTTTGCTTCGTCGGCCCCCCGGGCGTGGGGAAGACGTCGCTGGGTCGGTCCATCGCGCGCGCGCTCGGACGCCAATTCGTTCGATTGTCCTTGGGTGGCGTGAAGGACGAGGCGGAGATCCGCGGCCATCGGCGAACCTACGTGGGAGCCATGCCCGGGCGCATCGTGCAGGGGATCCACCAGGCGGGCTCGGCCAACCCCGTGTTCATGCTCGACGAGGTCGACAAGATCGGTCAGGACTTCAGGGGCGATCCGTCGTCGGCCCTCCTCGAAGTGCTCGATCCCGAGCAAAACGCGACGTTTCGAGACCACTACCTGGGCGTGCCGTGGGATCTTTCGGACGTGATGTTCATCGCGAACGCCAACCTGCTCGACCCGATCCACCCCGCCTTCAGGGACCGCATGGAGACAATCCGGCTGTCCGGCTACACGGAAGAAGAAAAACTCGTCATCGCCCGGCGGCACATCGTGCCGAAGCAGGTCGACGAGAACGGCCTCAAGAGTTCGAAGATCGACTTTTCAGACAACGCGATCAAGGCGCTGATCTCGGGCTACACCCGGGAGGCGGGCCTGAGAAATCTCGAGCGTCACGTCGCCGCCGTCTGTCGCAAAGTCGCCCGGCAAGTGGCCGAAGGGCGCAAGGGCAAGATGCGCGTCATCGCGTCGAGCCTCGAGGCCTTTTTGGGCCCGGCCCCCGCGACGCGCGAAGATGCGCTGGCGACCGATCAGATCGGCGTCGCGACGGGCCTCGCGTGGACCGAAGCCGGGGGGGACGTCCTGTTCGTCGAAGCGACGACGATGCGGGGCCACGGCGGCCTGATCCTGACGGGCCAACTCGGCGACGTCATGAAGGAATCCGCTCAGGCGGCCCTGTCGTTCGCGCGCGCCCACGCCTCGGAGCTGGGGCTCGAGGCGAACTACTTCGAGCATCGAGATCTTCACATCCACGTCCCCGAGGGGGCGATCCCGAAGGACGGCCCCTCCGCGGGGATCACGATCGCCGCCGCCATGGTGTCGGCCTTTCTCGAGCGCCCGCTACGCCGCGATCTCGCCATGACGGGAGAAATCACCCTCCGTGGCAACGTCCTGCCCGTCGGCGGAATCAAGGAGAAGGTCCTCGCGGCGCGCCGGTCGGGGATCACGACGATCCTGCTCCCGGAGGCGAATCGAAAAAACCTCGAGGAGATCCCGAAAAGCCTCAGGAAGGACCTCACCTTGGAGTTCGTCGGGGATATTCGCGAGGTGTTCCGGATCGCATTCCGCGAGCCCCTGGTGATCGTGGGCGGCTCGTCGCCCGCCAAACCCCGCGCCAAGCGCGCCCCGCTGCAGCCGATCCACTAGAGAGGTCCGCGCCTGCTAAACTCCGGCGGTTGCGTCGGGATTGGGCCTGGGACGAACTCGGGCTAGACGCTCGGTGCGGGGCTCCCGTACCAGAAGCGGGTCCGAGGCCTCCCGAAGCCGAAAGCCGAGGATGCGGGACGACGAGGACCTCACCGATCTGATCCGGGCCGCCGCGGGCGGCGACCGGCGGGCCTTCGAGGACCTGGTCCTTAGAAAGCGCGACCGGGTCGTCCGGACGGCCTTTCAGATCACCGGCAATCTGGAGGACGCCAAGGATGTCGCGCAGGGAGTTTTTCTTCGGCTCTGGAGGGTGTTGCAGCGGTTCGACCTCACGAAGAGGTTCGACACCTGGCTGTACCGAATCACCGTGAACGCCGCCATCGATTCCATCCGCGAACGGGGCCCGAAAGGGATCCTCCAAGCCTTGCCGGAAGACGCGGGAGAACGTCTGCGCGATCCGTCCTTTCGCCCGGATGAGGCGTTCGATCTGCGGCAACTGCAAGGCGCTTTTTTTCGGCTGGCCGCGCGCCTGGCTCCGAGGCAGCGGGCGACGTTCGTGCTCAAAGAAATCGAGGGGCTCGGGACCGACGAGATTGCGCGGGCTCTGGGCGTGACCGAATCGACGGTCCGCAACCACTTGCTGCAGGCCCGGCGCATCCTGCGCGAGGGTCTCCGCAAGGACTATCCGGGATTGACGGGCGGTCGTCGCGCGGACGACGACGGAGAGCCGTCGTGAACGGGCACGTCGATCCCCTCCGGCTGGCGGCTGCTTCGCGGGAAGAGCGCCGTGCCTTGCTCGCGCACGTGCGCGAATGTCCCGCCTGTCGCGGCGTCGTCATCGACCACGATCCCGCGATGCTCTTTGGCCTGCTCGCCCTGGCGCCTTTGCCTCCGGTCCTTCTCGACGATCTCTCCCGCGAGGTCGCGCGCCGGGCCGGCAACGACCGGCAGCCGTTCGGCGTGCTCGCCCTGGCTTCGACCTGGCCGCGCCGCGCCGCCGCGGCGGCGATGTTCGCCCTCACGCTTCTGACCGGGTATGCCACGCTTCACGAACGGCCCGCTTCGCCGACACCGCTCGCTCTGTCCTCCCGCCGGGCGGACGTCGCCGTGGACTCCGGCCGCGGGGTCTCCCAGGTGATCGACCTGACCGTCGGCGAGACGCAGATCGTGATGGTCTACAACGGGGAGCTCAAGCTGTGACGCGCCCCGCGCTCGCAACCGTGCTTGCCTGTTGCCTTTGGGCCGGGCTGCCCGCCGCAGCGGCGGAAGCGCCGGGGACGGCCGATCCCGTCTCGGCGCGGGCCTACGAGGTCAAGTTCAAGTCCTTGGCCGACTCCGCGGAATTGATCGGCCCGTTGCTGTCGCCGCAAGGGAGCCTGACGCTTCAGCCCCGCCTGAAGACGTTGATGATCCAAGATCGCGTCTCGGTGCTCGATCGCGTCGCGTCGCTGCTTGCCAGTTTCGATGTGGCGCCGCGCAACGTCGAGATCGCGATGAGCCTGTTCCTCGGAACGGACCGCCGGGAACAGGAAGCCGGACGGATCATTCCGTCGTCGTCGATGACGAAAGACGTACGCGGGATTGCGGAGACGCTCGGCGATTTCACGAAGTGGAACGCCTACGAGCCCCTCGGCGGAAGGGCGGTGACGGGGGCCGAGGGGGGACGGGTCACCGTCAACCTTTCGGAGGAGTATCGCGTCGTCTACGACATCGACACCGTTCGGGACCAAAGCGTGAAGCTCACCAACTTCGTGCTGCAGCGGGTCACCCGCGGGGCGGACGGCAAGGAAAAAGTCCAGGACGTCTACTCGGCCGCCGTGGTGCTGCCGGTCGGCCGGATGCTGATGCTCGGGGCGGCCCAGAATCCCGAATCGAAACGGGCGCTCTTCCTCACTCTTCAGGCGCGGCCGAGGTAACGGATGCCGCAATTCGTTTGCCGGATGGCCCTCCCCACCGGGGAGATCGTCGAGCGCACGGTGGTCGCCGACACCGAAGCGGCGCTCCGGCGCGAGCTCGAGGACAAAGACATGCTCGTCCTCGACGTCCGCAGTCAGAATCCGCTTTCTGCCGCGCTCGGCGGGATGTTCGCCATGCGGGCGAAGATCCCCGCGCGCGAGTTTCTCTTCTTCAACCAGGAGTTCTCCGCTCTCTTGCGCGCCGGCCTTCCCATCTTGACCAGCCTGGACATTCTGATCGACCGGAGAAAAAACCAGGTCTTCAAAAGGGCCCTCGAGAACATCAGGGTGCGCGTCAAGGGAGGGGAATCGCTTTCGGAGGCGTTCACCGCGCAAGGCGATCTCTTTCCGAAACTCTACGGCGCGAGCCTCGCGTCGGGCGAGCGCTCGGGAGAGCTGCCAAACGTGCTCAAGCGTTACATCACGTACACGCGGAGCATCATGACGATCCAGAAGAAGGTCGTGGGGGCCTTGATCTATCCGGCCATTCTCGTCTGTGTCTCGATCGTGATCGTCGTCATCATGCTCTTCAAGGTCATTCCCGCGTTCGCCACCCTGTTTGCGACGCTGGGCACGACCCTTCCGTGGCAGACGGAAATCCTGGTCAATCTCGCGACGTTCCTGCAGTCCATGTGGAAGCCGCTTTCGGCGCTGGTCGTGGGCGGCGTCATGGTCTTTGTGTGGTGGAAGCGCACGCCCGCCGGGCGGATCGGCTTCGACCGCGTGAAAATGGGACTGCCCCTGGTGGGAGGGGTCATCCGCGACTATGCGCAAAATCGTTTCACGAGAACGCTGTCGACCCTGCTGGCCGGCGGCATACCGCTCGTGACCTCGCTCGAGCTCGCGGCGCGCGCCGTCGGCAATTACGTCTTCGAGAAAGAATTGTTGGGTGTCACCGTGCGCGTGCGCGAGGGGCAGCCGCTGTGGGAGTCCCTGGAGCGAACGGGCTACGTCAGCGAGATGGCCGTCGAGATGGTGAAGGTCGGGGAGTCGACGGGGTCCCTCGTCGAGATGCTCGATAACGCTTCCGAGTTCTCGGAAGAGGAGATCGACTACCGGCTTTCGAAGATGGTGACCATGATCGAACCCTTGATGCTCGTCTTCATGGCGGTCGTCGTCACCGGGATGATCCTGGCGATCTACATGCCGCTGTTTCAAGCGGTCGGCACGTCGAAATTTTAGGCGACGAGAAGGACATGGCGGACGAAACCCAAGCACGCGACCCCCTCGCCCTTCCGACGATCGACGGAAACGCCGGCGGAGACGTGCTGTCCGAGGAGTTCAAATCGCGGAGGCTCGCGGAACGGATCGGGATCGAGTACGTCGATCTCGCGAATTTCGAGATCGACGCCGAGCTGTTTCGTTCGATTCCGGTCGACCTGATGTTCCGGTACAACTTCGTGCCGAGAAACCGCACGGAGACGGGACTTCAAATCGTCGTGGCCGACCCCACCGACGTCCTCATGATCGACGAGCTCGAGCTGTTGCTGGGAACGTCGATCGAAGTGGTCGTGGGGACGCCTGGAGCGATTCAGGAAATCCTCAAGAAGAGCGAGTCCTCGCAGCGCGTTCTCGAGGAGGCGACCGAAGAGTTCCGCATTCAAATCGTCCTCGAAGACGACGAGACGGGCGAGGAGACGCTCACGATCGATCGTCTCACGTCGGATCAGTCGCCGATCATCAAGTTGGTCGATTCGACGGTATTCAACGCCCTGCAGCGCCGCGCCTCGGACATTCACATCGAGACGCGCGACCGCGAGGTCGTCATCAAGTACCGGATCGACGGCGTGTTGTACCAGGCGATGGAGCCGATCGACAAGAAGTTCCACCAAACGATCATCTCCCGTATCAAGGTCATGTCGGAGCTCGATATCTCCGAAAAGCGCGTTCCCCAGGACGGCCGGTTCAAGCTGCGCATCAAGGGTCGCACGGTCGATTTTCGCGTGTCGATCATGCCGTCGGTCCACGGCGAAGACTGTGTGATCCGCATTCTCGACAAGGAATCGACCAATCGCGAGTTCGCGTCGCTTTCGCTCGACGTGTGCGGATTCGAAGACCGTGACATGCAGCGGATGCGGCGCTTCATCAAAGAGCCGTACGGCATGGTGCTCGTCACCGGCCCGACCGGCTCCGGCAAGACGACGACGCTTTACGCCGCGATCTCGGAAATCAAAAACGACGAGGACAAGATCATCACGATCGAAGACCCGGTCGAGTACCAACTCCCGGGGATCACGCAAATTCCGGTGAACGAGAAGAAGGGGCTCACTTTTGCTCGCGGCTTGCGCTCGATCCTGCGCCACGATCCCGACAAGATCATGGTCGGAGAGATCCGCGACGCGGAAACGGCGCAGATCGCGATCCAATCGGCCTTGACCGGCCACCTCGTCTTCACGACCGTCCACGCCAATAACGTGGTGGACGTGCTCGGCCGGTTCCTGAACATGGGCGTCGAGCCGTACAACTTCGTCTCGGCGTTGAATTGCATCCTTGCCCAGCGCCTCGTCCGCCTGATCTGCTCGAGTTGCAAGCGCACGGTGAAGGCGACGCGGGAACAGCTTCTCGCCTCGGGGCTCGACCCCAATCGCTACCTCGATTTCACGTTTCACGAGGGGAAGGGCTGCATCGACTGCAACGGCACGGGCTACTCGGGTCGAACCGCAATCGCCGAACTGCTCGACATGTCGGATCGGATTCGCGAGATGATCCTCGAGAAGCGGCCGGCGGCGGACATCAAACGCGCCGCGAAGGAGGAGGGCATGACGTTCCTCCGCGAGGCCGCGCTCGCCAAGGTGTTCGCCGGGAAGACCTCCCTTCACGAGATCAACAAGGTGACCTTCGTCGAATGAACCTCCTCGACCCGATCCTCACGCGGTTGAAGCGTCTCGACCCCGAGGCGATGCTCGATCTCCGCCCCAAGTACCCGCCGGTCGCCATCGAGATCGATCGTGGCCAACTGACCCTCGTCCGCGTGACGCCCCGCAGGCGACAGCGGCCGATCTTGGAGTCGTTTTGCATCCAAGAGTCGCCCGAGCATGCGGTGGGGACCACGATCTTCAAGCCCAATTTGGGATCGCTCGCCGATCTGACCCGGCAGGCGGGGGAGCTGTTCGAGCGCAGCGGGACCAAGCCCGGCCGGGTGTCGCTCATCCTCCCCGACAACCTCGCGAAGGTGTCGATCGTGACGCTTCCTGAGAAGCCGGCCACGAGGAAGGCGCTGCGCGAAATGCTCCGCTTCAAGCTGCGGCGTTCGGTGCCGTTTCGGCTCGAGGATGCGGTGATCTCGTTTGTGGCGCTTCCGGGCGTCGGCCCCGAGCTCAACGTGCTCGTCGCGGTCATGTTGCGGTCCGTGGTCGAACAGTACGAGGCGGCCTTCGAGGCGGCGGGCGCGCGGCCGGGTCTCGTCGATCTGTGCACGCCGAGCCTCTTCAATCTCGCGCGGCCGGGGATCGCGGACGTCGTCGCCTCGGGGGCCGATGCCGCACTGCTCAACTGCACGCGCAACTACTTCACCCTCATGATCGTGCGTGGCGATCGCGTCGTGTTCTTCCGGTGCAAGACCTACGCTGGGGGCGAGGAAGCCGATGCCTCGGGGCGGCTCGCCGTGATGGCCCGCGAGTTGACGTCGTCGTTTTCGTACTACGCCGAAAAGCTCGGAGGCTCGGGCGTCGGAACGGTATTCCTGCGCGCCGTGTCGCCGGGGCTCGACGAAGTGGTGCCCGTTTTGGAGCGCATCGGTATCCCGACGGTGCGCGCGATCGACGCCGCAGAGGCGCTCGATACCTCGTCCGGGCAGCGATTCGAACCGGTGGACGGCCAGCGTCTGGCCCCGGCCCTGGGCGCTGCGGCCGGAAGGACGGCGGCGTAATGAAGCCGATCGAGCTGAACGTCGCGTCGCGGCCGTTTCGCAACAACACGCCGATCTGGACGGCGCAGAGCGTTTTGCTCGTCGTCGTCGTCGCCTTTTCCGCCTGGAACGCGCACACGTCGATGGCCGCGACGCGCAAGTTGGAAGCGTTGCAGGCGGATCTCGGTAGTGTCGAGCGCCAGTTGGGCGAGCTCGATCGACGCGAGGACGCCGCCGTCAAGGGCATTCGCGTGTTCGACTCGAAGATCCTGAAGGTCCAGGCCGACAAGGCCAACGACATCATCCTGCGCCGAGGGCTTTCGTGGACGCGTCTGTTCAACACGCTCGAGCACGTCGTCCCCTACGAGGTGCGGATGACGGCCGTGCGCCCCGCTTACGGGACACGTGAGGCCGCGGCCGGCGGCTCTCGTGGCGACGTGTTCGAGGGGAGCGTTCCGGTGGATGTCGAAGGTCGCGCCCAGAGCTTCGAGTCGTTTCTGGAATTCGAGCGTGCATTGATCGTCGATCCTCATTTTTCCGGCGTCGAGCCCGTTCGCAACGAGTCGCCGCCGGGCTCCTCTGAAGTCTCGTTCCAGCTCCGGTTTCTCTACGATCCGGACGGGCGACTCACCGGCGAGCATCCGACGATCCCTCACGTACTCGACGCCGCGCGCAAAGCCGCGGAAGAGGGCGGCGAGGCTCCCCCTTCCGCGCTCGAGGGCCTGCGATGACGGCGCGACGCCCACGCTTCGACGTCCGCGAGGCCAGCGGCATCGTCTTTTTCGTTTTCGGGACCCTGCTCCTCGCGAACGTCATGGTGTCGGTGTTGCTCGTTCGTCCGAAGGTCGCCCGGCACCGTCAGTTGACGGACCTGTCGAGCCCCCAGCTCCAGGTGGTGAAAACCCGCGAGAAAGAGGTCGTCCAAAAAGAGAACTACCAAAAGGCGATGGAAAAGGCGCGGGATGACATGAAGCGTCTGGCCGGAGACGTCCTTTCGACGCGTCAGCGCCGGATGATCGGAGTCCAACTCGAAGTCGCGAAACTCGCGCGCGAATACGGCATCGCCCTCGACCGGGTCCGCTACGAGAATGAGCCGCTGGACAACGGTGCGCTCGAGCGTTTCGCGATCGTGGTGCCGCTGTCGGGCGGCTACTCCAACCTGAGGAAGTTCATTCAGTCGGTGGAGAGCTCGAACAACTTCCTCGTGATCGAACGGGTGGCGCTCGGGAGCGGCAAATCGGCCGATGTCCTCGAGTTGAACATCACCCTGGCGACTTACTTCATCGCTCCGGACGCCAATCTCGACGAGTTCGGGAAGAAGCCGATCCTCGCGGACCGGAGCTCCTGATGGCGCGGCGTCCGTCACGGCGCGAGGCGCTCTTGATCGCCGGGTTGAGCGTTGCGTTGGTCGCGTGGCTCTGGCGCGCCTGGAGCACCGAGGCGCCGGCGGTCACCGCGGCGGCCGCCAAGAGAGCCGACGCCAAAAAAGAGCTCGCCGTCGGTACGGCGCCGGTCGTTCACATGGATCTTCTCGACCGGACGGTCGTCAAGTACGATCAGGCGGGCCGGGACCTTTTCAAGTACTCGGTGCGCCCGCCGTCGTGGGAGCAAGTGAAGCAGATGCGGACGGCGGCGGCGGCCGCCGCGAAGGCGCAGAAAGAGGCGGAAGAAAGGGCGCGCGTTGCGGCGTTGCAAAGGGAGAAAGAGGAGGCGGAACGCCAAGCCTACTTGGTTGCGCATCCGTTGCCGCCTCCGCCGCCGCAACCCCCGGCGATCACCTTCAAGTTCCTGGGGTTCGTCGGGCCGCCCAACGGCCGCATCGCCGCTTTTGAAGAGAACGATGCGACGTTCGTCGCCAAAGCGGGTGAGATCGTGAGAAGAGAATTTCGCATCGACGAGATCAAGTACGAGTCCGTGGTGGTCAGTTACGTGAACCCTACGTTCAAGGGCCAAGTGCGAGAACTGCCGCTCATGCGCGGAAAGTAGCGGGACGAGTGCAAACGAAACGGGAGACGCACGTGTCGACGATGAACCGAATCGTGGGAGCGGTCTTGGCGGTCGGACTGTTGTTGTCCGCCGGCTGCGCCGCGCAGAAAGCGTTCAGGACGGCCGAACAAGAGGCCCACCGCGAGAACTGGGACCGGGCCGTACTCCAATACAGCAAGGCGAGGGCCTTGGAGCCCGGAAACGAGCGGTATGACATCGCGCTCACCCGGGCGAAGCTGAAGGCGTCGGCCCAGCACTTCGAAAAGGCGAAGCGCTACGGCAAATCCGCGCAATGGGATCTCGCGGCGTCCGAATACCAACAGACGCTGCTCCTGTTTCCCGGAAATCAGCACGCCGCCGACGAACTCGACAAGGCGATGATCATGATCCGCCGGCGTGACGAACAGCCCTCCGAGATGGAGCGCTTGAAGGAGCGGGCCCAAAAGGACGCGTTGGCGCCGCCCAAGCTCTCCGCGAAGTCGAACATCCCGATCCAGGTGCAATTCCGCGACAGGCCGGTCGGCCAGATTTTCGATGTGATCGGCAAGGCCTCGCAGATCAACTTCATCTACGACGAAAAGACCGACCTCAACAAGCCGCTGACCATCGAGATCGGAAGCGTCACGCTCGAACGGGCTCTCGACGTGCTGATGCTCCAGACCAAGAACTTCTACAAGATCATCGATGAGCACACGCTCCTGATCGCTCCGGACAACCGCCAGAAAAGGCAGGAGCTCGAGGATCAGGTCATTCGCACGTTCTACCTGTCGAGCGCCGATACGAAGCAGGTGGTTGCGGTCATCCGCACCCTTTTGAATTCACGGCAGGTGGCGGAAAACGACCCGCTGAACTCGATTTCCATCAAGGACACCCCCGACAAGGTCGCGATCGCGGCAAAGCTGATCGAATCGAACGACAAGTCGAAGGGAGAGGTGATCATCGATGTTCAGCTGCTCGAGATCAACCGCAAGACGCTGAAGTCCCTGGGTATCGACTTGTCGTCGAAGTCGATGTCGCTCCAGTATCTGGACGGCAAGCAGTCCCTGCCTCTCAACGCCTTGTCGGCGATCAAGCAAAAGGGGAATTGGTTGCTCGGACCGATTCCTTCCGTCGTGCTGAACTTCCTCAAGAGCGATTCCGACACCAAGACGATCGCGCAGCCGCAGCTCCGGGTCAGCGAGGGAGAAAAGGCCGAGATCGTCATCGCCAACCGGGTTCCGATCCCGAATACGTCCTTCAACAGCTCGCAGACGGTGGGCGGCAACATCGTGCCGATCACGTCGTTCACCTATCAAAACGTCGGCATTACGCTGCAGATCGAGCCGCGCGTGCACCACAACAAAGAGGTCTCCCTCAAGGTTCAGGTCGAAGTCTCGAACCTCGCCGGCGCGGTGGACCTCGGCACGGGGGTCACGCAGCCGATCATCGGCACGCGACAGGTCCAAACCACCATTCGCCTGAGGGACGGAGAGACCAACCTGCTCGCGGGACTGATCAAGCGCGATGACAAGACGACGAAGTCGGGTATCGCGGGGCTGACGGACATCCCCGGACTCGGCGACGTCTTCTCGACGAACACCACCGATCGTGAGGAAACGGACATCGTCCTGACGCTGACGCCCTACATCGTGCGCATTCCGGACATCAAAGAAGATGATCTCCAGACGCTTTGGGTCGGCACCGAGGACAACATGCGCCTGCGCGGCCCCGTGCGCGGCGTGATGGGCGTGTCGCCGTTCGCCGATCCCGAAGACGGCGCCGCACCTGAGGCGATCGCCCCCGATCCCGGGAAGGCCACCCTCCCGCCGATTGCGCCCCCTACGGAAAGCGGAGCCGCGGCGGAGCCCGTGGTCGAGCGCGGTCGCGCGGGAGCCCCCTCACCGGTGCTCATTCCCGCAGAGACCGCCCCCGCGGTGGTTCCTACCGTGACGCCGCCCGAAGAACCACCACCGCAGAACGAGCCTCCCGCGGAAGCGGACAGTGCCGACGCGCCTCCGGAAACCGACAACGGTACGCAAGAGCCTCCGGCGGTCGCGGGGCCGGCAACGGTCCGCTTGGTTCCGTCGGCGCCGTCTTACCGCGTCGGCGACCGGGTGACCGTGGACGTCCGCATCGAGAACGCGACGAATGTCGGGTCCGTGCCGTTCCACCTCCGCTACAACCGGCAAGTCTTGGAGTTCGTGCCTCCTGCGGAGCAGGGCCCGTTCCTCAAAAGCGATGCCGCGAACACCGTGTTCCTGGCGAACGACTCGGGCGGCGGTGGCGAGGTCGTGGTCGGGCTCTCGCGCCTCGGGGCGGGAGACGGCATGTCCGGGGCCGGGACCCTGGCGACGTTTCAGTTTCATGCGATTAACCCGGGTGACTGCGGATTCGGCTGGTCGGGAGCTTCGGTCAAAGACCCTCAGGCGCGCAACCTCCCGGCGAGCTTTCTCACGGCCCCCGTCGCCGTCGCGCCTTGACGCGATGAGGGTCGACGGGCGTCGCCGCAAGAACGAGTGGGGGCTGACCCTGATCGAACTCGTGTCCTGTTCGGCGATCGTCCTCGTGCTCGCCTCCGTTGCCCTTCCGGTCGCCAATACATGGGTGAAGCGCCGGAAGGAACTCGAACTGCGGCAAGCGCTGCGCGAGATTCGCGGCGCGATCGACAGATTTCAGTGGGACGTGGAACACATCCAGTCCATGGGGGCGAAGCTCAACGGAGTCAACGCCCAGGTCGATCATTACCCCGAAAAGCTCGAGTGGCTCTATCAGGGGTTCGACATCGGAGATCTGCCGGGAACGAAGGTGAAGTACCTGCGCCGGCTGCCCCTCGATCCGATCACCGGCAAGGCCGACTGGGTGACACGCTCGAGTCGCGACAAGCCCGGCTCGTTTGGAACCGACGGAGTCAACATCTT
>JANMVW010000447.1:0-3117 GCA_031393555.1 Acidobacteriota bacterium
GGCCTCGTGGAAGCCGTAGATCGCGCCGATATTGGGGTGGTTCAGCGAGGCGAGGACTTTGGCCTCTCGCTCGAACCGCGCCAACCGCTCGGCGTCGCTTGCGAAGTCAGCGGGGAGGACCTTGATCGCGACGTCCCGGTCGAGCGTAGCGTCGGTCGCCCTCCAGACGGCGCCCATCCCGCCCTCGCCGAGTTTCTCGGTAACGCGGTAGTGGAGGAGGGAGGAACCGGCGGTGATCATGGGGCGGGAAGTGTCTCACGAGGGGAGGACGGGCGGGGCAACGTTGCGTCCCGGCAACCCCGTCCATGCAGTATGGGACGGCAGCGGCGGCGACGGGCCCGTAAGATCTTGGTGCGGTCCCAGATGAAGCGCCCAGCGAAAGTCACCGACCCTCCTGTCGCTGGGCGGAACCTCGCAGCACGGTGAGGCTCTCCCGTGCCTCCAGACAACGGGTTGAGCGCGCGACCGCCAAAGCGAGTTTGCGTCGCAGAGCTTCGGACGACTCGACGCCTGGCCACGCTTTCACGGCTGGCCTCCCGGTTCGTCGCTCCCCCAGTACTCGCGGTAGGCGTTGACGTAGGCCGCTGCGGCGGCGGGGTCGATGGCCCAGTAGTGGCGGCAGAGCTTTTTGTACAGTTGCAGCACGGGTTCGTGGCCGCAAAAGTCGAGCAATCCGTCGAGCGTCTGCTCGATGCGCTGGGTATCGCGGGAACCGGTACGTAGGATGTCATCAACAACCGGTAGGTATTGTTGGGCAGCCTGCTGCTGGAGATCCCGCACGCGGCCCGCGAGGGCACGGATCGCTTGCATGTCGCCGATCCTCTGCCGGAGCGTGCGCACGTCCCAACGCTCGATTCGGCACATCTCCGCGTAGAAATCACGGGCGAGCGGATCCTTGATCGGCAGCAACTCGATGAAATGGCTCCAGCTCAATTGTGTCGACAGCGTCGACACAATCTCCCGGTCTGCGAAGGCCTGACAGAACTGAATGGCGCGATAGAGCGAGCGGAGGGTAAAGGCCGCCCCGAACTCGGAGGAGCGTCTCCTCATCGACAACGGCCGGCCGTTCTGACCCGGCGGAGTGGCCGAAGTGCTTATGCCTCCCGGGCGGTTGCGTGATGGGTTTCCTACCCGCCATACCCAAGCTCCTTCAAGCTTCTACGAAAGGCGCTCCGACCTATCGCAGGTGCGTGGGTATCTTCGTATGGCGAACGTCCGGGAGGACTCGATCGTCGACGTGGGAGTGTTACGAGAAGGCAACCCCTCAGCTAGCGCCGCAGCCTCACTTCACGCCCTCGATCTGAAACAATCGAGACGAATACTCCGCCGCCGTATACGCGTAGACGCGAGGATCGTCCGCCAGCGAGATTTCGGTGACGTTGTTCATCCCCCCGCCTTGGGACACGGCAAGCTCGAGAATCATCTCGCGGCGCCCGCTCGTCAGCTCGATGCTCTCGACGCGACGGCCGTGAGCCACCCAGACCTTCGTTCCGTCGGGGCTGAAGCGGATCACGCGCTCTGCGGTCGCGATGAACGGGAGCGGCCGCGGCGTGTCGCCGCTGACGGGGCAAAGGAGCGAATCGCCGGTCACGCGACGGACGAGGACCTGCTCTCCGTCGGGCGAGACGACACCGCGATCCACACCCTCGAGGCCGACTGGATGAAGCTCGGGCGAATCGAGTGAGCGCACGTAGCATCGCGGCGCTTTTCCCACCGCGTTGCCGCAGAGGAGGATCGACTTGCCGTCACCAAACCAATGGCCGTCGCTGTAGGCTTCGAGCTCCCCGGCGTCGAGGCGGCGCGCCTCCCCTGGCCCTGTGGGATAGAGCATCACGCGGGCCGGTGTGGTCGGCACGACGACGAGGACCCATCGGCCGTCGGGGGACAAGTCTTCGGCGGATCCTTCGCCCAACTTCAGGGCGGGCGAGCCGTCCATCTTGCGCATCAAGACGGCATAGTTCGAGCCGGCGCTTCGACCCCAATCGGTCAAGGCCAGCGTGCTGCCGTCCCGTGAAATCACCGGACTGCCCGACGCATCGAGCCAGGACAGATCCCGCTCCGCTAAGTCGCCGGGCGCGCGGCCCATGATCAGAGACGGGGTGTCATCACTCGTCGCCAGCAACGCACCTCCCGTTGCAATGTCTTGAGGCGTGAACCCCTCCGGAACGATGAGTGGGTGCCGGATGCGGCCCGAAAGGTCGATCGCCGCGATCTGATAGATCGACTCCCCCTCCATCCACGCTGAAATCAGAAGCTCCTGGCCGTTCGGCGCCCAAGCGAGCCCCTCTTCGGCACCGAATCCGTCGGCGAGGACGACGCGCTTTCCGGCGAGATCGATGACCGAAACCCCGCCACGATCGTCGCCGCGCCAGGGGTGCTCCATGAACGCGAACTTCTTCCCGTCGGGCGAGATACGCAGGTCGCTCAAATAGCCCGAGGACTCGTACAGCACCTTCCCCATGGGGTACTCGAGCCGGTCCTTCCCCTGCGACTCGCGGATGATCGCAAGCTGGGATCCGTCCGGCGACCAGTCCGCTTCTCTTACGTCTTCGAGCAGCTCGCGCGGCGCGCCACCCCCCAAAGGAACGCGGGCCAGCGTTCCTTGGAAGACGCGGTGATGCTGCCAACTGGCCTTCGTCAAGATCGCAAGCTCGTTCTTCGATGAGACCGCGAGCAGGTGGCTCGCGGGGATGCCCAGCGGAACCGCCTCTTGGTACTCGGGGCGAATGACGAAAACTTCAGACTTCGTCCTTTCGTTGGCCCCGCTATAGACGATCGTGCGACCGTCGGGAGCGAAACGCGCGTTGAAGATCGCCTGCCGGCGGAACGACTTCTGCAAGAAGGTGACCGGAGGTGCGATCGCGGGGCCGCGCGCTCGAGCGACCGCGAGGGCGGCTAACGCACCCAACGCGACGAGTACGAGCGCCGCGGTTCCCACCATCCATGCGGGCCGCTTCGGTGCAGCCGCTACGGCGACCGGGGCTTCCGGTTCGACGGCGGTGGGCGATTCAAGCGCGATCCGCGCCTCGCCGATATCGCGCAGGCGCGTTTTCGGGTCGCGCTCGAGGCAGCGGGCGAGGAGACGGCGCAGCGGTGCGGGCGTGGATTTTGGCAGGG
>JANMVW010000459.1:0-3608 GCA_031393555.1 Acidobacteriota bacterium
GAGTTGGTGCACGAGCCGATCAGCGCGACCGAGATTTGGTCCGGGTACGACTCCTTCGCGACCGCCGCCGCGACTTCCGAGATCGGGCGGGCGAGGTCCGGGGTGTGCGGACCGACGAGATGCGGCTCGAGCGTCGAGAGATCGATTTCGACGACACGGGCGAAGTACTTCTCGGGGTTGGCCTCAACTTCGGGATCGGCCGTCAGCAGCGAAGCGTGCTTCGCGGCCAGCTCGGCGAGCGCGGCGCGCTCGGTGGCGCGCAGGTAGCGGTCCATCGAGGCGTCGAACGGGAAGACCGAAGTCGTGGCGCCCAGCTCCGCGCCCATGTTCGCGATCGTGCCCTTCCCGGTGCACGAGATCGACGACGCCCCGGGACCGAAGTACTCGATGACGGCGTTCGTCCCACCCTTCACCGTAAGGATGCCGCAAAGAAGAAGGATGACGTCCTTCGGCGACGCCCACCCCTGAAGCTTCCCCGTGAGCTTGACGCCGATGATGCGAGGCGACTTCACCTCCCACGGGAAACCGGCCATCACGTCGACCGCATCGGCGCCGCCGACGCCCGACGCGAACATCCCCAAGCCGCCGGCGTTGGGCGTATGCGAGTCGGTGCCGATCATCATTCCGCCTGGAAACGCGTAGTGCTCGAGTACGACCTGGTGGATGATCCCGGCGCCCGGCTTCCAGAAGCCGATGCCGTACCGGTTCGACGCGGTGCGAAGGAAGTCGTAGACCTCCCGGTTCTCGTCGAGCGCGCGCGACGTGTCCTTCACGGCCCCTTCTCTCGCCTGGATCAGGTGGTCGCAATGGACGGTCGTCGGCACCGCGACGCGTGGGATGTCCGCCTGCGCGAACTGGAGTAGCGCCATCTGGGCCGTCGCATCCTGCATCGCCACGCGGTCGGGGCGGAGTTGGAGGTAGCTCTCCCCGGCGCGCAGGTCGGCCGTGTCCGGATGGTCGAGGTGGCCGAAAAGGATCTTCTCGGTCAGCGTCAGCGGGCGGCCCAAACGCTTGCGCACGACGGCGAGGCGCTCGGCCATCTTGGTGTAGACCTGGGAGACGAATTCGGGCGAGCTTTCGATGGCGTGCACGCGTCCTCCGATCAGCCGAGGTGCTAAGGAGGCGCAATGTAGCCGAGGCGTCGGATGGGTGGCAAATTCCGCGGGGGTGGCTAGTTGGCGGGTCCTGGCGTACTTGTTCGTCGAATGCGAGCGACGACTTCGGGGACCAATCCGAATGCGGCTGCGATCAAGAGGTAGGGCAATGAGAGGTAGATCGCCTCGAAGAACGCGAAGAACCCGGATTTGGCGCTGTCTGTTGAGGACGAGATGCTCAGCGCGCGATAGATGAATGGGGCGAAGATCATGGCGGCGGAAAGGAAGTGATTCCCGAACGTTGTCTTGATCGCCGGATCGGTGAGTCGGCCGACCAGCATCACCGTTCCGAACGTAATGAAGAACATTCCCTCCGACTGAAACGGGCGCCCGTGGGTCGACAACGATGGAACGAGATAGTTGACCCACATCGCCAAGCCTGCCAGAAGGGGCAACGCGCCGGTGCGACTGAACAGGCGGGACTTCCTAGCTGCCTCTCCCATTTGCGCCGAGTGTGCCAGGGAAGGCTGGAATTTCGAAGCCGTCGCACCGTGGGCCAGAAAAAACAACGCCCGCCACTTCACCATGAAGGGGCGGGCGTTCGAAGAGGCCGTCAACCTGTCGGGGGGGAAGGCCGACGGCCTGATGTTACGAAGTGGTTAGTACGGCTCGCCGCTGTCGATGATGTCTCCGGCGATGCCGACTGTGATGCCGACCGACTTCACGCTGCTCACGGCGCCCGTGAACGCGGCGCTGACGGTTGAACTCTGGCCGGGGAGCAGTGTGACGGGCACGACACTAAAGCTCGACACGCCGCCAACCACGGCCTCAACGGTGACGGCGGTGGTCGCCGTAGCCATCGAAACGTTCTTGACGGTGACCTGCACGATGCCGCCGCTCACGCTCACGTTCTTGACGACGAGCGACTCGGTGGCCGCGAGGGCCGGCGTGGCTGCGGTCAGCACCAGGATTCCCAACGCCGCCGCCATCACCATCGAGAGTCGCGAGCTGTTCATCAAGTTGCGCATCGGCCTATCTCCTCGAGCCGCCTCACCTCGTTCGTCGAATCCCGTGCGGCTCGAGGGTTCAAGATGGGGGTCTCAAATGGAGACGCAATGCTCGTAACGGTAAGCACGAGCGTGTAATCGAGAAGAATGCCGACAACCCGAAACGCTCGTTCCGCGGGCGTTACGAGATGGTGTTTTGGAGGGGCCTAAGTAGAAGAATTCGGGAGGGTCGGCGTCGCGCGGTTACGATTTTGGCGCGCCTGTCAGCCCAATTTTTTCAAAGTTTTTTTTAGCGGAGGCTGTACTCGCGCATCTTGCGGTAAATCGTGGCCCGCGAGATCCCCAAAAGGCGCGCCGCGCGGTCGCGATTGCCCGCGGCGGCCTCGAGCGCCCGGCGGATCTGCTCTTCTTCGGTTTTCACCATAGACAGAAGAGGCCCCATTTCGGCCTGTTTGCCGAAGAACATCAGGGCCAGCCCGGAATCCGACTCGATGACCTCGCGCGTGATCGCCGCGTCCCCGGCCAAAAGCGAAACGCGCCGGAGGACGTTTTCGAGCTGCCGCACGTTTCCAGGCCAGGGATATCGCTCCATGGCGTCCAAGATGTCGGCCTCGATACGTGGGGCCACGCGCCCCCGGGCCGAGGCGATCTGTTCCATCAAATGACCCGCCAGGAACGGCACGTCCCCGATGCGCTCTCGCAATGGCGGCAGTTGCACGGGAACCACGGCAAGCCTGTAGTAAAGGTCCTCGCGGAAGCGGCCCGCGGTGATCTCAGCTTGCAGGTCCTTGTTGGTCGCCGTGATCACCCGCACATCGACCTTGATCGGATGGTCTCCCCCGACGCGGCGCAGTTCGCCCTCTTGAAGCACGCGAAGGAGGCGCGCTTGCATCGCCGGGGACATGTCGCCGACCTCGTCGAGGAACAGCGTCCCCTGGTGGGCCTGTTCGAACAAACCCGCGCGATCGCGGTCGGCGCCGGTGAACGCCCCCTTCACGTGGCCGAACAGCTCGCTTTCGAGAAGAGTTTCGGGGAGCGCCGCGCAGTTTTCTGAGACGAAGACCCTGTCCTTGCGTGGGCCATTGAAGTGCAAGGCGCGCGCGACCAGCTCCTTGCCCGTCCCGCTCTCGCCCTGGATCAGGATCGTCACGTCGCTGACGGCGATGCGCTCGAGCAGATCGAAGACCTTTTGCATCACGGGCGCGCGCCCGACGATTTTCCCGTAGCTCGATCGCTCGCCGACGACCGCCTTCAATCGCCGGTTCTCGATTTCGAGCTCGGCGCGCCGGCGCGTGTTCTCGAGCGCCAACGCCGCATGATCGGCAAACGCCTCGACGAAGCGCAGGTCCTCGCGCGTGAAAGGCTTCCCTTGGCGGCGGCTATCAAGGTAGACGGTTCCGACGATCCGTCCGCGCGAGCGCATCGGCACGCACATCAACGAGCGGATGCGAAAGAGGCTGACGCTCTTGAAGTCCTTGAATCTGTCGTCTTGCCCGGCATCGAGCGC
>JANMVW010000089.1:0-4424 GCA_031393555.1 Acidobacteriota bacterium
GTCACACTTCGCGGGCGCATCTCGAGGCGTTCCGTCCGTCAGCCCTGCTGAAACATCGCATAGAGCGTCAAAAGGATCTCGACCACGATGAGGAGCACGATGTACCACTCCACGCGAAGACTGCGGCGCTGTTGAAGAAGATCGAGTAGGGTCTCCGCGGTCCCCGAGACGAGGGCGAGCTTCCGCTCGAGCGCCAAATGCCGATCGCGGATGTCGTACTCGTCCATGAGCCGCGCATAGAGTCGCTCGAGCTCCGGACGGTCCCAGAGGACCTCGGATTTTTCCGCGACCTCGACCCTCCACACCATGCGGTGCTGGATGAGGAGACTCCCGCCCAAATGGCGCAGAAGCTCCCTACCGCGCGTTCCCGCGCGGCCTTCGCGGCTCAACGACTCGGCCAACGGCTCGATGCGGTCGAACACCGACGCGATATCGGCCTCGTAGTGGGCGAGCACGACGCTCTTCGCGAGTACGTCCGCCACCATTTGTACGCGCTGCAGATCGAAACTCTGGAGCGTGAGCACGCCGTTGTACACGTCTTCGGTCCCGTCCGGCGCGACCCGAAGGACGAGCTCTTCCGTTTGAGACTGCGGGTACGTCTGGTCGACGAACGGCTTGAGATGCGAGATAAACGACCCTTCTTCGATGGGCTCCACATCGAAGAGCACGACCACCCCGTAGCGGAACAACACCGCGCACCCGTTTGCGCCCGCGGGGAGCACGATCGGTGCAACCGCGAGTCGGTGGGTCGTTTCGACCGTTCGGAGATCGATGCGCCCGCCGATGTTCAGACCGCGGACTCGGATCTGGGTGTGGCCCGGGAAGAGTACCCTCCGAGCGTCTTCTCCCACAGCACTCGCGTCGGTCATCTCGCCTTGAATCTACCCCTCGACCAGGGCGAGTCAAGAACTCACTCAGCGGAAACGACTCGGCTCGTCGCGGGAGCGCTCGGTACGGAGCGGAGTCCGGCGGGGCCTCTCGGTGTCCCGCGACGTCGACAGGTTGTTCCGTTCGCCTCGCGCAGGCGGGCGAGCGCCGCGGCTTCAATCTGGCGCACCCTCTCGCGCGACACGCCGAGGCGCTGGGCGATTTCGTTGAGGGTCTGCTCGGGTTGCCCGCCCAATCCGTAGCGCCACGCCAGCACGGCTTGGTCGCGTGGCACGAGCCGAAGCAGGAGCCGTTTCAGGCGCCGGACCTGCCCGCTCTCGATGAGCGTCTCCACCGGCAGCGGGTCCTGGTGGCGCAGGCGGTCGGCGAGGCTCAACTTTCCGTCGGCGCGTTCCGGGACGTCGAGGCGCAAGAGTCGAGGGCTGTTGCAACCGTGCTCTCGCGCGTACCGGGGAACGTGAATCGTGTAAGGTTGATCCGAAATCGCCGCGAGGATTTCCTTACGCACCCAGAACGACGCGTAGGTCATGAAGCGTGTACCGTTTTCTGCGCGGTAGTGGCGGATCGCCTTGAGGAGCCCCACGCACCCCTCCGCGATCACATCCTCGAACGGCAGGCCGCGGCCGCGAAATTCCTTCGCGATGTGAACGACGTACGCGAGATTTGCCGAAATCAGGAGATCGATGGCCTCGCGGTCGCCACGGCAAGCGCGTTCGACCTGCGCATGCTCGTCGTGGCGCTCCGGCCGCGGGCCTCTTGTGATCTGCCGGAGGTAGTTGGAAATGCTCGGACCGTTGTACACGACGTCCTCCTCGTGATGCGAGGAGGAAAGTAGGCGCTTCCGCCTAGGAAAGCCGTGACATCCGCGTTACGGCTTGGGGGCGCAGATTCCGAGAGTCCTGCGCCTAGCGTTCGTCGGCCGGGTCCTGGATCCGATACCCGACGCCTCGCACGGTCACCAGCCAGTCGGCCGCGTCGCTCAACTTGGAGCGAAGGCGTCTGACGTGCGTGTCCACGGTGCGAGAGAGGACTTCGGAGTCGTAGCCCCATACCTCGGCGAGGAGGGTCTCGCGGGTTCGCACGCGCCCTCTCGCCCGGACGAGATCCTCGAGGAGGCGGAATTCCGTCAGCGTGAGGATCAAGACCTTGCCGGCGACGATCGCGCGATGATCCGCCGCGTGGATCTCGATCGGCCCGAGCCGCAGCGCGCCCTCCTTGGGATCGACCGGTCTCTCGCCGCGCTTCAAGAGCCCGCGGATCCTCAGGACCAGCTCACGAGACGAGAACGGCTTGGTGACGTAGTCGTCGGCGCCGAGCTCGAGGCCCAACACGCGATCGATCTCCTCGCGCCGGGCGGTCAGCAGGATGACCGGCACCCTGCGTGTCTCGGGGCGGGCGCGCATTTCCTTCAAAACTTCGATCCCCGAAAGCTCGGGGAGCATCCAATCGAGAACCACGAGGTCGGGGGGCTCTCGGCGCAGCGCCTCCAAAGCGGAGAGGCCGTTGTGCGCCACGTCCACCTGGAACCCCTCCTTGGAGAAGACCCGGCGCAGGAGCTCGGCGATGTCGAGCTCGTCCTCGACAACGAGCAATCGTTGCGTCACGGCGCTCCTCGTTGCCTCGGCCTGGACCATGCCCTCACAGTATCGAACGGGCATCGCATCGTCGTTACGGGAGGGTAAACACGCTGTAACGTCCTCAGCGTTGGGCACGGGCGAGTCTTTCGACCTGCTCGAGGTAGCGCCCAACGTCCTCCCGCGGTTTGAGCTCCTGAACCCGCTTGAGGAGCGGCAGGGCGTCCTGGAACCGGGACTGCCCGACCAGGACCTGCGCATGGCGGAGCCGGGCATCCGCCTCGAATGCGTCGATGCCCTCGGCACGCTCGTAGTAGAAGATCGCCTTGCCGGGGTCGTTGGTCTGCGTGTAGTGCTGCGCCAGGAGGAGGATGGCCTCGCCGTCCAACGGATCGAGGGCGACGATCTCCTCGAGGGTCTTGACGGCGTCCTCGCCCCCTCCCTCGGCCACGGCGATGCGCGCCTCGATCTTCAGGAGCTTCTTCTGGTCGCTGGCATCGAGGGTTGCGGCGAGAACGGTGCGCACGTGATCGGCCAGGGCCTTGGCCTGGGTCGTGCCGCCGCGCTGCGCGATGATCTCGACGCACCGCACCGGGCGCGCGGGCGCTTGCTGCGGGTCGAGGTCCACGGCGCGGCCATACGCGCGCGCTGCGAGGTCGACCATGCCCTCGTTCGCGTAGATATCACCCAACGTATAGAGGCTCTGCGGCGTGGCCCTCCCCATGCGGTCGACGATTTCGTAGTTCTCGGCGGCCTTCATCGGCTGATTGAGCCCGACGTACGCATTCGCCTGGATGATCCAGAAATCGGCCCGATCGGGAAACTTCGCGATCAACTCTTCGCACAGGGTGACGGCCTCCCCGTACTTTCGCTGCTTCAGGACGGCCTGGGTCAGTCCGAGCTTCCAATCGAGCACGTCGGGCTGGAGGAGGACGGCGCCGCGGTAGGCGGACTCGGCCGAAGTCGCGACGCCCTGCGCCGCGTAGGCGTAGCCGAGGAGGCCGTAGGTCAAGCCGTCCGCGCCGCCGAGTTCCACCACGCGGGAGAACGCCTTGATGGCGTCGTCGAAGCGGGACTGCCGAACGGCGATCAGCCCAATGTTTTTCCAGGCGCGGCGGAAGCTCGGGAACTTGGCGACCGCGGTGCCATAAGCGGCGGCGGCGGGGTCGAGCTCGTCTTTTTGGAAATGGAGATTGCCGATCGTGTAGTTGAAAACGGCGCTGGCATCGGGCGTTGCGGCCTTCTGCAGCGCGGTCATCGCCGCGTCGGTGTCCGTCGCCATGAGCGTCAGGATCTTCTCGAGCTCCTGCCGCTCCAGCACGGTGAGCTTCGGCTCCAGCTCGGCCTGAAAACCGTAGCTCCCCAGGAACTGCTTCTGAAACGTGGGGTCTTTCCAGAGGTCGTTCAAGGGCTGTTCTGCCGACAGGAGCAAAACGGCGGCCAGGAGCGGAGACGTCCACATGGCGATCAGCTCGCGCTGAACGTGATCGGCACGCGCATCTTGAATGCGACCTTTTCGCCGTTTCTGGTGCCCGCCTCGAACTTCCACTGTCTGACCGCCTCGAGCGCGGGGCGGTCGAACGACGGGTTGGTGGACTTCTCCACCTTCGGTGCGACGACCTTACCATCGCGGTCGACGAGGAAAACCACCTGGACGCTCCCCTCGAGGTTGCGCTTCCGCAGCTCCTGGGGGTAGTTCGGCGCCGCCTGGAAGATCGGACGGGGACGTTGGTCGAGATCCGCAAGCGAAGCGATCTCGCCCATCTCCTCCGAGAGTCCGTTGCCGGTTCCGGTGCCGCCGATTCGTCCTCCCGACGACAAGCCTCCGCCCCCGGTGGCGAATGATCCGCCGGCGCCGTCGGACGAGAGCACGCCTTCGAGGTCGGCGAGCGACAGAGGAGCGAGAGCCGGAGCCGAGCTCGGAGCCTCGAGCTGCGCCAGGTCCTTGACGTCCGGCATCGG
>JANMVW010000092.1:0-10512 GCA_031393555.1 Acidobacteriota bacterium
CTCGCCACGCGGATGGGATGGAAGTCGGTCTACCCCGACCACCGGAAGCTGGCGATCGTCGGACACTTCGAGGGGGTCGAGAGATTTCCGGGCCGCGGCGCCGGCAATATCGTCATCATCGTGACCCAATCCGGATGGTTCTGGTTGATTCCGTTCGCCGATGGAACGACCTCCGTGGGCGTCGTGCTCGATGCCGCTCGCTATGAGGGCATCTCCGGCGGGATCGACGCGCAGTTCGACGCCGCGATCGAGGCGACGCCCGAAGCCGCGCGGCAACTTGCCTCAGCCCGGCGGCTGTTCCCGGCGAGCGCCGTACAGAACTTCTCCTTCAAGGTCTCCCGCACCCACGGGGACGGATTCGCGATGGTCGGCGACGCCGCCGGGTTCCTCGACCCGATCTTCTCATCGGGGATCTTGATGGGCATGACCACCGCGGAACGAGCGGCCCAGGACATCGCTTCCGCCCTCCATCGCAACGGCCGCGTCGACGCGAAAGACACGGCTCGGTGCGCCGCGTTGAACCGAAGGATGCAAAAGCGCTTCTTCATGATGATCCGTTCGTATTACGACCCGTCCTTTCTCGATGTCTTCCTGTCCCCGCGCACGGAATCCCGGGTTCCGGGGGCGCGCCTCGGAATTCGGCCGGCGGTCACCTCGCTTCTGGCCGGCGACGTGGTCGGCCCGGGCGCATGGCGGAAGCTCTCGCGCTTCCGTATGCTCCAAGGGCTCGGCCGGGTTCAGCACATCGCGCGGCGATTCGGCGGGCAGATCGTGCGGCGGCTGGAAAACACACCGGGGGCCTGACTCAGGAGGTCGTAATGAAGCACACAGGTTTCGCCTTCTTTCTCGCGATGTCGTTGGTTGCGATCAACGCGGCGTTCGCCGAGGACCCGTCGGCCGTTGCTTCCGACGACCAGATGGCGGGCAACACCCAGTTTCTGATCGGCCAGACCTACCTCGAGGATTTCTGGACGCCGTTGGATGCGCCGTCATCGTTCGGCGTCGAAGTCGACTTCGCCCCCAAGAAGTCTCCCGTGCGGGTCGCCCTGGCCATGCACTTGTTCGGCGACACCCAGCGCGTGGCCTCGCCGTACTTCGGCGAGACCGGGAAGGTCGGGGCCGGTTTCCTGGAATTCTCGGCGGGTGTGCTCTGGCATCCCGTGAGGCACGGCGTCGTCCGACCGTATCTGGGAGCCGGCGTGCTGAACATCCTCGCCGCGGTCGGCGCGGGGTCGGATTTCTGGACCTCGGGCGACAGCGACCAGTCGTTCGGCTATTACGGCAACGCCGGGATCTTCTTCAAGGTCGGCGACACCTTCAACATCGGAATTGACGGTCGTCTGGTGCGCGGCACGAGCGTCACACTCGCCGGGCTGGAAGGCAACGCCGACTATGGCCAGGTGAACGTGCTCCTCGGGTTCTCTTGGGGGCAGTGAGCGCCCCCGGCGTCAGAGTCCCTGCACCAACATTCGGAACATGTCGCCCCGCTCCTCGAAATTCTTGAAAACGCCGTAGCTCGGCGAAGCCGGGGAGAACAGGACCGTCGAACCCCGGGGGGCGAGCCGCGCCGCCAGGGCCACGGCTTCCGTGAGATCCGACACGACGCGCGCGCGCGCGCCGGCCTTGGGGTCGAGCGCCACGAGCGCCGCAAGAAGTGACGGGCCTCCGGGCGGCAGCAGGATCACGTTCGGGAGGTCGCGCGACACCAACGCCCGCGCGAGCGGCGCAAAATCGAATCCGCGATCGGTCCCACCGCCGATGTAGGTTTTGACCTCCCCGCCGAACGCGTCGAGCGCCGCGACCGCCGCCTCGGGCGCGGTCGCGATCGAGTCGTTGATCCAGCGCAAGCCACAAAACACGCCGAGGTCTTCGATCCGGTGGGGGAGCCCGGGAAACGCCGCGAGCACGCCTTCGAGATGCGAGGGGAGCGCGCCGAAAATCGAGGCCGCGCAAAGCGCAGCGCGGGCGTTCAGACGGTTGTGCGGACCCCGCAGCTTCATGTGCGTGTCGGAAAAAGCGGCGGGCCCGAGGCCGTAGGGGACGTGCCGTGCGGGTCCGAAGGGGGCGCGTCGCGCGAGCTCCGGGTCGGTCGCGTTCCAGATCGTGACGTCGTCTTCGCGTTGGGTCGCCGCGATCTTGAGCTTAGAGGCGTAGTAGGGCTCGATCCCTCCGTGCCAATCGAGATGCTCGGGGAACAGTCGCGTGATCACGGCGACCGATGGACCGATCGTCAGGTCGTGGGTCTGGTAACTCGACAGCTCGACGACGACCACGGGGCGATGGGATACGACGTCCTCGACGACATCGAGCGCGCAGCGGCCGATGTTGCCGACGAGCACCGCGGGGATCGATGCCGCTTCGAGTGTTTTGGCGATAAGCGTCGCGGTCGTGGATTTGCCTTTGCTGCCCGTGACACCGATCACGGCCAAGCCGGCCGTGTCCGCTCGTTCCACGAACAGGGCCGTCGCCGAGGTCGTCGGAATACCGGTGGCCATCGCGGCGAGTATCAGCGGATGAGACGGTTTGATCCCGGGTGACTTGATCAGAAGCTCGACACCGGAAAGCGCGCCGTCGAGGTCGTCCGCCGCGATCCATGCGATGTCCCGCTCGAGGTCGGCCGGGCGCTCGGAGGAGATCAGCCGCGCCTGTCGGCAGCCGAGCCGCCGCAGCCAGGAGACGGCGGAGCGGCCCTCGATGCCGTAGCCGAATACAGCGACCGAGGTGTCAGTGCCTATCGAGGTAGTCATCGAGTTGGGCGGTCCTCAGCGGGGACAGTTCGTGATCGTGAGAGCGGGTCAGCGCGCGGTTTGCCGTCGCATCGAGCTCGGGATATTTCGGAAGGACGTGACCGGTGAACGCCGTCATGATGCCGTGCGGGATCGTCCGGCCGTGCTTCAACGCCAGATGGAGCGCGGCGACCGTCTCGTCGGGAGTCCCGACGCATTCGAACGGCTTGGTCCCGCGGAGGCCGAGGAGCTCCTCGACGAAGCTGTGATTCCCCGGATCGGCGAGCGCGTCGCCCCCGAACAGCGCGTGATACGCCGCGTCGTCGAGCCACGGCCGCGCCATCAAGGAAACGAAGACGCACTTGGGACAGGCGAGGCAGAAGCGCCGCGCCGCGGGCCCCGACTGCTTGAAGTTCGCGTTGCACGACGTCACCGCGTCGAAGTACTTCGGATGCGTCGCGAAGGCTTTGACGATACGGAGTTCGGAGAGCGGCCGGAGAAGGCTGACGTACTCCGGTCCTCCGTCGAGCTGGCGCAAGAGCCACCCTCGGAACAACCGCTCGAACTCGAGGGACTTGCTCCACTGGTGGTTGACGTCGATGCCGTGCCAGGCGGTGTTCCCGAACGAGGCGCTCGCTTCGTTCGAGGCGATGACCGCCGGCCTTCCGCAAAGCAGCGCGACGAGCGTGCCGGCTGCTGCGAGGATGGCGTTCACCGGGACGTGGCCGTTCAACGCGCCGGCCGCGTTCATTTCCAAGAGTTTTGGGTCCAGACGGCGTGACACGACGTGCAGAGAGCGCCCGGCGACCGCAGCGGAACGTTGGACCCATTCCCAATCCGTCCGGCCGACCGATAACAGGTCATGAGCCTCGCCGGCGGCCTCCAAGATCTCGTGGGAGACGACGGAGTCCTTTCCTCCTCCCCAGAAAAGCACGGAGGGGCCGTCGGCCGGCCGCACGGTCGGCTTTCGTCGGTCGGAACCGGAGCTTTCGCGAAAGGAGGCGCGCCCCGTTGGGTCGATCTGATTCCGATAGAAGAACTCGCCCAGCCCCAGCGTGTAGACCGCGTTCCAGAACTGTGCGTCGTCGGCGGAGATCGAGGCGTCGTCCACCACGAGCTCTCGCGGAATACGGGTCTTCCAGTACGACGTGCCCGCGGCAAGGTGCAGGCCGAGGAGAGCACGTGCGACCGCTTCGTCGTTCGATGGGGCGAGCGGCCCCAGGGAGGCCGGAAGCTCGTACGTTTCCTCGAACTCGACGCGTGCCCCTTCGCGGGAACTCAGCGCGTACCCGAGGCGCACGCGCCGCCCCTCGATCGTGCGGTGCGTGAAGGAGAACCTGTCCACGGGCCGGAGTCTAGCGCTTCGGGCCGCCCGCGGCCGAAAGGAGCGCGCGGATTCCCTCGGTGAAGGCGGGATCCGTCCAGTTCTGACTCCCCTGGCGCTCATCCAAGACCACGCCGCCCGGGCCGACGATGAAAGTTCGCGGGAGCCGGTAGGCCAGATCGAGACGGTCGGCCAATCCACCTTTCGGCGCGCGGTACGAACCCAGGTTCACGCCGAGCGTCTTCTGGAATTGCTGGATCAGCTTGCCGTCGGCCTCCGACTCGACCGAGATCAAAACGACCCGCGCCGAGCCCCCCTTCTCGATCGACTCGCGGAACTTGATCAGCGACGGAAGTTCCTGAACGCACGGTTTGCACCAGGTCGCCCAGAAATGAACCAACGCGGGCCTGTCGAGCAGCGAAGCCAGTTCCACGCGCTTTCCGTCCGGGCCGAGAACGCTCGTCGCGAGTTTCGGCCCGGGCGCCACCTCCGCCGCGCGGCACGCCGCCGTTGCCGCACGCGCTTTCGCGAGCGAGCGCGCCATGGCGTCGTCGAACCCTTCTTCGTGTCCGTAGTACCAGATGTCCTCGATCGCGCCGGAGGCCGACACGAAAAAGGTCGTCGGTGTGGAGATGGATTCGTACGACTTGGAGACGACGCCGTCGACGTCTTCGATGACGGGCCAGGGGATGCCCTCCGCGCGGATGTAAGCCGCGGTGATGGCACGGTGCGAAGGTTGCCCCGCTTTGTCCTTCTTGATGATGGTGACGCCGATGACGTCGACCGCTCCGGGGTGCGCGGCAACCCACTTGACGAGCTTCGGCACGTCCACCTGACAGTGCTTGCACGTCGATGACCAGAACATCACGAGCGCGGGACGCCCCGTCTTGGAACGCCCCGTGAACGCGAAGGGGGCCCCCGTGCCGAAGACCTTCGCGTCGAAGGCCGGCGCGCAGCGGTCCAGCAAACGCGCCGACGGGTAGTAAGGGAACATCGTCTGAATTTGAGGGACCTCGACGCCCTTGGCGACCTCGCGGAGGATCTCTCCGGCGGGACGATTGCCCTTCGCGGTGATCAGGAGCTGTTCGGGGTCCTTGATCTTCGCGATGACGAGCTGGCCCGTGGTCGAAAACAACGCGACGTTGGGCACGTCGGTCACGGCGAGCGCCTTCATGACCGCGAAACCGTCGTC
This sequence comes from Acidobacteriota bacterium, assembly GCA_031393555.1. Lineage (GTDB taxonomy): Bacteria > Acidobacteriota > Polarisedimenticolia > Polarisedimenticolales > DASRJG01 > DASRJG01. Next base: position 5,243 of record JANMVW010000092.1, read on the forward strand.
CACGAGCAGCGGCAAGGTGGCGGGAAGGTCGAGGAGCGCGAACGCCTCCTGGATTTCCTCGTCGCGCTGATCGTCGCGCCGGCCGGAGACGGCGTAGACCTCGAGTTGCGGAGTCTCCTTGCGGAGGAAAGCCGTCATCTCGAGAAGCGAGCGCTGGGACCAGGCGAATCCGGGCGCCCAGAAAATGAGCGCAATCGGCTTGCCGCGGCCCAGGCGCGACTGGAGATCGAAGGGGGAGCTCTTCAGGCCGTCCGGGCCCGGCTCCAGGCGACGCAACGGCCCCGCGAGCCGGTAGGGTGGCGCGGGCTTCGACGCGGCGGTTTCACCCGCGGCGGCGTCGGGAACCAGCCAGCCCGCGAGCGACGAACGTTCGCGCGGGGCGGGTGTCTCTTCGGGATTCTCCGGCACGGCGGGAACCGTCGGACCGCCCTCGCGCTCGATGCGCGCGCGTTCCGCGGCCGCGACGGCGCGAACGTGGGAGCGGAGTGCCTGATCCCCCGCGAGGGTGAGCGCGAGAAGGGCGACGAAAGCCACCGCGGAACGGCGCAACGGCGGCGGCCAGCGTCTCAGATCGCGGAAGGTCGAGGCGACGAGGGCGGCGGGTGAGCGCCGTGCGGCGAGAGCGGCGAGAACAGGGATCGCGAGGTTCACGGCGTAAAGCCTCATGCACCAAAGGCACAGGTAGCCGATGAGTGCTTTCGACACGAGGAACAAAGCCATGGAGTAGACAACGGTCAGCAGGCCGACGCAAAAAGCGTAACCCAAGGTCTCGGGCGCGCGGGACGAAGCGGCGAGCCATCCGAGGATCAAAAGATACGTCGGAAGCGCCAAGGCCGCGATCGGAACCCCGGCGATTTCGGACCAGCGGCTGCTGTTCACCAAGTCGCAATTGACGGTCTCGGACTCGGGGCAGTTGGCGAGCGCGAGCGTCGCGTCGCCGTAGACCTTGTTTTCGTGGTGCGCCACGAGGTAGGAGGCGATGCCAAGACCCGCGAGCAGCGTCACGGCGAGCAAGCCGGCCGCGAGACGACTTCCTGGATGTGACGCGACCATCAATCCACCTTGAGGATCGCCAGAAACGCCTCCTGCGGGATGTCCACGCGACCGACCCGCTTCATGCGTTTCTTTCCTTCCTTTTGTTTTTCGAGCAGCTTGCGCTTACGAGAAATGTCGCCGCCGTAGCACTTGGCCAGGACGTTCTTCCCCATCGCCTTGACGGTCTCGCGGCAGAGGATCTTGCCCCCGATCGCCGTCTGGATGATCACCTCGAACATCTGTCTCGGGATCAGCTCTTTCATCTTGGCGGCCAGCGCGCGCCCCTTCGGCTCGGATTTTTCGCGATGACAGATGACCGACAGCGCATCCACCGGCTCGCCGTTGACCAGGAGGTCCATTTTGACCAGCTTGTCGGGGCGGTAGCCGGCGAGGTGATAATCGAGAGAGGCGTAGCCCCGCGAGCCGGATTTCAGCTTGTCGAAGAAATCGAGCACGACCTCGTTCAACGGCATGTCGTACTCGAGAAGCACGCGCGTCTTCGAGAGGTAGCTGAGTTTGTTCTGCACCCCGCGCCTCTCGTCGCAGAGCTTCATGATGTTCCCGAGGTACTCCGGGGGCGAGATGATCATCGCGGTGATGATGGGTTCCTCGATGATCTCGATGTTGGCGGCCGGGGGCAGTTTCGAAGGGTTGTGCACGTCGAGCACCTCGCCCTTTGTCGTCGTCACGCGGTACGACACGCCCGGGGCCGTCGTGATCAGCTCTAGGTTGAACTCCCGTTCGAGGCGCTCCTGCACGATTTCCATGTGGAGCAGCCCGAGAAACCCGCACCGGAATCCGAAGCCGAGCGCACCCGAGGATTCGGGCTCGTAGTTGAACGACGCGTCGTTCAGCCGCAATTTCTCCATGGCGTCGCGCAGGTCTTCGTACTGGGCCGCGTCGGTGGGATAGAGCCCCGCGAACACCATCGGCTTGACTTCGCGAAACCCGGGGAACGGCTGGGTCGTCGGGACCTTCTCGTCGGTGAGCGTGTCGCCGATCTGGCAGTCGCTGATCTTCTTGATGTTCGCGATCACGAAGCCGACCTCGCCGACGGAAAGCGTGTCACGCGGTTCGGACTTCGGCGAAAAAACGCCGAGGTCTTCGACGTCGTAGGTGCCGCCGGTGATCATCAGCCGGATGCGCTGGCGTTTCTGAATCGTGCCGTCCACGACCCGGACGAGCATCACGACGCCGCGGTAGGGGTCGTACCACGAGTCGAAGATCAGCGCCTTGAGCGGCGCGTCGTAGCTCCCGGACGGAGGCGGCACCAGGGCGACGATGGCCTCCAGGATCTCTTCGATCCCGATCCCTTCTTTCGCGGAGGCCGAGATCGTGTGCTCCGTGTCGATCCCGATGATGTTTTCGATTTGTTCCTTGACCCTCTCGGGCTCGGCGCCGGGGAGGTCGATCTTGTTCAGGACCGGGATGACTTCCAGCTGATTGTCGACCGCGAGGTAGGTGTTCGCCAAGGTTTGCGCCTCGACCCCTTGGCTTGCGTCCACGACGAGCAAGGCGCCTTCGCATGCGGCGAGGGAGCGGCTGACCTCGTAGCTGAAATCGACGTGCCCGGGGGTGTCGATGAGATTGAGGATGTACTCCTGGCCGTTTTTAGCTTTGTAGCCGAGCGTTACGGCGTGGGCTTTGATCGTGATGCCACGCTCGCGTTCGAGATCCATCGCGTCGAGCATCTGCTCGCCCATGTCTCTCGCGGCGACGGCTCCCGTCCGCTGGAGGAGGCGGTCGGAGAGGGTGGTCTTGCCGTGATCGATGTGCGCGATGATCGAGAAATTACGGATGTACTGGGACTTCATAAAGGAACGGGGCCCTCGAAACCGGTCAGTATAGCAACCGGCTTCGGGGCCCCCTGGCGGCGCAAGCGCGCCGTCCTAGACGGCCGGCTTCGGAAGCCGGCCGCAGCCTATGCCTTGTCCTTTTTCGCGGTCTCGATCTTGTCGACCTTGATCGTGTCTTTGTCGAGCGTTCCGGTGATGACGACTTCGTGCCCGACATGCTCGGACGCCGCCTTCTGGTCCGAGATCTGGTAGGTCTTGCCGTCCGCGACCAACTCGAGCTTCGCGCCCTTCTTGTAGCAACTCTTGGCGCACTCCGCGCCCGCGGCGTTGGCGTTTTTCGCGCCGCAGAACGAGTCGGTGATCCAGCCCTTCATGGTGGTTGGCTGGGCGGCGGCGTCAGCGGCGAAGGCCGCCGCGGTCATCGCGAGGACGAGAACGAGCAAAGAGCCGAAAGAAATCAGTCGCTTCATGTCGAACCCTCCGGAAAGCCCATCGTCGGGCGTGAAGGAATTTAGATTAGAACGGTCCCGGCCTCGGCGCAAACGGCTGCCTTCAGACGCCGATGTTGTACACGGCCCGCTTGTTCTTGCGCGGCGCGGAGAGCAAAGCCTCCAAGGTCGTCTCACGGAGGAGCGCCGTCATCTGGCGCTGCACCTCGAGCCACACGCTGCTTACGGGGCAATCGTGGGAGAGGGTGCAGTGGTCGGGATCGGGCGCGCAGTCGGTCAACTGAATCGGTCCCTCGATCCCCTCGATGATGTCCAGAAGGTTGATCTCGGCGGCGGTTCGCTGGAGACCGAATCCCCCGTTCACCCCGCGCGCGGAGCGCAACAGGCCTGTTTTGACCAACTGGCGGAGGATCTTCGCCATGAAGCTCGGCGGGATGTTCTGCGCGTGAGCGATCTCATCCTTGAGCGCGACGCCCCCTTCCGGCAGCGACCCGAGGTGAAGCATGGCCCGGACGGCGTAATCGGCGGCGCGCGTAAGTCGTAATCCCATGGCTGACCTCGACGCGGCCCAGAAGGCAATTGGCTCCCCTTCGGACCGCGAACCTCCGTTATAGAGCGTCCTCCGATATTGGGAAAGGGAATTCAGGAGTGTTTTGGTCCGAAAGCTGACCCCGATCGCGACGTACGCTCCTCATATCGCCGACCAAAGGAGTGTCATGGAAACCGATGTCCGGAGAAACCCTGGGCTCCTGAAGCTCGACCTTTACTGCCGTGGAATGCGGCTCGACGATTCGTGCACCATCGAGGAAAAAGGGGGGCGCAAGATCCTCCGCACCCGGGCGGGACTGGGCTCGGGGCTCGAGGTGATCCTCCCCGGTGAGTTGTGGACGAACGTGCCGGTCGTCGAGGAGTTCGTCGCGGGGTCCCCGTACAGCCTCCACTGGCGCGACGGCGCGTTCTGGGTCGATCACGAGACGCTCGGCCCGGTGACGACGGTGCGCCTGTCGCCGCAGCCCGCCTGGTACAACCGCACGACCTCGACCGGGAAGCGCATGACGAGGGTCGGCACGCTCCAGGGGACGTATCTGGGCGTCTATCCCTCAAAGGTCTGCGACTACTGGCTGAAGCAACCGGACAAGGAGCAGTGCAAGTTCTGCTCGGTCGGACTGAACCTGGGCGCCGACGACGGAGACGACAAGTCGGTGGAAGAGGTCTTAGAGGTCGTGAAGGCCGCGAGGGCCGAATCCGGCATCACCTACGTGGACTTCAACACCGGGCACTATGAAGGGGATACCTACCTCGACATTCTCGAGCCCTATATCCGCCGCGTGAAGGAAGAAACCAACGTCATGATCGGCGTCCAAACACCCCCGCACAGCGACCTCTCGCGCTACCACGAACTGAGGCGGATGGGCGTCAATCGTGTCTCGTTTTGTTTCGAGATCTGGAACCGCGAACGATTCGTCGAGGTGTGTCCGGGAAAAAATCGCGAGTACGGTCTGGACCGCTACCTCGAGGCGATCAGGTACTGCGCGCAGGAGGTCGGCCCCACGGGCCGCGGATTCGAGCCGTGGGTCGTCAACGGCGAGATCATCGCCGGGCTCGAATCCGCCGAAGACTCCATCCGCGCGATCGACTGGATCACCAGCGTCGGCGCGATCCCGACCGTCTGCGTGTTTCGTCCTCTCCAGGCGACCGACTACGCGAAGCTCCCGCCGCCGAAGACCGACGACATCGTCCCGGTGTTCCGCCGCCTCTACGAAGCCACGATGGAACGCGGGCTTCCCATCGGCGTTGCGCAGAACATCCACGTTTCGCTCGTCATGCTCCCCGAGGAAGCCCGCTGGCTCCAGCACGACCCGAGCCGGTTCTGGATGGGGGAGCTCAAGCTCAAGCTCATGCGAAAGGTCTTCGCGATGCAGTTCCGCCGCGAACTTCGCAAGGCCGAGTCGCGCGCCGCTTGACGAGGGGACATTCCCCTTTTTCTTTC
>JANMVW010000122.1:0-9926 GCA_031393555.1 Acidobacteriota bacterium
CTCGGATCTCACGATCATCGTGCGGGCTGGAGGCGAGCTGCGTCAACGGGACAGTGACTTCGTTACGATTTTAGAAGCTGTCTTGAGTCTCGACCAAATTCTAGCGGCGAATCATCTCCTCCAGGAACACGCTGTTCGCGATGGCGATGCTCTCGTTATCTCCCTCGATGAGAACCTGCACCGCTGTGATGGCCTTCAAGACGCCGCGTTGGCCGCGAATCTCGACGGGGCGCATTCCGGAGCACCCCGGTAGCTTGATCAAAGGGAAGTTCTATTGACCCCGGGCTACGCTTGGGAGACGTTTGCTAGAGTCAACGAGGTTTTACACCGAGCGCCTCGATGGTCGAGGCGCCGGGCAATTTCCCAGGGGAGAAGCTGAATGAACCGATCGATTCGCAATGGTGTCGTTGTGTTCGCGACGACCGCACTCGCGCTTAGCGTCGCTTATGCCGAAGAGCCGGCGAGGCCTTGGACCGACTCGGCCGATTTCGGGCTCGTCATGACGACCGGCAACTCGCAAAATCTGAACGTCGCGCTGTCCAACAAGTTCGTCTACAAGTGGACCAACGCCGAGCTGACCTTTGACGCCGCGGCGCTGCGCGCAAAAAGCACCACGCGGGTGCTGACCAACGACACCGCGGCCAATACCGTCACCAAGACCGAGTTCGATACGATCAACGCCGAGGCCTACTCGCTGGGCGGCAAGTACACCCGCACGATCCGCGGCGGCTTCTACTGGTACGTCGGGGCGGGCTGGATGAGCAACAAACCGACGGGCATCGACAACCGCTACGGCGCCGGCGGCGGCGTCGGATACCAGTTCTTCAAGACCGATCTCCAGAGCCTGGCTGTCGAGCTCGGCGTGGACTACACGAAGGAAAAGCAGACGAGCGGCTTTTCCGATTCGTTCGCGGGCGCGCGAGCCTATCTCGGTTACCTCCGCAACATCTCGAAGACCGCGAAATTTACCGAGGACTTCACGCTTCTCGAGAACCTGAGCGAGACCTCGGATCTCCGCGCGATTTCGGTTTCGGCCGTGACGGCGAGCCTGACGTCGAAGCTGGCGCTCAAGGTTAGCCTCACGCTCGTTTATGACAACCAGCCCGTGGTCGTCGACGTCCCGCCCACGCTGGCGGCCACCGCGACGGCCCCCTTCGAATTCGACAAACTCGACACGATGCTGATCGCAGCACTCGTGATCAATTTCTGACCCGGTAAGAAGGGAGCCTGAACATGCTCAAGGAATTCAAGGAATTCGCGATGAAGGGGAACGTGGTCGACATGGCGGTCGGCATCATCATCGGCACCGCGTTCGGAAAGATCGTCTCGTCGCTCGTATCCGACGTGCTCATGCCGCCGATCGGCATGCTGATGGGACGGGTCAACTTCGCGGATTTGTACGTTCCGCTTTCGGGCACGTACGAGTCGCTCACGAAGGCCAAGGAAGCCGGCGCCCCGACGATCAACTACGGGCTATTCGCCAACACCGTCATCGACTTCGTCATTGTCGCGTTCGTCATTTTCATGATCGTGAATCAGATGAACAAGCTGAAAAAGCCCGAGGCGGCCGCGGCCCCGACGACGAAAGACTGCAATTACTGCCTGATGGCCATCCCGATCAAGGCGACCAAGTGCGGCCACTGCGCGTCCGACGTGCGCGCCGCCTGATCTCCGTTGCCTTCCTGACGCCTCCCACGAAGGGGGCGGGTCTCGCACGGCGTTCCGCCGGCGGGGCTCGCCCCTTTCGACTTTGTGAGGCCGGGGATTCCGTCATCTCCCACGGGCCGCCGCCCGCGCCCCGCGCCCGGTTTTTCGCGGTACATTCCTGTGGAACTTTGGATTCTCAAGCGGGCCGTTGCTCATCGAACAGGGAATGTACGCGTACCGCCCCCTCTCGACGACAATACCTCGTGGGGATGCCGGAAACGGCCTGCGTCCTCGATCAACGGCCTTGCGAAAACTTGCGGTGCGCGGAGGAGGACGGTTATGACGGTGAGACGAGCGGGAACGAGTGTTCGCGTGTTTCTCTTGGGGCTGGTAGCGATAGGCGGCATGGCGCACGCCTTCGCGGCGACCGTTCCCGAGCCGCCCGACCCCTTACCCGGCGGCGGCACCTGCGTCCCACAGCCTCCGCCGCTGCCCGACTCGAACTCGCCGGCTTGCATGAGCCATCAGTTTGCGCACAAGGTGCTGGCCTACCACATGGCCGAGAAGCCGGTCACCGCCCCGGTCCCCTGGGCGCATCTGACGAACTTCTCCGATTTCGCCGTCGCCGCGACCGCGACGGGCGCGCTCACCGGCGCTTACGGATTCAACTTCTGCGATTTGCAGACTCTCGTCACTGCCGGACACGGCCAATGCGTGCGGGTCGGCGTGACTCTCGTCGCGGAACCCAACGCGAACGACACCGCCTTCAAGGACAACATCCACGCCGTCCTCACCTCGGCGACGGCTCGCGCCAACCTGATCGCGAACCTGGTGGGCAACTTGTATTACGCGAATGCCGATGGAGTCGACGTCGACATCGAGTTTCCACGAACCTGCGATACCAACTCGCCTCCAGGATGTGTCGACGACGGGCAGGCGTATGTGAGCTTCGTCGCGGAGCTCGCAACGCAAGTGCACGCGTGGAAGCCGGGGGCTTACGTCTACGTCGCGGTGCCCCAATGGGACTGGGCTGGACTCCAAAGCCGATACTGGGATCTCGCCAATGTATCCGACGGCATCCAGATCATGGGTTACGGCTACCATTCGGTCGGCCCGACCGGCACGACGGCGCCAGAGTTTTCTCCGGGCCCGATCTCACCGATCCACGGCGGCAGCGGCACGGTCTGGCCACCGATCGGAACAGCACCGGACGACCTCAACAAGACGTTCGAGTACTACCGCACGACGCTGGGAATCCCGCCATCCAAACTCCTGATGGGGTATCCGTTCTACGGCCAAGAGTTTCCGACGACGACATCGACGATTCCGTCGCTCTACGACTGGAATTCGACGGAATCCTGGTGGTTCCGAAACCTGGCGAATCCCGCGGCGGCAACCGACTGCGATCGACAGTTCGCGATCGGCAAGCAGTGGGACGCCGGCTCCAAGACCCCCTACAGGATCTTCCCGGGAACCTACGGACCACGCCAGCTTTTCTGCGAAGATGTGACTTCGCTGACGAACAAGCTCGACCTGGCCACCTGCAAGGGCGCGGCGGGCAGCTTCTACTGGGCGGAAAATTTCATCACGGCCGATCATCCGTTCTGGACGGTCGTCGACCAGAGGGTCAAGCTGCCGGTGGCCGTTCCTCCTACGGATTCAGACGGCGACGGGGTCGCCGACGAGTGCGATAACTGTCCCACGGTCGCGAACGCGAACCAGTACGACTGCAACGACAACGGGAAGGGTGATGTTTGCGACGTCTGGTGTTCCAAGCCCCTGAAATCGATCGCGACCGAGGACGGAGAGATCAAAAGCGGCAGCAACCCCAGCGCGACCAGTACCACGATGAGAATCAGCTCGACGGGTCCGTACCGGAGCGTGATCTCCTTCTATTCGCCACTGGACACCGCGACGCCGGCGAGTCAGCAACTCCCGCCGGGAGCCATCATCAAGGGCGCCATACTGTCTCTCGTCGAAGATCCGGCGATGAGCGGCACCCAGCCGGCCGTGTCGGCGTGGATCAAGCAGGTCGCGGCCGGAAGCGGCGCGTTCTCGACGAACAACGCGCTCCAGAAGACCGATTACACCGACACGACCGCCGTGACGCAGATCACGGGCACGTTTTCTCCCGTGACTCCAGGACCGGGCCTGGCTTCCCAGCTTGCGTTCACCCAGGCCCAGCTCCCGCTTCTGGATCGGACATCCAGCAAGACCGCGAGGATCCAGTTCCGCCTGCAGACCGCGGGAACCGGCACCGCGCGGTGGCTCACGGGGAACTACACGACGAACCCGGCTGCACAGCCAACGCTCGAACTTCTCTACTCGGCCCCGTGATCGTGAGCGGCAGCTCTCGCCGTGGCGGCGGGAGTCAACTAGACTGGGATCCAGGATAGCCGGGGCGATACGCATCAGCGGAGGACGCATGTCGATCAGGGAACGAATCGTCGCGGATTTGACGGCAGCCATGAAGGCGAAAGACCCGCAGCGGCTCGGTGTCATCCGGATGCTCAAATCGAGAATCATGGAGGCCGAGGTCGAGCAGCGGAGCCTTCGAGGGCTGGGGTTCGTCCTCGAAGATCAGGAGTGTCTTGCCGCGATCGCCGCTTACGCAAAGCAGCGCCGCGATTCCATCGAGGCTTACCGGCAGGGCGGGAAGGAAGACCTCGCCAAAAAAGAAGAGGCCGAGCTCGCGATCATCCAGCAGTATCTGCCCGCCCAGCTCTCGGAGATCGAGATCCGCCGGATCGTCACCGCCGCGATCGCAGAGGCTGGCGCGACCTCGGCGAAGGAGATGGGGGCGATCATGAAGATCGTCATGCCGAAGTTGAAGGGCGCCGCCGACGGCTCGGTGGTCAATCGCATCGTCCGCGAAACGTTGGGCTAGGAGACGTTTCGCCCCACATATCGAGCGCGCGCCCACCCCCGCGGCCCGCTAACGCGTCCCTAGCGAAACCAGCGGATCAGAAAACGGTTTGGCTTGCCTTGGCGCCCGGCTAAAATGGCCCAGGGCGGCCGGCCCTCACGGCAACTGGAGGTCGACATGGATCGTCGCAGCGTGCTCACTCGTCTTGTCACCGTGCTCGGCGGATTGCTCGTCCTCGGATCGTTGGGCGTCGAGGCGCGCCCGCGACCGGTCGCGCGTCATCGCCGGAGGGTGCGCCGTCGCATTCGCCGCCGCATCCGCCGGCGCGTCATCGTTCGCACGATCGCAGGCCGGCCGTTTTGGGTCGTCCCGGTGGGTCTCGCGATCGGCTGGGAGTTGATGCACGAGGGCCGGATCGTCGTCGTGAAAGAAACCAAGATCATCGAGGCCGGCGGCGTGAAAACCGAGGTCGCGATCGTTCAAGGCGCCGACGGCAAGACCGAGCAGGTGAGCATCACTCGAGAAGACACCGCGGACAATCGCAAGGACCTCGAGGGGAGCGTCCTCCCCGAGGGCGACAAGAAGACTCCCGCGATCGAATCCGAAATCGAGGAAGACGAGTAAGGCGGCGCCGCGCCGCGAAAAATCGGCCCTTGGGCCAAACCTGGGCTTTGAATGCCGGCGACCCTAGATTCCTCAGGGGCGCCGGACCCGGATTCACCCCGGCCAGCAAGGGCACAGACATGGGCATGCCACTTCACCCGCCGAACGAAGCCTGCCGGCTCGCGGCCCTCCACGAGCTCCACATTCTCGACACGCCGCCCGAAGAACGATTCGACCGGATCACGCGGCTGGCTCGGCGTCTCTTCGACGTCCCCATCGCGCTCGTGAGTCTCGTGGACGCCGACCGGCAGTGGTTCAAATCCCGCGAGGGACTGGAAGCGACGGAAACTCCGCGCGCGGTCTCGTTTTGCGGCCACGCCATACTGCAAGACCACATACTCGTCATTCCGGACGCAAAGCTGGACCCGCGATTTTGCGATAATCCGTTGGTCGTGGGCGAGCCACGCGTCCGCTTCTACGCGGGCTGTCCCCTGAAGAGCCCCGAAGGCTACCCGCTAGGCACTCTCTGTATCATCGATCGAAAATCGCGCGAGCTGTCCGCCGAGGACTTGGACGCTCTCAAAGACCTGGCCGGCGCCGTCGAGCAGCAGCTCACGCACGCCCACGTCGCCATGGTCGACGAGCTCACCGGCTTGACGAACCGTCGCGGGCTCATCGTGATCGGCGATTACATGGTCGGCCTATCGAAGCGGTCGAAAATCCCCGTTTGCGTTTTGTTTTTCGACCTCGACGGCTTCAAGTCGATCAATGACGTCCATGGGCACGCAACGGGTGACCGCGCCCTCCTCGAGTTTTCTCGAGCGCTCGTCTCGGCGTTCCGCAAATCCGACGTCGTCTCCCGACTCGGAGGCGATGAGTTCTGCGTCGTCATGAGCGACGCACTGGAGCCCCAAGCGGCAAGTCCGCTTGCGCGTCTGGACGCCGCGCTGAGCGATGCGTGCCAGGGGCAGCCGTTCAAAATCAACTACAGCGTGGGGTCGATCACCTACGATCCCGAGCAGCACGCCTCGATCGCATCACTTCTCGAGTCCGCGGATCGGAAGATGTACGCGGACAAACGCGTGAAATCTGAGATCGTGGCGGGCCCTAGCGTTTCGCGTACTCCCGTGGGTTGAAGCGCGCGTTGTCGAAGGGCCCGGCCGCGTCCCCGGTCACGTGGGTTCAAGTCGGGCTGGACTTCGTGCCGATCAAAACCCATCTTGCAGCCGGAGGGTTCCCGCCATGGACTACGACCGCAAGGACAATACGAGCACGACCTACGCCTGCCGGCGCGGCGGTGAACGATATCGGCTCCTCTATGCCAACGAGGCGTTCCTGGAGTTCGTCGGTTCCGACGGCCGTCCGTGGAAGCTCGATGTGATGGGGATCAGCGCCGACGGCCTGTGCTTCGGGCTTCAAGAAGGGAAGCCGAGCCTGGAGCGTGGATCGAGAATCGACAGCATCGTCGTCCAGATCGCCAGCATACGAATCAACGGCATGCTGACGATCGCTCACGCCACGGAGGAGTTCGCGGCGGGGACGATTTGCGGCGCGAAGTTTCAACCCGCCACCGACGCGGATCAGCGGAAGCTGAAAGAGGCGATCGCTAAGCTGGGTTGGTGACACCGCGACGAATCCGGCCGGACGCCGACCTGATGTTACGCGGAGGCTCCCCCGTTACGACATCGGGTGTTCACCCCATGGAAGTCGAGATGCCCTGGCGTTCATATAACGTTTTGAACCGCGGAAAACTGCCCGGTGGGGGGAAGCCGTGAACGAGAACTTTCCCAGCGTTTGAAGCGTGAGCGAACCACCTCAAGGGTTAGAGGGAGAAACCGTGTCCAAAGCGTCGACATCCGCGCCGATCAGCCGAAAACAGTTGATCGAGCTTCTCAACGAAGACCTGGCCCGCGAATACCAGGCCATCATTGCCTACGTGGTTTATTCCCAGGTCATCAAGGGTGCGCAGTACATGGCGATAGCGAGCGAGTTGGAAAAACACGCGGGCGAGGAGTTGCGCCACGCACTCATCCTCTCGAAGCAAATCGACTACCTCGGCGGTACGCCGACGGTGCAGCCCAAGCCGGTCAAGATGTCCAACAAACCCGAGGCCCTGCTTCGTTTCGACCTCCAGAACGAAATCGACACCATCCGCCATTACCGTGAGCGGGTCCGACACTGCGAGGCGCTGAACGAGTTCGCGATGGCGGAGCACATCCGGGAAATCCTGAAGGACGAGCAGGAGCACGCTATCGACCTGGCCACCGCGTTGGGTGAGGACGTGCCCAGGATCGACCGGTAGGGCCGCCGAGAGCATCGCTCGGCAACCAGGAGACGATCATCGGCCAAATAGCCGGTGCCCCGATCGTGTCTCATAGACGATCGTATGGAGTTCTTGTCATCGCGGAAGACCGTTGGGAGCGCCCAACCGACACACCTCAGACCCGGCCGAGCAGTCGCTCCGCCGCAAGCCACCCGGCGCCGCCGAGGACACCGGGACCGGGATGCGTTCCCGCGCCGCCCAGGTAGAGGCCGGAGATCGGGGTGGCGTGGCGCCCCCAACCCGCGACCGGCCGCATGAACAGGATCTGATCCAGGCCGAGCTCCCCTTGCGACGCCGCGCCTTCGCGCAAACCGAAGCGCTGCTCGAGGTCGACAGGCGACCAGGCGACGCGGTGGAGGACCCGGGACCGGAAGCCGGGAGCGATGGCCTCGATCGCGGACGTCACGCTCTCGGCCAACGCATTCATCCGCGCCGCGTCCCAGGTGGCTCCATCCTTCAACCGGTAGGGAGCGTACTGAACGCGGGCGACGGCGACGTGCCGGCCGTTGGGCGCGAGGGCGGGCCAGAGCAGCGTCGGAACGGTGAGTTCCACGTGCGGGCGCTCCGAGACGGCGCCGTACTTGGCGGCGTCCGCGGCGCGTTCGAGTGCCACGAGGTCCGGCGTGAGTGAAACGAGCCCGGAGAGCGCCTCGTGGGAAGACAGACCGGGGATCTCGGGGAGCGCCTCGAGAGCGTAGAGCACGTATGCCGTGCAGCCGCGATGGCGGATATTCGAAACGGCGTGCACGAACTCGGGATCGAGCCAGACCGGATCGACCCAATCAAGAATCGTGGTCGCGGGATCTGCCGTCGAAAGGACGGCTTTCGCCGCGATCTGCTCGCCGCTTTGCAGTACGACGCCCGTCACCGCGTCGTCGTGAACGAGAATCTTCGCGACGGGTGCCGCCGTGCGCACCGTGACGCCGAAGCGCTTGGCGGCGCCTAACGCGGCCTCCGTGAACGCGTCGGGCCCGCTGCGCCACGGAACGCGGCCGCGTACCGCGCCCGCCTTCGTCCCGACGAGATGGTGCAACAGCACGAATCCGGTGCCGCCTGAGCGCGGTCCCTGTTGAAAGTCCTGGATCCCGCCCGCGGCCACCGCGGCTTTGAGCGGGGCGCACTCGAACCAATCGTCCACCAACTCGCAGGCGGAAAGCGGCAAGGTACGCAGGAACTCGATCATGTCCTGCTTCCCCAACGCCCGGAACTTCCGCCCCAGATTCAACAACGGCAGGAGCTCGCCGAATGAGCGGAGATCGACGTCGGGCGCCGGAGCCTGGTAGAGCACTTCGAGGAAGCCGGCGAGGTTGCGCAGCTGCGCGGTGAAGCGCCCCCACTTCGCGGCGTCGCTTTTGGAGTGCACGTCGATCGCCGCGGCCGCTCGCGACGCGTCGCGCGACAGCGTCAGGAAGGCGCCGGGTTCGATGGCCACGGAGAGCGCCGTATCCTCTGCTACCGGCAGGAGTCCCATGAGCCCCAGACCGGCGGCGATTTTTGGCGGGAGCCATCCCGGATCGATACCCAGAGGCGCCGCGCGGAAGCCGGCCGCGAACTCGACGAGGCTCCCCTGCCCTCCCGCGGTTTCCGATTTTTCAAGGAGAAGCACGCGCCGGCCGGCTTTCCCGAGGCGTGACGCGGCGACGAGACCGTTGGCTCCGCCGCCGATCACGATGACGTCGAACGCCGGAACGCTCATCGCGCCGCTCCGAGGATCGCTTGCGCGGCGAGCCGGCCGGAGGCCCCCATGATCCCGCCGCCCGGATGCGTGCCCGCGCCGCACTGCCAGTACCCCTCAATCGGTGTGCGGTACTTCGCCCACTGCGGAACCGGGCGCAGGAAGAACAACTGCTGCAGCGCCAGCTCGCCCTGGAAGATGTTCCCCTCGGACAGCCCGGTGATCCGCTCCATGTCCGAAGGCGTCAACACCTGGCGGTGCAAGATCAATGATGGAAGATTCGGCGCGTAGCGAGCGAGTGTCGCGACCACCGCGTCTCCGAACGCCTCGCGCTTGGCGTCGGTCCAGCCGCCGTTGAGATTGTAAGGGGCGTACTGGACGAAGATGCTCATCACGTGCTTGCCGGGGGGAGCCATCCCGGGATCGATCATCGAGGGGATCACGACGTCCATGTACGGATGCCGCGAGAACTCGCCGTACTTGGCGTCGTCGTAGGCCCGCTCGATGTATTCCATGCTCGGGCTGATCGAGATCGCGCCCCGAAGATGAGGCCCGTTCCCCGGAAGGCAACTCAGGTTCGGGAGACCCGACAACGCCAGGTTGACCTTCCCCGAGGAGCCGCGGAACTTGTAACGGCGGATCCCGTCGACGAGGTCGCCGGGAAGCTGCTTCGGATCGACGAGGCGCGTGAACGTGAGGCGCGGGTCGAGACCCGAAGCTACGATGGGGGCTGCGATCTCCTCGCCGCTTTCGAGCGCGACGCCGACGGCGCGGCCATTCTTCACGATGACCTGGGCCACCGCGGCGTCGGT
>JANMVW010000148.1:0-16758 GCA_031393555.1 Acidobacteriota bacterium
GATGGTCGGGGAGATCGCGGATCGCCGGCTCGACCCTTACTCGGCCGCCGATCGTGTGCTTCAAGGAGGGAACGAGCGATGATCCTCAAGGTCGATCACGTCGGAATCGCGGTGAAGAGTCTGGAGGATCGCGTCGGCTTCTGGCAGGACGGGCTCGGATTGGAGCTGGGGGGTACGGAAAGCGTGCCGACCGAAGGTGTCCGGGTCGCCTTCCTACCGGCGGGAACGTCCCGCATCGAATTGCTCGAAGCCACCCGTCCCGATTCGCCCATTGCGAAGTTCATCGAAAAGCGGGGCGAAGGGATCCACCACATCACGCTCGAGGTCGAACGCATTCAGCCCGTCCTCGATCGCCTGAAATCCCAAGGGGTACCGTTGCTCGACGACGCGCCGCGCCCAGGGGCTGCGGGGACGAAGGTCGCGTTCCTCCATCCGCGAGCCGCGGGGGGTGTTTTGGTCGAGCTCGTCGAAAAGCCCGCATCGGCCGGACGCGGCAAGGCTGGGCTGAGCGCTGGAGATGCCGTCCTCGCCTACCTGCGCGACCCGCAAGAGAAGATGTGGGGTGTTTTGCGCGAGCGCGACGTGTCGGGTGTCACGCTTGAGGGGATGGATCTCGCGTCCTTCGATGCCTGGACCTCCCAGGTCGAGCGCGGGGAAGAGGGGATCGCGCCGTCGGTTTTTTTTCTCCCGATGGCCCGAGTCGAGCGATTGCTTCTGGACCGCGGGACACCGAGCCTCCCGTCGCTCTCCGACGATTTCTTGCGCCGCACCGGCCGCACGGTCCAAAGCGTGCTCTCGCCTTGACGGTCCTTGAGAGCCTCCGGATAATGACCCTTTCAGCCAAGGGCCGATCCGGGAGATGACATGACCGCACCCTGCCGCGCGCGCTTCAGGCGGATCGCGCCCGCCTTGTCGGCGGCGCTCGTCGGGTCGTTTCTTGTCGGTCCTCCTGTTGCGGGCGACGAGCCGCCCGCGTCTCCGCCGGTCCCGGTCTACCTGCAAGGCGTCGACTTGAAAGAGCCCGCGCAGGCGGCGTTCGACGGTTGGCCGTCTAAAGATCTAAAAGAACGTCCGTATTGGCTCAGCTGGTCGACGCTCTCGTTGCAACGCGCGGTGCTTTTCAACCAGCCGATCTTCCTCCTCGTCACGGTGCCGTGGAGCCGGTCCGCGCAACGCATGGCGGCCGAGGCGCTGGCCGACCCGGTCGTCTGGCGCGCCCTCAACAACGACTACCTGGCGCTCCTCGTGAGCGCGGATCGCCGACCCGACCTCTACGCCCGCTACGGGACCGGGAACTGGCCGGCGATCTCGCTGCTCTTGCCGGACGGATCTCCGATGTTGAGCCAGGCCAACGAGCAGGGGAAAGCGCTCCCGATCAGCGTGGGTCCCACGAACGCGAAGGGGGTTTTGTTCAATCTCAGCGAGGGACGGAAGTACTTCGACGGCTGGCAAAACGTCCTTCAGGGCGTCTCGCAGATCTACGAAAAGCGGGTCGACCTCGAGGAGACCACGCCCGGGACGGTCAGCGCCAAGTCCATCGACTCCGTCGTGAGGTGGCTCCTAGGAAACGTCGATGCGAAAAACGGCGGCTTCGGCCCCGCGCCCAAGTACGCCTTGCCCGGACTGATGGAATGGGCGTTCCTCAGAGAAGATCACGGGCTCCCCGGGTTGATCGACCCCGCGCGCAACACGCTCAAGAAGCTCGCGGCCAGCCCGCTGTTCGATCCGCGGGAGGGTGGCTTCCACCGGATGGCCGCGGCGCCGGATTGGGGCGCGATCCAGTACGAGAAGCTGCTCGAGGGCAACGTCGAGTTGATGCGCGAGTTCGTCTTTGCGCTGAGGGAGGCCGACGATCCGGCGTTGCGTGACGCGCTGCGCGCCACCGCTCGCTTCGTCACGACCGTGCTGGCTCGTCCCGCGGGGGGGTTCTACCTCGCGCAGATCGCCGACCCGACCTCACCGGACGGCGGGGGATATTGGAACGCCACCGCGAGCGATCTCGCCAAGGCGCCGCCGATCGACAAGCTCACCCTCGCCGGTCCGAACGCGCTGGCCGGAGCCGCGCTCTTGAGGGCGGGCGCGCTGCTTCGCGATCCCGCACTGGACCAGGCGGGCCGTGCCGCGTTGGATCTCGTCCTCTTGCGGGCGTTCGCCTCGGGGCGCGGGGTCGATCACGTCATCGAATCCGAAGCGGAGAGGGGGCGTTACCTGGTGACGCAATCCAAGGTGGCGTTCGCCTTCCTCGACGGCTACGAGTCGACCGGGGATGCGCGCTACCTCGCCGCGGCCAAGGACATCGCGGTGTTCGTGCGCAACAACATGAAGGTGGGCGACGAGACCGCGTTTCGCGATCACCTCGCGATCGGGCGGGAGTTCGGACTGCTGGACATGCCGCTCCTTCCGATGCAAGACAACGCCCGGTTCGCCCGCGTGCTCGTCCGACTCGCCGCCCAGGGCACTTTCGACGAGGGGCGAGCCCTCGCCGAGGGCATCCTCGGAAACTACGCGGGGGACCTCGCCGTTCGGGGCGTGCGCGCGCTCGAGCCGGCCCTCGCGATCGACGAGCTGTTGTCCGATCCGCTCGTCGTCACCCTCGACGGACCGGCGGACGATCCCCGGACGCTGGAGCTGCGTCGGGCCGTCTTGAATCTCGCCCGCGGCTGGGTCGTGATCAAAACAGCGCAAGGCGGGTCGCCCGCGGCGACGCTCGTCTCGGGAGGACGTACCCGACGCGTGACCGATCCCGCGGCGCTCGGCAAACAACTGAAAAGCCTCGTCGAGGCGGGCGCCGGGGCGAAGTGATCGCGCGGCGCGCGACGATCGGACTCATCGGGGGGAGCGGACTCTACGCCCTCGCCGGTTTGTCCGATGCGCGCGAAGTGAGCCTGTCGACCCCGTTCGGCGATCCGTCCGACTCCTTTTTCATCGGAACCGTCGGCGATAAGACGGTGGCTTTCCTGGCCCGTCACGGACGCAACCACCTCCTCCTCCCGGGAGAGATCAACTACCGCGCCAACATCTACGCGATGAAGGTGCTGGGGGTCGAGCGCATCCTCTCCGCGTCGGCGGTCGGATCGATGAAGGAAACGATTCATCCGCGGGACGTCGTCGTCCCGGATCAGTTCATCGATCGCACCCAGCGGCGCCTCGCGACTTTTTTCGGCGAGGGGATCGCCGCGCACGTCGCGTTGGCGGATCCGGTCTGCCCCGAAACGCGACGCGTGCTGTGCGACGCGGCGATTGCGTCGGGCGCCACCGCGCACGACGGCGGCACCTACGTCTGCATGGAAGGGCCTGCGTTTTCGACGCGCGCCGAGTCGGAGTTGTACCGGTCCTGGGGCGTCGACGTCATCGGTATGACGAACCTCACCGAGGCCAAGCTCGCCCGCGAGGCCGAGATCTGTTACGCCACCCTCGCCCTCGTGACGGATTACGATTGCTGGCACGAGGAAGAAGCCGACGTCTCCGTCACCGGCGTCCTCGAGAACCTGCGGGCCAACGCCGCGCTCGCCGCCGCCGCGCTTCGCGCCGCGGTGCTGGCGCTTCCGCGCAGCCGCACCGCATGCGGCTGCGGCGACGCGCTCCTGCACGCGATCATCACACCGGCCGAGGCGATCACGCGCGAGGCGCGGGCGCGTCTGGGCGTCATTCTCGAGAGGTATCTGCCGCGGTAGGGGCGGGGCGCCGCAGTCCCCTTGCTATCTTGTCCGCGATCGTTGTGACGCCCGTTGGTTGAGGAGCACGTTCCATGTCGATTCTCGTTGTGGGTTCGGTCGCGTTCGACACCGTTTCGACTCCGGCTGGAGACGTCACCGAGGCGCTCGGCGGCTCGGCGACGCACTTTTCGGTGTCCGCGTCGTTTTGGTCCCCCGTCCGCCTCGTGGCCGTCGTCGGAGACGATTTCACCGCGGCGCACCGGCAGCCGCTTCTCGATCGCAAGGTGGACATCTCGGGCCTGACGACCGCGAAGGGCAAGACGTTCCGCTGGTCCGGGGTCTACGGCGACGACTTGAACAGCGCGCGCACGCTCGACACGCAGCTCAACGTGTTTGCCGATTTCAAGCCCGAGGTCCCGATGGCCTGGCGCGACACGCCGCTGTTGTTCCTGGCCAACATCGACCCCGAGCTCCAGTGGGACGTTTTGGAGCAGGTGCGCGGCGCGAAGATGGTCGCCGCGGACACGATGAACTACTGGATCGAGTCCAAGCCGGAGGCCCTGAAAAAGCTCCTCGGCCGGGTCGACGTCTTGCTCATCAACGACGGAGAGATCCGCCAGCTCACCGGTGAGCGCAACCTGGTCCGGGCCGTCCAGGCTGTCGGCCGACTGGGGCCGAAGGCGGTCGTGGTGAAGCGCGGGGAGCACGGCGTCCTGGTGTTCCAGGGGGCGAGTGCGTTCGCCCTTCCCGCCTTCCCCCTCGAAAGCGTGATGGACCCCACCGGGGCGGGGGACGCGTTTGCCGGCGGATTCCTGGGGTATCTCGCCTCCCGCGGCTTGGACGGCGAACGCGATTTTCGCCGGGCGGCCGTCGTCGGCTCCGTGATGGCCTCCTACCAGGTCGAGGACTTCTCGCTCGACCGCCTGATGCGCCTCACCGAGGCCGAGATCCGGGACCGCTACGCGCGCTTCCAGGAGCTGACGCGGTTCTCTCCGCTTTCGTAGCAACTGCTATACTTCACGCCCTTCCGCACGTATTGGAGGCGTGATGCCGCCCCTCATCGAAGGACCGCTCGACGCGAAAGGCCTCAAGGTCGCCTTGATCGCGTCCCGCTTCAACGAATTCGTCCCCTCAAACCTCGTCGAGGGCGCCCTCGACGGGCTCGTTCGTCACGGGGCCGACCCCAAGAACCTGACCCTCGTCAAGGTTCCCGGCTCGTTCGAACTGCCCCAGGTCGCCTCCAAGCTCGCGGCCCAAGGCGGCTACGACGCCATCGTGGCGCTCGGGTGCCTGATCCGCGGCGAGACGCCGCATTTCGACCTGATCGCCGCCGAGGCGGCCAAAGGGCTCGCTCAGGTCGGCGTTTCGTCCGGGGTGCCGGTGATCTTCGGCGTGCTCACGTGCGACACGATGGAGCAGGCCATCGACCGTGCCGGAGGGAAAGCCGGAAACAAGGGATGGGACGCGGCCCTGGCCGCGATCGAGATGGTCAGCCTCTTCAGACGTCTGACCTGACGCGAAAGGGTCGTTGTGGGCCAGCGCCGGCGCGCTCGCGAGTGCGCACTCCAGATGCTCTTTCAGATCGATATGGCCGGCGGCGTGCCCGCCGAGGTCTACCCGCATTTCTGGAAGGAGCACGAGGCCGAGCTCGAGGTGAAGGAGTTCGCGCAGGGATTGGTCGAGGGCGTGATGAAGGAACGCGAGGCCTTGGATCGCGTCATCTCGGGATCCGTCGACAACTGGCGCATCGAGCGCATGGCCGTCGTCGACCGGAACATCCTGCGCGTGGCGGTTTACGAGCTCGCCTGGCTTCCGGAGACGCCCTCCGTCGTCGTCCTCGATGAAGCGATCGAAGTCGGCAAGAAATACGGCAGCGAACAGTCGGGCTCGTTCATCAACGGCATCCTCGACTCGGTGAGGAAGCGCATCGAGCGAGGGGAGGTTCCCTCGGCGCGGTCCACCGGGGAACAATCGTGAGCGGCTACGATCCGAGGGCCATCGAATCGAAATGGCAGTCCCGCTGGGCGGAGCACGACGTCTTCCGCGTCGCCTCCGCCGAGGCTTCGAAACGGCGCTTCTACGCCCTCGAGATGCTCCCGTATCCCTCCGGCCGCATTCACATGGGTCACGTGCGGAACTACTCGATCGGCGATGCGATTGCGCGCTTCAGGAGAATGCAAGGCGACCAGGTCCTGCACGTGATCGGCTGGGACGCGTTCGGACTTCCGGCGGAAAACGCGGCCATCCAGAACCGGGAAGAACCGCGCGCCTGGACGCTTCGCAACATCGACACGATGCGCGCGCAACTGCAGCGCCTCGGGGTCGGCTACGACTGGGACCGCGAAATCGCGACCTGCCTCCCCGAATATTACCGGTGGAACCAGTGGCTCTTCCTCCGCATGCTCGAGCGGGGGATCGCCTTCAGGGCCCGCCGCCACCTCAACTGGTGCGCCTCGTGCGCCACGGTCCTGGCGAACGAACAGGTGGTGTCCTCCCGGTGCTGGCGATGCGACAGCCCCGTCGTCCGGCGCGAGTTCGAGCAGTGGTTTCTCAAGATCACCGATTACGCGCAAGAGCTGCTCGACGGCATCGACGGCCTGACGGAGTGGCCCGAGCGCGTGCGCGCGATGCAGCGCAACTGGATCGGACGGAGTGAAGGGGCGAGGGTCTCGTTTTCGGTTGCGGGCGGGGACGCTGCGATCGAGGTCTTCACGACCCGCATCGACACGATCCACGGCGCGACCTACCTCGCCCTGGCCGTCGAGCATCCGCTGCTTCGCGAACTGGCCGTGGGCACTCCACAGGAAAAGGCCGTCGCGGAGTTCGTCGCCGCGCAGACCGGCCGCTCGGTCGAGGAGCGATTCGCGGATGCGGCGGAGAAACTCGGCGTGTTCACCGGGCGGTACGCGATCCATCCGTGGAGCGGCGAGAAACTCCCCATCTGGGCGGCCAACTTCGTGCTGCACGATGTCGGCACGGGCGCGATCATGAGCGTCCCCGCGCACGACGAGCGGGACTTCGCCTTCGCGAAGACCTACGGCCTCCCGATCCGGCCGGTGATCCGACTCGCACGCACGGAGCCTCGGGAGGACGTGTCGGAGGCCCTCACCGAGGACGGCGTTCTTTTCGACTCGGGGCCCTACGACGGGCTCGACAGCGCGACCGCGCGCTCGACGATGTCCGCGGACGCCGAAGCCCGGGGTTTCGGAACGAGGACGATCACGTTCCGGCTCAAGGATTGGGGTGTTTCGCGCCAACGCTATTGGGGCACGCCGATCCCGGTGATTCATTGCGGCTCCTGCGGCATCGTCCCCGTCCCCGACGCCGATCTCCCCGTGCTGCTCCCCGACAACGCACCGCTGACCGGAGAGGGGGGCTCGCCGTTGGCGCAGGCCCCGGGCTTCCTCGAAACGTCGTGTCCCCGTTGCGGAAAGCCGGCGCGCCGCGAGACGGACACGATGGACACATTCGTGGACTCGTGCTGGTACTACTTCCGTTACTGCGATCCGCGCAACGACGAGGCGCCCTTCGACTGGGACAAGGTGTCGCCCTGGTTTCCGGTCGATTTGTATATCGGGGGCATCGAGCACGCGACGATGCACCTCATCTACACGCGCTTTTGGACCAAGGTCATGCGCGACCTCGGTCTCGTGACGATCGACGAGCCGGTGACCTCGCTTTTCACGCAGGGCATGGTCATCAAAGACGGCGCGAAGATGTCTAAATCCAAGGGCAACGTCGTCGACCCGGACCAGATGGTCGAGCGCTACGGGGCCGACACGACCCGGTTGTTCTCGCTGTTCGCGGCGCCTGCCGAGCGCGATCTCGAGTGGAGCGAAGCGGGGGTCGAGGGGTGCTTCCGCTTCCTGGGTCGTCTGTGGAGGACGTTCGAAAAAGCCGAACCGTTCCTCCCGCCCGCCGGGGCGCCGAAACCGTCGTCCGCGGGGTCGGGGAACGCGCTCGCGCTCCGCCAGAAGACGCATCACACCATCCGCCGCGTGACCGACGATCTCGGCCCGCGCATGCACTTGAACACCCCGGTCGCCGCGATCATGGAGCTTCTGAACCTGCTGACGCCGCTGGTTTCGGCCGAAGGGATGCAAGACGGCGAGGCGTTCGCGGTGCGCGAGGCGTTCGAGACGATCGCGCGGATCCTGTGCCCCTTCGCACCGCACATCGCGGAAGAGTTATGGGAGGGTCTGGGCTTTCCGCCCTTTGTGGCGACGGCCCCGTGGCCTTTGGCGGACGCGGCGCTCCTCGTGCGCGACGAAGTGCTGCTCGTCGTGCAGATCAACGGCAAGGTGCGCGGCAAGTTGACGCTTGCCGCCGGAATGTCCGAGACCGACGCGATCGCCGCGGCGCGCGCCGACGCCAAGGTGGCCGCCTACCTCGACGGCCACACGATACGCAAGACCATTTTCGTCCCCGATCGGCTCTTGAACGTGGTCCTCGGATGAGCCGGGCCCGCGGCCTCCTCGGCGCCGTCCTGATCGCGGGCGTTTTGGCCTTTCCGGGCTGCGGTTACAAGCTCGCCGGGACGGGGACGTTTCTCCCGAAGAACATCAAGAAGATCGCCGTGGCCCCGTTCGAGAACCGGACCTCGCGGTCGGAAGTCGAAGTGCGCGTCACCGAAGCGGTCGCGAGGGAGTTGTCCCGGCACGGCGCGATCAAGGTGGTGACCGACAAGGCTTCGGCCGACGCCTATCTCGAGGGGGTCGTGACCGAGTTCCACACGTCGCCGGTCCAGTTCAACTCCGAAGGGCGCGCCACGCGACTCGAAAGTACGGTGGTGCTGCGCGCGAGCATCAGAGACCTGGTCACGGGGGAGATCCTCTGGAGCCAGGCCAATCTGCTTTTTCGCGATCAGTTCGACGTGCAGCAGGAACAGGCCGACTACTTCGATCTGGAGACGTTGGCCCTCGATGCGCTGTCCCGCGGCGCGGCGCAGACTCTCGTCAACTCCATCACGGAGGGGTTTTGATGGCCTTGGCGTCATCGACCTCGGGGCCTTGGGGCGGCGCCGCGTTGAAGGGTGTGTTGGCCGGAATCCAGAAGGGATGGCCGCCCGGCCTGACGGTGTTGACCGGCGACGATCTTTACCATCTCGATCAGGCGCAATCGAAGATCCTCGATCACCTCGTCCCCGACAAATCCGGCGCGTTTGGCCTTTCGATCCTTGGGGACGATCCGATCTCAACCGGGGCGCTCGTCGGGTCGGCCCGTTCGACCGGGATGTTCGCCACGCGCCGGGTGGTCCTCCTCAGGGACATCGCCACGTTGGAGGGCGACCCGGAGCCGCTGTCCGCGTACGCGAAGAGCCCGGGAGCCCTCAGCTTCTTGATCGTCCGGGCACCGAAACTCGACCGCAAACGAAAACTCCACAAGGCGCTGGCGGAAGCCGGGTTGTGCCTGGCGTTTCGGGCGCCCTCCGGCGAGGCCGAATTCAAAGCGCTTGCCGCCGAGATGGCCGCCATGGCGGCCGGGCGTGGCGTCACGCTCGAGGCCGATGCCGCGGGGCTCCTCCTCGACGTGTTCGGGCCGGACTTGAATCGCATCGCGTCGGAACTCGACAAACTGGCGAGCTGGCTCGGCGCCGAAGCCGGCCCGGGCGCGCCGGTCAACGCGGGAACCTTGCGTGAGCTGATCGCCGGCTCGGAGATTCTGACGGGATGGGAGTTGGCCGACGCGGTCACCGCACGCGATGGGTCGGAGGCGATCGCCGCCGCCCGGCGCCTGCTCGATTCGGGGAAAGAGCCGATCGTCATCCTGGGCGGACTCGCATCGCGAGCCCGCTCGCTCTTGCGCGCCAAAGCGCTGACCGAGTCGGGCGTTCCTCTCAAGGCGGTGATCGACGGGGCACGAGCCTGGTATTTCCGGGACGCGCTGGCCAAGGGGCTGAAGCGCTACACCTTGGCTGAACTGCTCGACATGCCCGCGCGATTCCTCGAGGCGGATCGCTGCTTCAAGAGCCGCTCCGTGGACAAGGGCGCTGTTTTGGAAGCCCTCGTTTTGGACCTGACCGCCCCCGCGACGGAGCGCCGATGAACTCACCGCACGAACTCGTGGTCATCCTCGATTTCGGCTCGCAGTACACGCAGCTCATCGCGCGCCGCGTGCGCGAGCTCGGCGTGTATTGCGAAGTGCTCCCGTTCCACGCCGGGGCCGACGCGGTCCGCGCGCGCGGGCCGAAAGGAATCGTCCTGTCCGGCGGCCCGGATTCGGTCTACGACGCGGCGGCCCCGAAGATCGGCGCCGAGCTGTTCGAGCTGGGCGCCCCTGTCCTCGGGATTTGCTACGGGATGCAGCTCATGATGACGGTGCTCGGAGGCGACGTCCGGCCGGCGGCCGGGCGGGAGTACGGACCTGCGACGATTGCGGTCACGGACCGAACCAGCCGCCTGTTCGCCGGTCTGGGCCCGAACGAGAGCGTCTGGGCGAGCCACGGCGATCACGTGGAGGCGGCGGCCCCGGGTTTCCGAACCGTCGCTGCTTCGCAAAACGCTCCGCACGCCGCCGTCGAAAACCAGGGCCTCGGGCTTTACGCCGTCGCGTTCCACCCGGAGGTCGCGCATACCGAACACGGCCGCGAAATCCTGAAGAACTTCCTCTTCGATATCTGCGGGTGCCATGGGGATTGGACGATTGCCTCGTTCGTCGAAGAGGCCGTAGCCTCCGTGCGCCGCACCGTGGGAGACGGTCGCGTCGTGTGCGCGTTGTCGGGCGGCGTCGATTCGTCCGTGATGGCCTTGCTTCTCCAGAAGGCGCTCGGGCCGAGGCTGGTGTGCATCTTCGTGAACAACGGTGTGCTCCGCAAGGGCGAGGCCGAGCAGGTCGTCCGGGATTTCCGTGAGCGCTACCACTTGGAAGTCCTCTACGCGGACGAAGCGGGGCGATTCCTCTCGCGGCTTTCGGGCGTCGAGGAGCCGGAGCGCAAGCGCAAGATCATCGGCGAGGAGTTCATCGCGGTTTTCGAGGAGCACGCCAAGGCGTTGGGAGACGTCGCCTACCTCGCGCAGGGGACGATCTACCCGGATCGGATCGAGTCGGCCTCCGTCAGGGGGCCCTCGGCGACGATCAAGACGCATCACAACGTCGGCGGACTCCCCGAGCGCATGCACCTGAAGCTCGTGGAGCCGCTCAAGGACCTCTTCAAGGACGAGGTGCGCAAGGTGGGCCTTTCGCTGGGACTCGACCGGGCGTTCGTCGGGCGGCATCCGTTCCCCGGGCCGGGACTCGCGGTGCGCGTGCTGGGAGAAGTCACAGCCGAGCGGGTGGCGGTGTTACAGGAGGCCGATGCGATCTTCCTCCACGAATTGCGGGAGGCGGGTTTGTACGACGCCGTCTCACAGGCGTTCGCCGTGCTCCTCCCGGTCAAGAGCGTCGGCGTCATGGGCGATTACCGCACCTACGAGAACGTAGTCGCCCTCCGCGCCGTGACGACGCAGGATTTCATGACGGCGGATTGGTCGCGGCTGCCTCACGAGCTTCTGGCCAAGGTCTCGAGTCGCATCGTGAACGAAGTGCGGGGGGTGAACCGGGTCGTATACGACGTGACGAGCAAGCCGCCCGGCACGATCGAATGGGAATAGGGCCATGGCCGACAAGACCCCAGGCTTCGTTCACCTTCACAATCACACGACCTACTCGCTCCTCGACGGCGCCCAGCGCCTCGAGGAGATGCTGACCCACGCCGCAGCCGACGGTCAGTCGTCGATCGCGATCACCGACCACGGCAACTTGTTCGGCGTCCTCGAGTTCGCCCGCGAGGCGCGGAAAGCGTCGATTCGACCCATCATCGGGATCGAGGCGTACGTGGCCCCCGGTTCGCGGCACGACAAAGGGACGACCCAGGTGGGCGGTACCCGGCAAAAGCCCTACCACCATCTGATCCTCCTGGCGGAAAGCTACGTCGGCTACAAGAACCTCATCAAGCTCTCGACGGCGGGTTTCCTCGAAGGGTTTTACTACCGGCCGCGCATCGACAAAGAACTGCTGAAAGAGCACAACGAGGGGATCGTCTGCCTATCGGCCTGCCTCGCCGGCGAGGTCCCGACGCTGTTGCGCTCGGATCGTTACGACGACGCGCGGACGGTCGCGGCGGAGTTTCGCGACCTGTTCGGCCCCGGCCGCTACTGGCTCGAGTTGCAAGATCACGGCATCGACGAGCAGAAGATCGTCAACGAAGGCTCCGTCCGCCTCGCCAAGGAACTCGGCATCGGCGTCGTGGCGTCGAACGATTGCCACTATCTGCTGCCGACGGACCACTTCGCGCACGACGTGCTCGTGTGCATTCAAACCGCCAAGACCGTGCACTCGCACGACAGGATCCGCTACTCGCCGCAGCATTATCTGAAATCACGCGCCGAGATGGCGAAGCTCTTCGCTTGGGCTCCGGAGGCCGTCGAGAACACGGCGGCCGTCGCCGAGCGTTGCGATTTCACCTTCGAAAAGCAGCCCTCGCAGCTTCCCAATTTCCCGGTTCCCGAGGGCTTTGACCTCGAGGGGTATTTCGAGAAGATCGCGCGCGACGGATTCGAGAGCCGTATGCCGCGGTGGCGGGCCGAAAGCGATGCCGGGCGCCTCCGGCACCCCATCGAGCACTACCGGGAACGTCTTTCTCGCGAGATCAAGATGGTCCGCGAGATGGGCTTTGCGGGTTACTTCCTGATCGTGTGGGATTTCATCCGGTTTTCGCGCGAGCAGGGGATTCCCGTCGGCCCCGGGCGCGGCTCGGCGGCAGGGTCGCTCGTCGCGTACTGCATGCGGATCACCGACATCGACCCGATGCAATTCGACCTGCTGTTCGAGCGATTCTTGAACCCCGAGCGGATCTCGATGCCGGACATCGATATCGATTTTTGCTTCCGCAAGCGGGAGCGCGTCATCGACTACGTCACGGGGAAATACGGCCGGGCGAACGTGGCTCAAATCATCACGTTCGGAACGATGGCGGCGCGCGCGGTCATCCGTGACGCGGGCCGCGGCCTCGACATCCCTTACGCGGAAGTCGACAAGATCGCAAAACTGATCCCGCAGCAGCCGGGTCAAGACATCACGATCGCCAAGGCCCTCGAGGAAGTGCCCGCCCTCAAGCAGGCCTATGTGTCCGACGAGCGGGTGAAACAACTGATCGACGTGGGGCAACGGCTCGAAGGGCTCGTGCGGCACGCGTCCACCCACGCGGCGGGCGTCGTGATTGCGCCCAAGCCCATCGTCGAGTTCGCGCCGCTCTACCGGGGAACCGACGACGCCATCACGACGCAATTCGCGATGTCCGACATCGAGGAGATCGGCCTCCTCAAGATGGACTTTCTCGGGCTGAAGACGTTGACGCTGATCGACGACGCCTTGGCCTCGATCGAAAGCGTCACGGGCGAGCGTCCGGACCTCGACGCCCTGTTGCTGGACGACCCTGCGATCTACGACCTGTTCTGCAAAGCGCGCACGGCCGGAGTGTTCCAGTTCGAGTCGGAAGGGATGCGAAACATCCTGCGACGCCTGAAACCGGACCGCTTCGAGGATCTGGTGGCGATCAACGCCCTGTACCGGCCCGGCCCGATCGGCGGGGGACTGATCGACGATTTCATCAAGCGCCGCCACGGCAAGATCAAGGTGGAGTATCCGCACCCGCTTCTCGAGGCGATCCTCAAGGAGACCTACGGCGTCATCGTCTATCAAGAGCAGGTCATGCAGATCGCCTCGGCGATGGCGGGTTACTCGCTCGGCGAGGCCGACATCCTGCGGCGCGCCATGGGAAAGAAGAAAAAAGAAGCCATGGCGGCCGAGCGTGAGAAGTTCATAGAACGCGCCACGAGCCAAGGGGTAAAATCGAAAGATTCCGGGAAGGTCTTCGACCAGATGGAGTTCTTCGCCGGATACGGTTTCAACAAATCGCACAGCGCCGCGTACGCCCTCGTCGCCTATCGCACCGCATGGCTCAAGGCGCACTTCCCGGTTCATTTCATGGCCGCGCTGCTGACGACGGAAAAAGGAAACACCGACAAGCTCGTGCAGTACGTCAACGAGTGCAAGGAGATGGGGATCCAGGTGCTCCCGCCGGACGTCAACACGTCGAGTCTCGATTTTACCGTCTTCTCGGAGCACGTGAGGTTCGGCCTGTCGGCGATCAAGAACGTCGGGGAGGGCGCGATCGAGTCGCTCGTCGAGGCGCGCCGGCGCCTGGGGCGACCGTTCCGATCGATCTTCGATCTGGCCGGGGAGATCGACCTGAGGCTGGCGAACAAGCGCGTCTTCGAGGCGTTGGCGGCCTCGGGCGCGCTCGACGGCTTCGGGGCGAGGCGCGCTCAACTTCACGCGGCTGTCGACGCGGCACTTGAGTGGGGACAAAAGCGTCGTACCGACCGCGAGTCGGGTCAGGGGAATCTGTTCGGCGCCGCCTCGGAGGCTCAGGATGCCGGCGACGCGCCGACGAGCCCCCTCCCCGACGTTCCCGATTGGGACGAGCGCACGCGCCTGGCTCACGAGAAGGCCACGCTGGGGTTTTACGTGAGCGGGCATCCCCTCGAGAGTCTGAGCGGTCTGCTCGATGATTTCGCCTCGCATCGCACCGCCGCATTGAAAGACCTGGCCTCCGGAACGGAAGTCTCGGTCGGCGGAATCATCACCGATTTTCGCAAGCGGAAGTCGAAGAAGGGCGCGTGGTGGGGGGGGTTCCAGCTCGAGGACCTCGAGGGACAAATCGAGGTTCTCGCGTTCCCCAAGGCCTTCGAGCAGTTTCAGGCCCTTCTCGAGAACGACCGCGCGGTGCTGATCACGGGGCGGGTCGCCTCCGACGAGGGCCGCGTGAGGCTGACCGCCGACGAGGCGGTGTCTCTCGACGATCTGCGGGAGAAGCGGGCCGAGGCCGTACAGGTCCGACTCGACGCCGCGGATCTCGACGACGAGATGGTGTTGCGGCTCCGCGGGGCGATTGAGGCCCATCGGGGCGAAGTCTCCCTGTACCTTGAAGTCGTGCGCCCCGGAGACTTCCGTCTCGTCGCTCGTGCGGAGGCGTCCCTGCGGGTGAACCCGTCGCGTCAGTTATCGGCTGCTTTGGAGGACGCCGTGGGGCCTGGCCGAGTCCGCTACCGCACCCGGGCGCAACGCTAGGGGGCCTCCCCGCGACTATCTTCCGGCTTGGGGAGACGCGTCCGGACTGCTACGATTCGAGTTTCTCATCATCGAGGAGCCGCCATGTCGCGAACGAACAGACACTTGTTCACATCGGAATCGGTCACCGAGGGGCACCCGGACAAGGTTGCGGACCAGGTCTCGGACGCCGTGCTCGACGCGATTCTCGCGATCGACCCTCGGGGCCGTGTGGCGTGTGAGACGCTCTTGACGACGGGCCTTTGCATCGTCGCGGGAGAGATCACCACGCGAGGCTACGTCGACATTCAAAAGATCGCCCGGCGCACGATCGAATCGATCGGTTACACGAACGCCGCCTACGGTCTCGACGCGGCGAGTTGTTCCGTGCTTTCGGCGATCGACGAGCAGTCGGACGACATCGCCTTGGGCGTCGACACGGGGGGCGCGGGAGACCAAGGGATGATGTTCGGCTACGCGTGCCGGGAGACCGAAGAGCTCATGCCGATGCCGATCATGCTCGCCCATGGCCTGACGCGGCGGCTCGCCGCCTGCCGCAAGGACGGCTCCGTCCCGTTCTTCAGGCCCGACGGCAAGTCGCAGGTCACCGTCGAGTACGACAACGGCACGCCGGTGCGCGTTGATGCCATCGTCGTCTCGACGCAGCATGCGCCCGATGTCTCGAATGCGAACCTCGAGGCCGCGGTGCGCGAGACCGTCATCCAGCCGACGATTCCGGCTCGCCTCCTCGACAAGGACACCAAGATCTGGGTGAATCCGACGGGCCGTTTCGTCACGGGAGGCCCTCAGGGCGACACGGGATTGACCGGACGCAAGATCATCGTCGACACCTACGGGGGCATGGGGCACCATGGCGGGGGAGCGTTCTCCGGCAAGGACCCGACGAAGGTCGATCGCTCCGCGTGCTACATGGCGCGGCACATCGCGAAGAACCTGGTCGCTGCCGGGTTGGCGGATCGTGTCGAAGTGCAGCTCGCTTATGCGATCGGAGTGGCCGATCCCGTCTCGGTGCTCGTCAACACCTTCGGGACCGGCAAGCTTCCCGAGGACCGGCTGGTGGCGCTCGTGCGCGAGCATTTCGCACTGACGCCCGGCGGCATCATCGACTACCTCGATCTCCGCCGGCCGATCTACAGGGCGACCGCGGCCTACGGCCACTTCGGCCGCAACGAGCCGGGATTCACCTGGGAGGGGATTGCGGCGGCCGAAAATCTGCGTACGGCTGCGGGTGCCTAGCCGACGCGCATGATGAACGGTGAGCGACGCATCGCGTGGGCCGAGCGCAGCATGCCCGTGCTCCGGATCGTGCGCGAACGCTTTGCGCTCGAGCGTCCGCTTTCGGGGCATCGGATCGCGGCGTGCCTTCCCATGGGCCCCGAGACCGCCAACCTCGTCTTGACCCTGCAGGCCGGCGGCGCGGCGGTCAGCCTTTGCTCGAGCCAAGCGCTGTCGAGGGACGACGACATTGCCGCGTCGCTCTCCGCCGATTTCGGGATCGCAACCCACGCCCAACGGGGCGACGATGCCGGCGGCCGCAACGAGCCTTGTGACCGCGTTCTGGACTGCCGGCCCACGATCACGTTGGACGACGGCGCGGAGCTCGTGTCGATCCTGCACGAGCGGAGGCGGGACCTGCTTCACGACATCATCGGCGGCACGGAGGAAACGACGGCCGGAGTGATTCGGCTCCGCGCTCTAGCCGCCCGCGGCCAACTGAGTTATCCGATCGTCGCGCTCAACGACGCCGCGACGAAACAGCTCTTCGAGAGCCGTCACGGCACGGGTCAGTCGACGATGGACGGCATCGTCCGCGCGACGAATGTCCTGCTCGCGGGGATGCCGATCGTGGTCGCCGGCTACGGCTGGGTGGGGAAGGGCATCGCGATGCGCGCGCGCGGCTTGGGCGCTCAGGTGACCGTGTGCGAAGTCGCCCCGGTGGCGGCGCTCGAGGCCTGCATGGACGGTTTCCGCGTGCTGCCGATGAACGACGCGG
>JANMVW010000150.1:0-2948 GCA_031393555.1 Acidobacteriota bacterium
GTCGCCGGGATCTTCGTGAAGGCGAACGGGAAGGACATCGGCTGGACCCGTGATCCCAAGGACATGTTCGCGTTCGACGTCATCGTCCCCGCCGGCGCCACCGAGATCGAGGCGTCGCTCGATCTCCTGATCCCAACGAGCACCGAGGGCTTCTCCTCCGGCGCTTCGGCGACGGCGAAGCTCGCCGTCTTGTCCTGGAACCAGGTCGTCTTGTATCCCGCGGGGGTGAGGGGGAGCGCGATCAGCTACGAGGCCACCCTGAGGTTGCCGCAGGGATGGAGCTTCGGCACGTCGCTCCCCGTGAGGACGTCGAGCCCGGGGTCGGTCGTCTTCGAGCCGGTCTCGCTGACAACTCTCGTGGACTCACCGGTCCTGGCCGGCGAGTTCCTGCGAACGGTCGTCCTCGACGAGCGGCCCGGGCGCCGCGTCGCCCTCGACATGGCCGCCGACGCTGAGGCCGACCTCGCCATTCCCGCCGAGCTTCTGGACGGCTACAAGCGCCTGGTGAAGGAGGCTGACGCGCTGTTCGGAGCGCGCCACTTCGGCAACTACCACTTCTTGTTGACGCTGTCGGACAAGGTGTCGCACTTCGGGCTCGAGCACCACGAATCCTCGGACGATCGCGTGCGCGAGCGTTCGTTGGTCGACGCCGACCCGAGGCGGCTGATGTTGGGTCTCCTCCCTCACGAATACGTGCACTCGTGGAACGGAAAGTTCCGGAGGCCGGCCGAACTGATGCCGGATGACTTTGCCGCGCCGATCGACTCGAATCTCCTCTGGGTCTACGAAGGTCTCACCCAGTATCTCGGCTGGGTCCTGACCTCGCGCTCCGGTCTCCGAACGACTGCGGAGAGCTTGGACGACCTGGCGCTGAGGGCCGCGGAGCTCGACGCGCGCGGCGGGCGTTCGTGGCGGGCGCTCGAGGATACGGCCACCGCCGCACAGCTACTCTACGAGTCCGGGGACGCCTGGACCGCTTGGCGCCGCAGCGTGGACTTCTACGACGAAGGGACGCTCATCTGGTTGGAGGCCGACGTCACGATTCGCAAGCTGTCGGGAGGGAAGCGTTCGCTCGACGATTTCTGCAAACGCTTCCACGGAGGCGGCTCGGGTGGTCCCGAGGTAAAGGTGTACCGCTTCTCCGACGTCGTCGCCGACCTGAACGCCGTCGCCCCCTACGACTGGAGTGCATTCCTCACCGAGAGGATCAAGAGGCGTGGCCAGGGTGCGCCTCTGGGCGGCATCGAGGGCGGCGGCTGGAGTTTGACGCACGACGACACGCGCTCGCCTCTCTTGAAGACTCAAGAGGAAGTGGAAGAGAAGGTCGACGTGCGCTACTCGATCGGTCTTCTTCTCGACAAGACCGGGACGATCGGCGATGTGATCCCGGATTCGAGCGCCTGGGCCCATGGCGTCGCCCCGGGGATGAAGCTCATTGCGGTCAACGGTCGGCGCTACTCGAAATACGTCCTGCGCGACGCGATCCAGGCTACGAAGGCGACTCCCGCGGCTCTGAGACTCCTCCTGGAGAACGACGACTTCTTCCGCGAGGTCCCCGTCGAGGTCCGTGGGGGAGAGCGTTACCCGAAGCTGGTGCGCGCCGCGACCGGGAACGACGTGATCGGATCGATTCTGGCGCCTTTGGCTGAAACGCCGTACAACATCCATCCCGCGTCGAAAAAGAGGTAACGCCCGATTTCCGAACTGCACGGCAACGTCTTAGGCCTTTCGCAGGCCGACAAGCATCGCGTCGAGCGTATCTACCGCCGCCGCGTCCCGGCCCACGACATCGTCTCCCACGAGCTGGCCAAAGAACTCGCCGACGCCTCTCATGCGCTGGGCCGCCGCGTCGGCGTGCTGGTGGACCGCGCGGGGCGCATCGAGGCTGTCGCGATCGGCGACGCGCGCCGCGTGGACGTGCCACGCCAACCCTCGGCTCCTTCGGGGCGGGATCGCTTCTGCACGCTGCGCTGGATCGCGACCAAAGACGCCGACGAACCGCTCTCCGCTTCCGACCTCTCGCCCTTGGCGCTCCATCGCCTCGATGCCCTGGCGATCGTCGCCGTGGAGCACGACGGCGCTCCCGGCCCCGTTCGCATCGCGCACCTTCTCCCCGCGGAAGAGCGCGAGCGCAAGCCGGCGCAAGTGACCCCGGCGGCGCTTCCGCCGGGGACCGTCGTGCCGCGCGGGCTCCAGGCGCGTTCGGCGAAGCGGCAGCACGAGATCGAGGATGTCGTCGCCGACGGCGAGCGCTACCGCCTCTTCCCGCCGCGCGCCGCGAGCCTCGTGGATGATGATTTTCTCGACTTGATCGGCGCCTTGGAGGCGGAGTTCGAGAGAACCCGCAAGCGCACCAAGGTCTCGGGGAAGGCCGGGCGCGCGATCCTCGTCCACGTCACGACCGGGAGCCGACTCGCCGCCGAAGAATCCATGGACGAGTTGGAAGAGCTGGCGTCGTCGTCGGGCTTGGGTGTCGTCGACCGGATCGTGCAGCGCCGCCAGCACTTCGACCCGCGCACGTTGATGGGGGCCGGACGCCTGGAAGACCTGATCATCCTGGCGTCCCGCCTGCAGGCCGACTACATCGTCGTCGATCAAAACCTCACGCCCGCGCAGGCGCGCGCGATCGCGGAATCGACCGCGATCAAGGTCATCGACCGGTCGCAGCTGATCCTCGACATCTTCGCCCGTCGCGCGCGGACGCACGAGGGCAAGATCCAGGTCGAGTTGGCTCAGCTCAAGTACCTGCTGTCGCGGCTGATGAGTCACGGCGACTCGGGGCTCTCGCGCCTCGAAGGCGGCATCGGCGGCCGCGGCCCGGGGGAGCAAAAGCTCGAGGTCGACCGCCGCCGCGTGCGCGACCGGATCAAGTCGCTCGAGAAGATGCTCCACGGCGAGCGCACCCGCCGCGAGCAGCGCCGCGCGCGCCGCAGCGAGCGGGACGTCCC
>JANMVW010000153.1:0-2482 GCA_031393555.1 Acidobacteriota bacterium
CGTGTACTTGCCGTCGGCCGGCGCCGTGAACGAGAACACGACGTCGCGGCCGGGGGCCGTGGTGGGCGTCTGACCGATTCCCGCGTAACAGGTCGCGTCGGCAGGCGTCTGATAGTCGTCATTGGCTCCCAGGGTCGTTCCCTTGGTCACGAGGTTCAGCGTGAGGGGCACGGCGCCCGCACACGTGTCGTTGGCGGGCGGCGCCGCGAGCGCCGCACTCACCTGCGGGGGCGTGTTGTTGGCGGGGGTTAGCTCGCCCGACGCCAGATCCTTGGCGAGCCTGGCGCCAGGGCGGATGTGTTTGACCGGGGAGCCGGAGTCAGCGAAGACGAGACCCGCGAATCCGAACATCGCGACGATCAAGACCTCGGCAATTCTTACACGTCGGAACATCGATACACCCTCCTGGTCGGCGTGGCGGGACCTGGCGCGACCGACTTGACCCCCGCGCGGGTTCCTCGACAGAACCGACAAACCCTGTGTCGAACGTGGAAGATGGTTCCCAGGTCCGAGAGACGCAAGCCTGAAGGAGAGCGGTCGGCTCCGAAGAGGATGTGCGCGGTTCGCGTCACGAGGGCGGAGACGAAAATGGGGCGGGCGCCCCTATGGACGCCCGCCCCATGAGAGTTGACGCGTTGCGCTTTACGGACAGGTCGTGGTCACCCGCTGCGCGCCTGGGGCGCCGTGGAACCCCTGGAAGCCGTAGGTGCCGTTGCCGCATGTGTTCTCACCTCGCGAAAGGTAGAAGAACGCAGCGCCGGATGCCGGGATCGAGGCGTCGTTGACGGTCGGGCTGGCGAGGTTGTCGAAGCAGACCTCGTCTCCGCCGCCTGGACCGACGGGTAACGCGCTGACGCCGCCTCGAACCACGTCGTAACGGATCGCGAACGGCGCCGACGACCAGCTGTAAGTCGTCTTGTTGGCGGCCGCGAGCACGTTTTGGGTTTCCGGAGGAGCCGTGATCGGGGTCCCGGTGCAAGTCCCTCCGCCGCAGGTGTCGGCCACCGTGCACGGGTTGTTGTCGTCGCAGGACGATGTGTTGTTGGTGAAGACACAGCCCGAGGCCGGGTCGCAGCTGTCGTTCGTGCACGGGATGTTGTCGTTGCACGCGATCGGCGTGTGAACGCAGCCCACTCCGCTGCCGGTTTGCATCCGGATCGTCGCGGTCGTACTTCCCGACATCCCGTTCAACCGTCCGCCCGGTTTTCCGATGAAATCGATGCGGTACTCGATGTCGAAGAAGCTGTCCACGGCGAAGCTTCCACTCGGCAGTTGCGTGAGGGTCGTGTGGCCGGGGCTCGGGAGACCGAAGCCGGTCCCGGCGGTGATGCGGAGCAAGTCGAAGTCAGGATCGCCAGGAGCGAGCTGACCTTGCAGCTTGAACATGTCGGTGGCGAACGACTGGACCGGGGCGCCCGGCGTGCGCGGCCCCACGTGGGTCTCGAAGGTGGCGATGATCTGAATCGGACGATCGAATCCGGCCAAGAGGCCAGTGCCGTGGATATTCATTTCGACCGAGGAGTCGGAGCACTCTTTACGCCCACCCAAATTTCCACCGGGCTGCTCGCAGAACCCCGGCGGAGGCACGAACGTGCACACTCCGTCGTTCTTCGGCGGTTGGTGGCAGATGAAGTTCTTGTGGATCGCACCGAGTTGAATCGTCGTTCCGGCCGGTAGCCCGGCGACGATCTGATGGACGTCTTGCGGGCTCAGGTAGTCGCAGCCGGCCGGCGGCAGAGTGACCGTCCCGCCCCCGTTGTCGGCAACGACGCACGCGGGCGCCACGAGCGCCTGGATACAACTGTCGGCCGTGCAGGCGTTTCCGTCGTCGCAGTTGGCCGGAGTGTGCGTGCATTGTCCCGTCGCCGGGTTGCACGCGTCGATTGTGCAGATCTGGCCATCGTCGCAATTGGTCGGGGTGTTCACGCAACCGCTGGTCGGGTTGCAGGTATCGGTCGTGCAAGCGTTGCCGTCGTTGCACGAGATCGGCAGATGCACGCAACCGACGGCGGGATCGCAGCTGTCTTCCGTGCAGGCGTTGCCGTCGTCACAGTTGGTTGGGGTGTGAACGCAGCCGACGCCGCTTCCGGTCTGCATGCGGATCGTCGCCGTCGTGCTCCCTGACATACCGGCCATGGGGCCGCCGGGAGCTCCGACGAAGTCGATCCGGTATTCGATGTCGAAGAAACTGTCCACGGTCCAATTGCCGCTCGGCAACTGCCTCAGCGTCGTATGGCCCGGACTCGGCATTCCGAAGTCCGTTCCCGCGGTAATCCGGAGCAGGTCGAAGTCCGGATCCCCTATGATCTGTCCGAACAACCGGAACATGTCGGTGTTGAAAGACTGGACCGGATTGCCCGGCGTGCGCGGAGCGGTGTGCGTCTCGAAGCTGATCGGTAACTGAATCGTGCGATTGTAGCCCGCCAGGACGCCCGTCCCATGGAGCGACATCGCCAGCTTGGAGTCCGAGCACTCCTTTTCT
>JANMVW010000155.1:0-10528 GCA_031393555.1 Acidobacteriota bacterium
CGCACGCCGACCCGCGAGGATTTCATCGAGGTGCTTCGCTACATGCTGAAGCTCCGGAAGGGCGTCGGCGAAGTCGACGATATCGATCACTTGGGTAATCGCCGCGTCCGCAGCGTCGGCGAGCTACTTGAAAACCAGTTCCGGATCGGCCT
The DNA here is from genome assembly GCA_031393555.1 of Acidobacteriota bacterium. Lineage (GTDB taxonomy): Bacteria > Acidobacteriota > Polarisedimenticolia > Polarisedimenticolales > DASRJG01 > DASRJG01. The sequence goes on from JANMVW010000155.1 coordinate 153, forward strand.
CGTTCGAATGGAACGGGCGATCAAGGAAAAGATGTCCGTCTATCAAGAGATGACGACCGCGATGCCGAACGACCTTATCAACGCCAAGCCGGTGATGGCGGCGATCCAGGAGTTCTTCGGCAGTTCGCAGCTTTCCCAGTTCATGGATCAGACGAATCCGCTCTCGGAAGTCACGCACAAAAGGCGGTTGTCAGCCCTCGGGCCGGGTGGTCTCTCGCGTGAACGTGCGGGGTTCGAGGTGCGCGACGTCCATCCGACGCACTACGGCCGCATCTGTCCGATCGAGACGCCGGAAGGTCCGAACATCGGACTGATTTCGTCGCTGTCTTGCTTCGCGCGCATAAACGAATACGGGTTCATCGAGTCCCCCTATCGGCGTGTGGAAGCAGGCAAGGTCATCGACTACGTTCGGGTCGTTCGAACCGCCGACGGGTCGTACAAGCTGCACGATGTCGTGCAAGAGGACGAGTTCGCCAAAGAGGTGCTCCGCCTCAAGAAAGCAGGCAAGACCCCCCCGGAGGCTGAGCCGCACTCGTTCTATCTCACAGCGTGGGAGGAGGACCGTTCGGTCGTTGCGCAGGCGAACGCGAAACTGAATGCTGACCTGACTTTCGCGCATGATCGCGTCAATGCGCGCAAGGCCGGCGAGTTCAAACTCGTTCCCAAGAACGAAGTCGCCTACATCGACGTTTCGCCGAAGCAATTGGTGTCGGTCGCTGCTTCGCTGATCCCGTTCCTCGAAAACGATGACGCGAATCGAGCCCTGATGGGATCGAACATGCAGCGGCAGGCCGTCCCTCTGCTGCGCCCGAAAGCGCCCTTCGTCGGGACCGGGATGGAAGCGGTCACGGCCAAGGACTCGGGGTCAGTCGTTATTTGCAAGCGCGCCGGAATCGTCGATCTCGTCGATAGTCAGCGGATCATCGTGCGTGTGGGAGCGGAGGGTCGAGAGGATTTCGGTGCGGATATCTATTCGCTCACGAAGTTCAAGCGCTCGAACCAAAACACCTGCATCAATCAAAGGCCGATCGTCCGCAAGGGACAGCGCGTCGCGATGGGCCAGGTCATGGCTGATGGGCCGTGCACCGAGCAGGGCGAATTGGCGCTCGGTCGCAACGTGCTCGTGGCGTTCATGCCGTGGCGGGGCTACAACTTCGAAGACGCCATCCTGGTTTCCGAAAAGCTCGTCCGTGAAGATTCGTTCACCTCGATTCACATCGAGGAGTTCGAGATCGAGGCGCGAGACACGAAGCTCGGACCTGAGGAAATCACACGGGACATCCCCAACGTCGCCGAGGAGTTTCTCAAGGATCTGGACGAGTCCGGGGTCATTCGGATTGGTGCCCATGTCAAGCCCGGAGACATCCTCGTCGGTAAGGTCACTCCGAAGGGAGAGACGCAACTGACCCCCGAGGAGAAGCTCCTCCGCGCGATCTTCGGAGAAAAGTCCGGAGATGTCCGCGACGCATCGCTGACGACGCCTCCGGGGATCGAGGGCACGGTCGTCGACGTCAAGATTTTCTGCCGCAAGGGGGTCGAAAAAGACACCCGCGCACTTGAGATCGAACAGGCCGATATCGACCGGATGAACAAAGATCTCGAGGATCAAATCCGGATTCTTCGAGAAGAAGATCGAAAGCGTCTCATCGAGCTCTTGGAAGGGGAGACCCTCGCCAGTCCGCTCAAAACGAAGCAGACCAAGCAGGAAATTCTCGCGTCCGGCGTCAAGCTAGCGCGCGAAGTGATGGCGGAGATTTCCACAGAAGATCTGCACCGCTGCGAGATCGACACGACGAACCAAAAGAAGCTCGCCGAAATGCGTCGCATCGACGAGCGCACGAAAAAACGCATTCAGATCCTCAAGAAGATCAACGAAGACAAGATTGCGACCCTTCAGAAGGGCGATGAACTGGCCCCCGGCGTCATCAAGATGGTGACGGTCTACGTCGCCATGAAGAGAAAGCTGTCCGTTGGGGACAAGATGGCGGGCAGACACGGCAACAAGGGCGTCATCGCTCGCATCCTCCCTGAAGAGGACATGCCCTGCCTGCCCGACGGAACACCCGTTGAGGTCGTTCTCAACCCCCTAGGCGTTCCTTCGCGGATGAACGTCGGCCAGATCCTCGAGACCCACCTCGGATGGGCGGCCTCGGTTCACGCTTCGTGGATCAAGGATCAATTGGCGGGTGAGCGAGGCGCCGCGGTCGCAGCGATTCGCGGCAGGCTTGACGAGATGCTCCCGCCGGGACCGATGAAACAAACGGTGGGCGCCGCTGACGACGACGCCATACTCGAATTCGGAAGGGCGCTCGCCGACGGCGTCACGTTCGCGTCGCCCGTTTTCGACGGTGCGATGGAGTCCGACATCAAAACGCAGCTCCGCGTCGCGGGGCTGCCGTCCTCTGGAAAGATCCAGCTCAGCGACGGAAAGCTCGGGGAGGCCTTCGAGCAACTCGTGACAGTCGGTTACATCTATCTGCTCAAGCTCTCCCACTTGGTGGACGACAAGATCCACGCAAGGTCGATCGGGCCGTACTCTCTCATCACCCAGCAGCCGCTTGGTGGCAAGGCCCAGTTCGGAGGTCAGCGTTTCGGCGAGATGGAGGTATGGGCACTCGAGGCCTACGGCGCAGCGCACATCCTTCAGGAACTCCTGACTGTCAAGTCCGACGACGTTTACGGCCGCACCAAAATCTACGAAGCTCTCGTCAAGGGAGAGCCCACGCCCGAGCCCGGATTGCCGGAGTCCTTTAACGTTTTGGTCAGGGAACTGCAGAGCCTCTGCCTCGACGTCGAGCTGCTGAGCGATCGTGCCGACGCTCGCGGCCCCTCGATGATCTGATGCGGAGGGAGGTACGGTGAGCAAACCCTCGTTTCTGTTCGACAAGGCAAAGACCATCAACGACTTCAACGCGATCCGGATCAGTCTGGCATCGCCTGAAAAGATTCGTTCGTGGTCGTACGGCGAAGTGACGAAGCCGGAGACCATCAACTACCGGACTTTTAAGCCGGAGCGCGACGGATTGTTCTGCGCGAAGATCTTTGGACCGGTTACCGACTGGGAATGCCTCTGCGGCAAGTTCAAGCGCATGAAGCACCGAGGCGTCGTGTGCGACAAGTGCGGCGTCGAAGTCACGCAGAGCAAAGTGCGTCGCGAGCGCATGGGGCACATCGAGCTCGCGAGCCCCGTCAGTCACGTCTGGTTCTTCAAGGGGCTTCCGTCGCGCATCGGACATCTGCTCGATATGCCGCTACGCGAACTCGAACGTATCCTCTACTTTGAGGCTTACTGCGTCATCGATCCTGGCGACGTGCCGACGCTGGAAGAACGGCAGAGCCTCTCCGAAGAGCAGTACCGGGAGTTGGTCGATCAGTACCCCGATCAGTTCACCGCAGGGATGGGAGCCGAGGCGATCAAAGAGCTCCTCGCCCGTCTCGATGTCGACCAGCTCGCCCGCGAGATGCGGGAGAAGATGCGAAACGAAACCTCGATGCAGAAGCGCTTGAAGTACGCGAAGCGCCTCAAGGTCGTCGACGCGTTCCGCAAGAGCGGCAACCGCCCGGAGTGGATGATCCTCGATGTCATCCCGGTGATCCCTCCGGAATTGAGGCCGCTCGTACCGTTGGATGGAGGACGGTTTGCGACGTCCGATCTGAACGATCTCTATCGCCGCGTCATCAACCGCAACAACCGTTTGAAGAAGCTTCTCGATCTCAAGGCCCCCGATGTGATCGTCCGGAACGAAAAGAGAATGCTCCAGGAGGCCGTGGACGCGCTGTTCGACAACGGTCGCCGTGGTCGCGTGCTACGCGGAAGCAATAATCGGCCGCTCAAGTCGCTTTCCGACACGCTCAAGGGAAAGCAAGGGCGATTCCGTCAAAACCTGCTTGGGAAGCGCGTGGACTATTCCGGCCGTTCCGTAATCGTGGTCGGGCCGGAACTCAAGCTCCACCAATGCGGACTCCCGAAGAAAATGGCACTCGAGTTGTTCAAGCCATTCATTTACAACAAACTCGAACGCGAGGGACTGGTTTCGACGATCAAGGCCGCGAAGGAGATGGTCGAGCTCGAACGCCCCGAGGTGTGGGATTACCTCGAAGAAGTCATCCAGAACCACCCGGTGCTCTTGAATCGCGCACCCACGCTGCACCGACTCGGCATCCAGGCATTTCAGCCTGTGCTCGTCGAGGGGAAGGCGATCAAGATCCACCCGCTCGTCTGTACGGCCTTCAACGCCGACTTCGACGGCGACCAGATGGCGGTACACGTGCCGCTGTCGGCCAAGGCCCAGATCGAGGCGCAGGTTCTCATGATGAGCACGCAAAACGTGCTCTCTCCGGCGAATGGATTGCCGATCGTGAATCCGAGTCAGGACATCGTGCTGGGTTGCTACTACCTCACGCAGGAACGGCCCGGCGCGAAGGGCGAAGGGCGGGCCTTTAGCTCGACCAACGAAGTCCTGATCGCCTATCAGTCCGGGGAGGTCGAGACGCTCACGCGCATCGTCCTTCGCTATTCCGGAAGTCTCATTGACTTGACGACCCTGCCTCCGAAGGACAGGGAAAACGTCGCCCGCGCTCCGGAGCAGTCCGTGACGAACTACCGTCTCATCACGACGGTCGGCCGCGTCATTTTCAACGACCACCTGCCGGCGGATATTCCATTCCTCAACGGGCTTCTGAAGAAGAAGGGCCTTCAGTCGCTAGTTCACTACTGCTACCTGCGCCATGGCAACGACCGCACGGTGGAGCTGGTAGATGCCTTGAAAGACCTCGGATTCACGTACGCGACGCGCGCGGGGATTTCGATCGGGGTGGACGATATGGTCGTCCCGCCCGAGAAGGCTATCGTCGTCGACAAGGCCCGCGCGGACCAAATTGACGTCGAGCAGCAGTACCTGGACGGCGTGATCACGAATGGAGAGCGCTACAACAAAGTCATCGCGATTTGGTCCGACGCAACCGAACGCGTGTCGGAAGCGATGTTCCGCGAGATGAATCGTATCGAGCGCGAACGGCGCGAGTTCAACCCCATTTTGATGATGGCGGATTCGGGAGCGAGAGGTAGCAAGCAGCAAATGCGCCAGCTTGCCGGCATGCGCGGACTGATGGCCAAGCCCTCCGGCGAGATCATCGAGACGCCCATCACCGCGAACTTCCGTGAAGGGTTGAACGTGCTGCAGTATTTCATTTCGACGCACGGCGCGCGAAAAGGTCTGGCGGACACGGCCCTCAAAACCGCGAACTCCGGATACCTCACGCGGCGTCTGGTCGACGTCTCGCAGGACGTGATCATCTCCGAGGAAGACTGCGGAACGATCGAAGGGATCGAGGTCACTCGAATCGAGCAGGGCGGCGAGATCATCGAGGAATTGCGAGACCGAATCGTCGGGCGCGTAGCTTTGGATGGCGTCAAGGACCCACTGACGGGTGAGGTCATCGTAGAACGGAACGATTTGGTCGACGAGGATCTGGCGACTGCCGTGCAGGATGCTGGTATCGAGAGCGTCCGTATCCGTTCGGTGCTTACGTGTGAGTGGAAGCGTGGCGTTTGTATCCGTTGTTACGGACGGAACCTCGCCACCGGTCGCCTCGTTGAGTTGGGCGAGGCCGTCGGCGTCATCGCCGCTCAATCGATCGGCGAACCCGGAACGCAGTTGACCATGCGGACCTTCCACATCGGCGGTACGGCCCGCATCGACGAGCAGTCGTCGATCGAGTGCCGTAATGCCGGAACGGTCCGGTACCACAACATCAAATCTGTCGTGAACCGGAACGGAAAGCCCGTGGCGATCAACCGCAACGGATCGCTGGTGATCCACGATCGCGATGGTCGAGAACGCGAACGCTACACGGTCGTTTATGGAGCTGTGCTCGAGGTTCGAGATGGAGACGTCGTCGAGGGCGGCACGAAGCTGGCCGAATGGGATCCGTATACCTACGCGATTTTGACCGACGTCCCGGGAACGGTGAAGTTCCAGGACATCGAAGCCGGCGTCACGATGCAGGAAGAGGTCGACGAAGTGACCGGCTTCTCGAGACAGGTCATTGTGCAGTCTCAAGACGAGAAGAAGCACCCTCAACTGATCGTTCTCGATCCGAAGGGGCAGCCGCTCCGGAAGATCCTCATGCCGCTGCACGCGATCATCATGGTGCGCGACGGTGAGCCGCTACGAGAAGGCGACGTCCTTTCGAAAATCCCTCGTGCCACCACCAAGACCAAGGACATCACGGGAGGCCTTCCGCGCGTCGTGGATCTCTTCGAGGCGCGCCACCCCAAGGACCCCGCAGTGATGGCGGAGGTCGACGGTACCGTGCACTACGGCGAGATCGTCAAGGGCTCCCGCAAGATCATCATCCGGACCGACGACGGAGAGGAGCGGGAGTACGCCGTTCCGAAGGGGTTACACGTCAACGTTCAGGAAGGTGAGCGCGTACGGGCAGGGGACGCGTTCACGGATGGACCGAAGGATCCGCACAAAATCCTCGAGATTTTGGGTGAGCGGGAGCTCCAGAAATATCTACTCGACGGGATTCAGGAGGTCTACCGGCTCCAGGGCGTCAACATCAACGACAAGCACATCGAGACGATCATCCGGCAGATGATGCGTTGGATCAAAGTCGAAGATGTCGGCGACACCGAGTTTATTGTGGACGAGCAGGTCGACCGTTTTCGGTTCGTCGAGGAAAACGAGCGTGTGGTGGCCGCCGGCGGAGCTCCGGCGCGAGGGCGGCCTCTGCTTCTGGGGATCACCAAGGCCTCGCTGTCCACCGATTCGTTCATCTCGGCGGCCAGCTTCCAAGAGACGACGCGCGTCCTGACCGAGGCTTCGATCTCGGGGAAGGTCGATCGGCTCCGAGGGCTCAAGGAAAACGTGATCATGGGACGCCTGATCCCTGCCGGGACCGGAATGGGCATTTACTCGGGAATCCAGATCCCTGCGGATGGCCCGCCCCCGATGGAGGAAGAGATGGGCGAGGAACTGGTGGAGCCGGAGGTCGATTTGGATACCGATCGATTCGCGGAAATGCTCCGGGCCGCGGCCGCCGAGGCGACCGGGCAGGAACCGGGCAAGACCGCGTGAGCCCAGTCTGGTGAGAGGCGGTCTTGACCGCCCTCTTGGAGTTCTGTTAGTATCACCTGGATTTTCGCTCGGTTATTCGAGTGAGGAGTGGTTCGTGCCGACAGTCAGCCAGTTGATCCGGATTGGTCGCGAAGCGCAGAGGTCGCGAACCAAGAGTCCCGCTCTCGTGCGTTGCCCTCAAAAAAGGGGTGTGTGCGTCCGGGTCTACACTTCGACACCCAAGAAGCCGAATTCGGCCCTCCGCAAGGTTGCGCGCGTTCGTCTGACCAACGGGATCGAGGTCACGACCTACATTCCGGGCGTGGGGCACAATCTTCAAGAGCACTCGATCGTCATGATCCGCGGAGGCCGCGTTAAGGACCTCCCGGGGGTTCGTTACCACGTCATTCGCGGTACGCTCGACGCGATGGGCGTGGAAGGCCGGCGCCAGAGCCGTTCGAAATATGGCGCCAAACGGCCGAAGACCTAAGGGAGAGACCTAAGATGCCCCGACGCGGAAACGTTCCGAAGCGCGAGGTCCTCCCGGATCCCGTCTACCAGTCGCCGCTGGTCACGCGTTTCATCAATTGCTTGATGTACGATGGCAAGAAATCAACCGCCGAGTCGATTTTCTACGGCGCGATGCGGCTCGTGCAAGAACGTGCCAAAGACGATCCGGTCAAGATCTTCCGCAAAGCGGTGGACAACGTTAAGCCCCTTCTTGAGGTGAAATCGAGGCGCGTGGGCGGCTCGAATTACCAAGTTCCGATCGAAGTCAGGCCCGAGCGCCGTACCGCGCTGGGCGTTCGCTGGCTGATCTCGTACTCGCGGGAGCGGTCTGAAAAATCGATGCGGGAAAAACTCGCGAACGAGATCTTGGACGCATCTGCGCTTCGCGGCGGAGCTTTCAAGAAGAAAGAAGACACACACAAAATGGCAGAGGCGAATAAGGCCTTTGCGCATTATCGGTGGTGAACTGTCAACTGTGAACTGTTAGCCGTCAACAGTTCACGGTCGTTCGAAACGCGACCCGGGTTGAACCGGGGGCGCATGGATCTTTTGAATGGAACGCCAGGTATCTCTGGAGAGGACTCGGAACATCGGCATCATGGCCCACATCGATGCCGGTAAGACCACGACCACCGAGCGCATCCTCTTCTATACCGGAATCACCCACAAACTCGGAGAGGTGCATGACGGTACAGCGACCATGGACTGGATGGTACAGGAGCAAGAGCGGGGAATCACGATAACGTCCGCCGCAACCACTTGTTTCTGGGACGATCACCGAATCAACATCATTGATACGCCGGGACACGTGGATTTCACGGCGGAGGTAGAGCGGTCGCTGCGCGTACTCGACGGAGCGGTCGCGGTCTTCTGCGCCGTCGGCGGGGTTGAGCCTCAGTCCGAAACCGTTTGGCGCCAGGCCGATAAATACCGCGTTCCGCGTATCGCCTTCGTGAACAAGATGGACCGCGTCGGTGCCGACTTCGAACGGGTCTGCCGAATGATCTCCGATCGGCTGCGATCCCGGCCGCTTCCGGTCGTGCTCCCCCTCGGAACCGCGGACGGCTTCCGGGGTGGCATCGACGTCGTGGGGATGCGGGCGCTCGTTTGGGATGGCGCCACCATCGGCTCGCGCCATCTCATCGAGGATATTCCGGCGGAAGATCTCCCGGCGGCGCAGGCCGCTCACGAGCGCGTCGTCGAGGCGGCGTGCGAGGTCGATGATCTTCTTCTGGAGAAGTTCCTGTCGGGAGGATCAATTTCCCCTGCCGAGCTTCACCAGGCCATTCGGAAGGGGACCTGTGCGCTGAGGTTCGTTCCGGTGCTGTGCGGTTCGTCGTTCCACAACCAAGGCGTGCAGACGCTTCTGGACGCCGTCGTGTCGTACCTCCCGTCGCCACGCGACGTGGCGGCCATCGAGGGGGTCGACCCTGAATCCGGTGTGGCTGTGACGCGAAGTGCATCGGACGATGAGCCTTTCGCGGCCCTTGTTTTCAAGATCATGACCGACCCGTTCGTCGGCCATCTGGCGTTTGCTCGGGTTTACTCAGGTCATCTCGAAGCTGGCTCGCAGGTCTACAACCCCGCGAAACGACAAACGACGCGCGTCGGCCGGCTGCTGAAAATGCACGCGAACAAGCGGGAGGATATCCACGATCTCTGGGCGGGGGACATCGCCGCCGTCGTGGGTTTGCGAAACGCCCAAACCGGGGACACCATCTGCGATCCGTCGGCGCCCGTTCTGCTCGAACGCATGGAGTTCCCGGAGCCGGTCATCCGGCTCGCTATCGAGCCGAAGACCAAGGCGGACCAGGAGAAGCTCGGGGCAGCCCTTCAGAAGCTGGTCCAGGAAGACCCGACTTTTCGGGTTCAGACCGACCCCGACACGGGGCAGACGCTGATCGCCGGCATGGGCGAACTCCACCTCGAGATCCTCGTCGATCGCCTGCTGCGCGAGTTCGGGGTAGCGGCCAACGTCGGCAAGCCCCAGGTCTCTTATCGGGAGACGGTCAAGGGCGCTGCAACCGCCGAGGGGAGATACATCCGACAGAGCGGCGGCCGCGGCCAGTATGGTCATGTCAAGATCAGGATCGAGCCCGCAGGATTCGACAAGGGGTTCGTCTTCGAGAATGCGATTGTCGGCGGTGCGATCCCCAAAGAGTTTCTCGGGGCCTGCGAGGCAGGCTTCGAAGAGTCCATGGAGTGCGGCATTCTTGCCGGTTACGCCATGAGAGACGTCAAGGTGACTCTGTACGACGGCTCGTACCACGAGGTGGACTCCTCCGAAATGGCTTTTAAGATCGCCGCTTCGATGGCTTTCAAGGAGGGTTGCAAAACGGCCGGAGTCGGTCTTTTGGAGCCGGTCATGAAGGTCGAAGTGGTTCTTCCCGATGAGTACATGGGCGAGGTTATCGGGGACTTGAGCTCCCGGAGGGGCCGAATTTCCGCGATGGAGACCCGTCCGGGGCTTTCGGTGATACAGTCAATGGTTCCGCTTGCGGAGTTGTTCGGTTACGCAACGGACTTGAGGAGTCGCACGCAAGGACGCGGCACCTACACGATGCATTTTTCGCAATACGAAGACGTGCCCAAGGCGATCAGCGAAGACTTGGTCGCGAGGGTCACTGGAACGACGAAGCGCTAGGGCGCCGGAGGAATTGCAGCGATGGCCAAGGAGAAGTTTGATCGTTCGAAGCCGCACGTGAATGTGGGGACGATTGGTCACGTGGACCACGGGAAGACGTCGTTGACGGCGGCGATCACGATGACTTTGGGGAAGCGGAACCCGAAGGTGGCAGCTCG
>JANMVW010000181.1:0-2172 GCA_031393555.1 Acidobacteriota bacterium
CGCCTGCCTTTCGGTCGAGGACCTGATCGACCCCGGCGCCGTCTTCCGCGAGGCGAGGCGCGCCGGGCCGCCGGTCGACCAGCCGGACCAGCAGGATCCCGGCCGCATGCCGGCCAAGCCGTACCTCGACCGCTACGTCAATCCGCCGGACTACCTCGAGGCGAAACGGAAGCAAGCGCGGCAGGAGCGCGAAGACGCCAAGCGCTTCCCCCCGTCTCCGGACCGCGACGTGCTGGGGTTCCTCATGGCCGCGGCGCCGCTCGAACCTTGGGAGCAGGACGCGCTCGAGATCGTGCGCGACGAGAGCTACTACATCCTCCCCCAACGCCAGACCAAGGTGATGAACGAGGGGTGGGCCTCGTTCTGGCACACGCACATGATGACGACGCGCATCCTCGACGACACCGAGGTGATCGATTACGCCGACCACCACTCCGGGACCGTCGCGGTCTCGCCGGGCCGCCTGAACCCCTACAAGCTCGGCCTCGAATTGTTCCGCGACATCGAGCGCCGCTGGAACATGGGTCAGTTCGGCCCCGAGTGGGAAGCCTGCGACCGCATGTCCGAGCGCCTCCGCTGGGACCGCAAGCTCGGCCGCGGGCGCGACAAGATCTACGAGATTCGCCGTCTGCACTGCGACGCCACCTTCCTCGACGAGTACCTGACGCAGGATTTCTGTGAGCGGCAGGGGCTGTTCGTCTCGAAGAAGAACGCCCGCACCGGCAAGGACGAGGTCGAAAGCACCAAGTTCGACGACGTGAAGCAGTCGCTCTTGTTCCACTTCACCAACGGCGGCCGCCCCGTCATCGAGGTGCTGGACGCCAATTACGGCAATCGCGGGGAGCTCTTGCTCATCCACCGCCACGCCGGCGTCGACCTCCGCACCGACTGGGCCAAGGAAGTTCTCGAAAACCTCACCCGCATCTGGAAGCGTCCCGTGCGGATCGAGACGCAGATCGGCAAGAAGGCCGTGCGCCTCGGGCACGACGGCGACAAGCCGATCCAGGAAGACCTCGACCAGGCCGCGATGAAGGCGAATACGCGCTAGCGCTGGGAGACCGAGGTCCCGGATCGGAGCAAAACGTCACGGTTCAGAGCTTTTTTCCTGGAGACCGGTCTCGGGGCCGCTCCGAAAGGCCCTTTTCGTTGAAAACGGTCTCCTAGGATCGTCCAGGAGGCGCGATCGCCGCGCCGGCCGGGCTACCAAACCCCCAGAAATTGACGAAAGCAAGGCGAATACGCCTCAAGATGGCCTTAACTAACGAGCGCCCGGAACCTCGCGCCTGCGCCCCGGCGGCAGCCTCCATACGCCCAGCTTCTCGCGCTTCGCTTCGGCCTCGGCGGCCTTGAAGCGTGGCTTGAGCGTGAACTGGAACCTGTCGTACACGCGCGCGTACCCCTTGCGCACGAACTCTTCGTTGACGATCGTGCCGTCGCCCAAGATCACGTAGCGCAGGAGGCGGCCGTACGGGTCGCGATCGGGTTGTCGCGGCTCGGCGTCGAGCGTGACCGTTTCACCGCCGAGACGCGATCGCGCGTAGTCCCGCGCTGCGTACGCGGCGTCGCGATAGGCCTGCCGCTCGTCCTGTAGCTCCGGTGAGTCGATGCCCACCAGGCGAACCTTCTCGGTGTGTCCATCGAACTTGACCGTGATCGTGTCGCCGTCATGCACGGCAACCACCCGCGCCGTTTGAGGCGTGGCGGCGAGGAGGACAGAGAGGAGGAGGGCGTGGAACACACGCGGAGTATAGCGAGACTATCCGGCAGCCTGAGCCGGAGGTCGGTTCGAAGTGATGATGTGAGCCTGCTTGATGGCGAGGCCGGAGAAGATGCTATCTCTCACCTCGACGTTGCCGTGCTCAACGTGGACGTTTCGGTTGAGCATCCGGACGGCTGAGTCTTCCGGGTCGATCACCACAATTCGCGAAAGGCTGACCAGATCGCCGTCACCCAGCTTGGATTTGATTTGCGCCACCAGGTAATTGACGACCGCCGCGTTGTCGCCTCCCGCCCAAGAGGCCGAGACCATCAGATCCCACCGATCAGGAACCTCTTCGCGCCTGAACAAAGCGAACAGAGCAAAGTCACCCCTTTCCTGCGCAATCTCTGTTTCGAGTCGGGCGAATCGCTCTACCAATTCCGGCGTGGTCATAGCGCTTCCAAGAGTTCGTC
>JANMVW010000196.1:0-4656 GCA_031393555.1 Acidobacteriota bacterium
ACCGTGGCGCCGAGCTCCATCACGGCCTGATTGAGATCCCCGGGCGTCGCGCCGCGCACGAGCGTTTCCGCGATGGACCAGTGCGCCCGTTCCGATGCCGCGTTGTCTTCTCCGCGCATCGCGAACAGGCGCGCAAAGACGCGCTTGACGTTGCCGTCGACGACGGGAGTCTCCCGGCCGAAAGCAAGGCTCGCAATCGCGCCTGCGGTGTAGCGCCCGATTCCGGGAAGCCCGCGCAGCGCGTCGGCCTCCTCCGGCACGAAGCCGCCGTGGTGCTCCATGACGGCGATCGCGCCCCGGCGCAGCGCCTTGGCGCGTTGGTAGTAGCCGAGGCCGCTCCACAAGGCGAGCACGTCCTCCTCACGGCCGGCCGCCAGCGAGGCGGTATCGGGGAAACGCTCGAGGAATCGTTCCCAGTAAGGAATCACGGCGGCGACCGTGGTCTGCTGCAGCATCACCTCCGACACCCAGATCGCGTAAGGGTCGGTCGTACGGCGCCAGGGGAGGTCGCGTTTGGCAGCGCGGTACCAGCGAAGAAGCGGCGCGCGCAGGCGGCGCACCTCGTCGAGGCCTTTCGCGCTAGCGGCCATCGCGGGCGAGGAGCGCCGCCCCGACCGCGGTCCGGTGAGGCTGCGGGTCGACGACGATCGTGGCGGCCATGCGATCGGCGATTCTCGAGGTGAGATGAGGCGACGCCGCGAGCCCCCCGGTCGTGACGAAACGCTCCGGACAGACGTTCGCCGCGCGCAAAAGCTCCGCGATGCGTGCAAAGCGGCTCGCGAGGTCGTCGATCGTCCCACGCACGATTTCTTCCGGCGTAAAGTCGCCGGCCTCGACCTCGAAACGACGGCGCGGGTCCCAATCAGGGGTGCCCGTTCCCTCGGGCGCCGCATCGATTCGAGGCGTGCGCGCAGCCGTGCCTCCGCGCGCGGCGATTCGCTCCGCGGGGAGTTCCGCAAAACCGCCTCGCCGTCCGGCCTCGACGATCGAGCCGGACAGTCCGTTCACGGTTCCCTCGACCGCGTAAACCGGGCCGTCGACGTCTTCGTAGAGCAGGGTCGTCAGCAGGCCGTCGACGTACCGCGGAGATCTCCCGGTGGACACCACGACAAATCCGCCGGTTCCCAAAACGAGCGCCCCGTCGTCGGCATCCGCGACATCGCCGAGAATCGCCCGGGTCGCCGCGCCGACATCGCCCAGGAGCGCACGGAGAGGAACGTGGGAACGTCCGAGCCGCAGGCGTCCTCGCTCTCCGGCCGAGGGTGACACGCCGGGCCAGAAGGCGGCCTCGAGTCCGTGCCGTCGCGCGAGGTCTTCGCTGAAGACTCCGCGGGTGATGTCGTAGGCGAGGGTGCGCTGAGCGAGCGACGGGTCGCAGGGCGCTTGTCCCCCTTCCGCAAGGCGCGCCACCAGAAACGCGCCGAGAGGCCCCGCGACCAGGCGCCCTTCCCGAAGCCCGCCCGCGATCTCGGGAGATTCGGCGCACAGCGCGGCGAGGCGGATCGCGCCGTAGGGGTAACGGGCGGTCAGACCCGTCGCTCGATGGATCTCCGCCTCGTGCGGGGCGAGCGGCGCCAGGACACCCTGAGGCCCCTCGGAGCGCCACGAAATCACCGGCGTTACGGGGCGCGCGTCGGCCGCACGCCAGACCACGAGGGACGAGCGCTGTACGGCGAGCCCCGCCGCCGTGACGCGTCTTGCGGCTTCTCGAACCAGAGGTCCCGCGGCGCGCGCGACCGACGCCGCGATCGCCTCGGCGTCCTGCACGATCGCGCCCAACTTGTCGCGCCGGCTCGCCACGCGCGTCGCATGCGCTGCCACGACGGCACCGGAACCGTCGATCAGGACCGCACGCGTCCCGCCGCTGCCTTGGTCGATGCCCAACGCCAGCGTTCCGCCGGCCGCGGGCGTGGAGTTCCGCCGCGACAGCAGGCGCCGCATGGCCACCGGGTCGTCCGTGAAGACGCCGTCGACTCCGGCTTCGAGGAGGGGGGCAAGCTCGGAGGCGCGGTTCACGGTGTAGGCGATCACGAGAAGGCCCATGCCCCTCGCGCGCGCGACGAAGGTGGGCGTGCACAGCCTGCGGTTCGGGTGGAGCGCGGTCGCGCCGATGCGCTGCGCCCAAGCGATCGGGTCTCTCGTTTCCGTCGAGCCGACCGTCAGCGCGCAGTCGAGGCCGCGGACTGTCCGGGTGGCTTCGAGCAGAAGCGTCCAGGCGGCCGAGGACATGGTCACGCCCCGAACGCCTCCGGTGCGCATGAAGGCGGCGAGGACCGCTTCGATCGTGGCGCGATCGGCGGGATCGATCCCGCGCGCCCGCTCCCGGGCCGAGGCCTTGACCTCGACGATGAGCGGGACGCGCGGTCTCACGATGGCCAGGGCCTCGTCGAGATCGATCGGCGGCTCGCCCGCGAAGCGTGATGCAAACCACGACCCGGCGTCGAGGGCGGCGACGTGCCCGAAGTCTTTTCCGCGAAGCGGCCCGCGGCCGCTGGTCGTGCGGTCGAGAGTCGTGTCGTGGAGGAGCACGACGCGGCCGTCGCGCGACAAGCCCGCATCGACCTCGATCTGATCCGCGCCGCCGTCGAGTCCCGCGGTGAGCCCCGCGGCCGTGTTTTCGGGCGCGCGCGCGGCCGCGCCGCGGTGCCCGACGATGAGGAATCGCCGTCCGTCCAGGATCAAGAGGCTTGCCCGGGGTCAGCGCATGTGCGGGAGACGAAGCCGTTCGACCGGCTGCCCCCCGAGCACATGGCTGTTGAAGATCTCGTCGACGTCGGCCACCGTGACCGCGCCGTACCAAATCGCCTCGGGGTAGACGACGATCGCGACCCCGTGGGCGCACTGGTCGAGGCAGCCCGCGGTGTTGATCCGAACGCGCCCTTTGAGGCCCGCCTGCTTGGCGAGGATCCTCAGGCGGGAGCGGATCTCCTCGGCGCCCTTCGCGGCGCAACAGCCGCGTTCGTTTGCGGGGTCCCGCACGTTCTCGCAGACGAAGACGTGACGTTCGAGGGGTGGCATGACGGGAAGTCTAACAGGCCCGCGTGCTAGCATCTGCCGCCGTTTCCAAGAGATCAAGGGGAGTCCACGATGCCGCATAAGAGCGCAGAGCAACTGAAGCAGAAAACCGCAGCCCTCAAAAAGAAACTCGTCGAGAAGGCCGCTTCGATGGACCCGGTCAAGGTCCGCAAGGCCAAAAAGACGATTCGCCGGGTGCAGCGCCGCCGCCGTTTGATCGACGTCCGCGTCAAGAAGTTGGCCGGCAAGGACGAGGGCAAGAAGGCCGAGTGAGCGGATCCGGCGGGCCGGGAGCCGTCAAGCCCTGGCGCCGTCTCGGGGCCCAGAGGCTCCAGAACTGCCGCGTCTTCGACCTCGACAGCGTCCGCTTCGAGCCTCCCGATGGACGCGATCCGCGCTCCTTCTTCGTCATCGAAGCCCCCGACTGGATCACCGTCGTGCCCCTGACGGAAGACCGCCAGGTCGTCTTCGTGCGCCAGTTCCGCTTCGGAACCAACGCTCTCACCCTCGAAATCCCGGGCGGTATGTGCGACGCGGGAGAGCAGCCGCGAGCCGCGGCACTCCGCGAGCTACGCGAGGAGACGGGGTACGAATCCTCCGACCTCATCGACCTGGGATGGGTGCACCCCAATCCGGCCATCCAGACGAACCGCTGTCACACCTTTCTCGCGAGAGACGTCGTGCGCGCGGGCGACCCGGCGCCCGACGGCGACGAGGCGTTCGAGATCGTCACGATTCCGCTCGCCAACGTGCCGCGCCTGATCCGCGACGGGGCGATCACCCACTCGCTGGTGATCGCGGCGTTCTACCGCCTGGGGCTCACGCCTACTTGACCAGCGCCTTCGC
This sequence comes from Acidobacteriota bacterium, assembly GCA_031393555.1. GTDB lineage: Bacteria > Acidobacteriota > Polarisedimenticolia > Polarisedimenticolales > DASRJG01 > DASRJG01. The sequence goes on from JANMVW010000196.1 coordinate 3,862, forward strand.
GAGAATCCAGTCCAGGAGCCCCGGCGCGAGCCGATTCACCGCGTTCATCAGCTTCCCCTCGGGAGACAGGATCATCTCGCGGCGCCTCGATCGCGCCATGCGTACGAGAGCACGCGCCACCGACTCAGCCGAGTGCTTTTGCACCCGCACATTCTTCTGCGGCGGTCCGGAGCGTAGTTTTCGCTCGGCGAATTCGGTCGTCGTCGACGAAGGGCAGACGATCCCCACCGTGACGCCGGTCCCGTAGAGCTCCGGGCGGAGCGCGTCGGCCATCCCGTGAAGCGCGAATTTGCTCCCGGAGTACGCGGCGTAGTTCGGGATGCCCCGCTTCCCTACGACCGACGAGACCACGAGGATACGGCCCCTTCCCCGCGCGACCATCCCCGGGAGGAAAGGGCGGATCGTTCGGACGACCCCGAACACGTTGACTTCGAAAACCTTCCTGAGGTCGTCGTCGGTGGTCGCTTCGAAGCGGGCGTCCATGCCGAGACCCGCGTTCGCGATGACGACGTCGGGCACGCCGTGCCCGGCAATGACCGCACGGGCGAGTGCTTCCATCGCGGGGCCATCGGAGACGTCGGCGACGAAGGTCGCAACCCGCGCCGGGCCGCCCAGCTCCGCTGCTAACGCATCGAGTCGATCCTTCGAGCGCGCCACCGCGAGAACGACGGCTCCCTCGGCGACAAAAGCCCGCGCCGCGGCGTGGCCGATGCCCCACGAGGCGCCGGTGATGAGGACGTGCTTTCCAGCAAGGTCGATCGCCATGAACGCAATTCTATGAGAAATGGGGTCAGG
>JANMVW010000199.1:0-2165 GCA_031393555.1 Acidobacteriota bacterium
GAGATCGAGGGGAACCATTCGGTGGCCGGGGTTTTCAGGTAGGTCTCAACCTTTCCGCTTCCGTCGGCCGCCGCGAGCATGAGGTCGCCGCCTGTTTCCTTCTCGATGGCCCAGTAGGCGATCCAGCGGCCGTCGGGCGACCAGCCGAGCGGCTCCTTCCATCTCGTCGGCGATGCGAAGGCGAGGCTATCGGCGCCACCTCCGCTGGCCTGCCGCGTGAAGAGATCGAACGGGCCGTTCCGGTTCGAGTGAAAGGCCAGGCGCTTGCCGTCGGGCGACCACACAGGCTTGTCGTTCGTTCCGGGGCCGAAGGTCAGACGTGTCGGTGCTCCTCGTTTGAGATCGATCAACCAGAGGTCCGAGGAATTCTCGCCCGATTTGCAGCTCACGGCGACGTGCGTCCCGTCCGGCGAGATCCGCAACCGGCCCAGGTCTCCGGGGGGCGGGGAGATCGTTCCCTCGAGGTCGCCGTGCCTGTTGAACCACGCGATGCGACGGTTCGGCTGGCCGGGTGTGCCGATCACCAGGATCCCGTTGGCCGACGCCGAGGCGACGCGATCGCCGGAGTTCACGCTCGTGGGAACGCTGTCCCCGAGCTTGATCGGGTCGCCTGTCAACCGCAGCGACTTCGGGTCGAATCTCTGGGTGGCGATCCGCTCGCCGCTCGCGAAGATCAGATAACCCGGCTCGGCGTAGATGGCCGCGCTCACGGACTTGACGAGCGGTGTTCGCGCGGTCGAATCCAGCGATCCCACCACGAGGTCGTTCTCCGTTTGGTTGGCATCGCCGGTGGCCATGAAGAGGAAGTGCTCCCCGTCGGGAAGGAAGCTCGGGAAGCGGTGGGTGACCTCGTGAGTCGCCGCGTCCAAGACCGTGACGGGACGAGGTTCTCCGCCGCGGGGCTCGACCGCCATGAGGCACGAGGCTACGGTCGGCGCGAAGACGATCGTGCCGCCGGTCCCCCAGGTGCCGCCCCGTCCGTCGGACGCCGCGCAGATCACGTCCACGTCGCCTCCGGTCGCGGGAACCCGCTTGAGCTTTCCGTCGGCGAAAAACGCGATGTCCCTGGAGTCGGGCGACCAGAATGGATAGGTGGCCCCCGTCGTGCCCGCGAGGGGGCGCGGCGTCGCCTCGGAGAGCTTGCGAACGAAAAGGCCGCCCCGGCCGGAGGCGTCGGACCCGACGAAGACGATCGCCCGTCCGTCGGGCGAGATCGAAATGTTCCCCGCACCCTGAACGACCGTCATTCCCGCGGGAGCCGCCAGCGAGAGCCGCACCGTCTCAGGCAGAGGAGCGCGCCCAGTCATTCGCCAACTCAATCCGGCGGCGATCGCGAGAGACGCGACCAGCAACCAGGCGACACCCTCTCGAATCCCCGCCTTACGTGGCGCCGCCGCCGGCGCCCCGGCCGTGAGCGCCGGGCCCGCAGGGTCGGCGATCGCGGACTCGAGCTCGATGCGCGCGTCGCCGATGTCGCGGAGACGGTTGTTCTTGTCCTTGACCAGGCAGCGCATCAAGAGTTGCTTGAGCGCGGGCGGCGTGCCCGCCGGAAGCTCCGACCACTCCGGCTCGCGGTGGAGCACCGCGCCGAGCGCATCGGTGACGGTCTCGCCGCCGAATGGGCCGTTCCCCGTCAGCATCTCGAAGACCACGCAGCCGAACGAGAAGATGTCGGAGCGTTTGTCCACGATCTTGCCGCGCGCCTGCTCCGGGCTCATGTAGCCCGCGGTTCCCATGATGACGCCGGCAATGGTCGGCGAATGGGCCGGCGACGCGAGGGTGGGGGAGTCGGGATCGAACGACACGCTCTCGGCCGACCGCGCGAGCCCGAAGTCCAGCACCTTGGCGCGCCCCTCGTCCGTCACCATCACGTTTGCGGGCTTGAGGTCGCGGTGCACGATCCCCTTCTCATGAGCGGTTTCGAGCGCTTCGGCGATCTGCTTCGCCAGAGGAAGCGCTTCGTCGAGAGGGATCGCGCCCCGCTTCAAGCGATCTGCGAGCGTTTCCCCCTGGACGAACTCGAGCACGAGGTAGCGGTGCCCGCCTGCTTCCTCGAGTCCGTAGATTGCGCCGACGCCGGAGTGGTTCAGCGACGCGAGAACCTTGGCCTCGCGCTCGAAACGAGAGAGTCGCTCAGGGTCTGCCGCCAGGGCGTCGGGCAGCGC
>JANMVW010000222.1:0-26352 GCA_031393555.1 Acidobacteriota bacterium
ACCGACGCGGTCGGGCAACTGGCTGATGGCGCGGTTGAGCGGGGCGCAATCGGACGCGTTCAGCACGCCGTCGTTGTCCTGGTCCGGATCCTGCCAATCGGGAATGCCGTCACCGTCGAAATCGGTCGAGAACTCGAACGCCCCCATGTCCACCGTGGCGACGCCGTTCCCGTCCTTGTCCTGGATGCGCGGAGCGCCGTCGTAATCCGTCAGGAGAGCCGAGGCGACCGTGTTGTCGCCCGCCTCGGCCACAGGGCTTGCCGCCAACAGGTGGTAGTCCGGGGGGACCGCGTTGCGATTGACGTAAAGCGGGTCGACGGAGATCACGCCGTTGAGCCCGATGTAGTTCGCGTCGGTCTTGGCACCGCCCACGTTCACCGGCGTGTTGCCCCAGAGATCGCTGAATCGAACGATCGGCTCGCTCCCGGGTTCGACGAAAAACCCGCCTCCCCCACCGGTTCCCGTCGACTGGTTGGACGTCACCAGGTTGTTGACGAACTCCGCGACGTTGCTCGCCGTGACCGGAGCGCCGAAGTAAACCCCGCCCCCGCTGTCGCGGGCGGTGTTGTTGTGAATCGTGTTGTTGTAGATCCTCGCGACGGTCTCGTTCAGGTCGATCGCGCCGCCGTCGTCCGCGCTGTTGGTGTCGAAGACGTTGTTGTCGATCGTCGCCCGCGCAGGTTCGATCGGTCCGATCGGAGGGATGTACTCGCTCATCGACAGGCCGCCGCCGGCGTCCGCCACGAGGTTGCCCGTGATCAGGTTCCCGCTAATCTTCGTCTCGACCACGGTCACGCGGTCGGCGATCTCGATGCCGGCACCGCTGCTGAACTGATTCAGCGTCGCCACAGTGCCGGCTCGGTTCGCCTTGATCGTGTTCCCGGTGATGAGCGCCGATGCGTTGAAACCGATGTAGATGCCAGCGCCGAAGGCCTTGCTTTGGATCGTAACGGACCCGGCGGGCGGATCGACCACGTTGCCTTGAATGAGGTTCTTCGAGATCACGGGTCGGCATGGGACGGTGTGGTTCGCGCCGTTGACGTAGATTCCGCCGCCGTAATACAGCTTGTAGGTGGGACTCACGATCGTGTTGCCGACGATCTCGTTCCGGGTGATCGTCGGCGATGACCCGAAGACAAGAATCCCCGCGCCGACCTTTGAAGAGTCGGCCGCCTGGTCGATTCCGCCGCCGGTGTTCGTGATCCGGATCCCCTCGATGCGGCTAGTCGTCCCGGCGGCCGTCGGGAAATACACGGCCGAGCAGTTAGGTTGGGCGCCGATCACGCAGAAATCCGCCGCCGGACAGGGCTTCCCCGTGGCGTTGAGCGTCGTCACCGCCGGGCCGTCGGTCGAGATGATCGTGATGTTCGCGGGGACGCGGATGGCTTCGAGGTACGTCCCGGGCAGTACGTTGATCGTCCCGCCGGTCGTCTTGATGGTGCAGATCGCCGTCTGGATCTTGCAGTACGGGTTGCCCTGGGTCCCCGTGCCCACACCCCCGCAGTCATCGACCCACACCGTCGCCTGCGCGTACGCCGGGTGAAACACGACGAGCGACAGCACAAAAAGGAGAAGGTAAAGGGGGGCCCGACGGGCCAACTCAGTCCGCATACGCCGCTCGACGGGAACAACCGTCCCTACATGTCGGATTTACAAAGACTCCACTTCGCGCGGAATCTATACGGCGAAGGCAAGCCCTCGACTCGAAATCTTCTCCAAAAACAGAAACGCCATCGCAATCGCGATGGCGTTTCCAAGAAACGTTCGGACGAAGAAAGGCCTAGATGGGTTCCTTCGGCGACTTGTTCTTTTTCTTCTTCTTCTTCTTGCCGTTGACTTCGAACGGGTTGACCGAGACCGGGTCTCCGATCTTGCCCGCTGAAGAACCGATCTGGCCGCCGAAGCTCGCCATGAACGTGTTCAACTGCGACTCGCTGACCAGCTGCGACGGACGTTCCGTCGTCACTGCCACGCCAAGCGCATTCGAAATCGACGTCATGTCGCCTTCAGTGAGGCTCTTTCCAAGAGCGAGCTGAGGCAGACTGAACCCCGACCCACGGAGATTGGCTTCGGCGGAAGCCGCATCCGCGGACACGAGGTGCTTCGCCTGCGCGAGCTCCGTGTAGAATTGGCCCACAGTCACGTTTGCGGCGAAGGCAGGCGCCACCACCGTACCGACTGCAAGCACCACGATCATGCCCAACCGATTGACTCTCATCATCGAAGTGACCTCCCCGCTCCGGGATCTCCTGAAATTCATTTTCTACGACCGAAAAGTTCTTTACTTATACGGCCAATCACCAACTCGTCAAGCCAAATCTCAAACGCACCAGCCATTTCCGATTTCGGTTGTTTGCCCGGCTTTCGCCATCTGCAACTCCCCCAAAACTATCGAATTCCCGTGCGCCCAAATCCTATACGTTGAACTCGGCACCCGGTCAAGGAAACACCTATCAAAGGTTGGATCCCGCAGGGGGGCCGGTGGGGGGCGTTTTTTCCTGAACCGTCACCCTGATCGTGTGGATGTCCTTTAAAGGCCTGTACTTGGGTCGTTCTGAGGTGGGGACGTTCGAAATCTTACGGACGATATCGAGGCCGTCGATGACCTGGCCGACCACCGTGAATTGGCCGATCCAAGTGGGTTCGGGTCGGAGAGCAACGACAAATTGAGAGCTGTTGGCCGGGGGGGCGAGTCCGGCCGGCTTCATGACGACCGACCCCGCCAGGATCGGAATCGCCGCCAGTTCGGCTGGATAGAGGATCGGGGCGTGTCCGCCACCCGTCCCGGTTGGGTCGCCGCCGCCAACGATTTGATCGGCGCGCGCCTCGTGGAGCAGGAGGCCGTCGTAAAAGCCCGCGTTGGCCAAATCGACGAAGGTCTTGACGGCGATCGGCACACCTCGCTTGAGTAGCTCAATGACGAATTCGCCAAGCTCGGTTTCGACCCGCGCCGTGTAGTCCTTGGAGGGATCGAACCTGGGTATGACTGTGACCACGATCTCATCGGACGAAATGCCGTCCGCGGACCAACGAATCGAGTACTTACCCTTCGTTCTCAGCTGGGGATAGATTTGAGAGAGGTCCGCGGCCGCTCCGTAGAACGCGCTCGATGTCAGTTTCGTCGGTCGCGACGGTTCTTGCGCCTGCGGCTTAGCTTCGGGCGGCAGGCGTTTGCCCTGCAGGTCCGCGACGATGAACGATCCGAAAAGGGGGCTCTTGACCGGGTTCGTAACTTCCGAAGCCCCTTCGTTCGAAATCGCGATTCTGACGGTCATCGGCTCGCCGACGTAATAGAACTGTTGCTTCAGTTCCATCACCGCTTTCACGCTCGAGGAAGCGGGGTTCTCGGGTGGGATGGCCGCGCGAGTGGCGAGCACCCCGAGCGCGACCATGATCACGACGGCGGAGATCCGACGCATGGGAGTTCCTTCCTTCCAAGGGATCGATGGGAAACCCGGATTATAGGCGCCTTCGCTGCGAACGGTCAAAGCCCGACGCGTACGACGGCGTACGCGCCCAGACGGCCACACGGATTTCAGCCGCTCCGGCCGTCCGAAGGACGGCAGCGCAGGCCGCAGCCGTCGCGCCGGTGGTCAGGACGTCGTCCACCAGGAGGATCTTTGCGCCGGGGACCCTCCGTACCGTCGCGAGACCCCGGCCGGCTCCCGCCCACCGTGCGGACCCCTTGAGGCCTTTCATTTCACGGCCGCCAAAACCGCGCTTTCGAAGCACCGCGTCGAGGAGGGGCAGCCCCGTCGCGCGGGCCAACTCGCGGGCGAGTTCTCTCGCGGGGTTGAAGCCCCGGCGCCAGCGCGTCGGAAGCGACGACGGGACCGGAACGATCCCATCGATTCCGTCGGCCAGCCCCGAAAGGAGCACGGCCGCGGCGAGTTGCCCGGCGAGAGGACGAAGGACTTCGGGCCGGTGTCCGTTCTTGGCACGCAACAAGAACTGCTTTGCGTTCGCGTCGTAGTCCACGGCCGCAACCGCGCGGTCGAACGGCAGAGGCCGGATGGTGCAGCGCGCGCAGCAGCCTCGGGCCGGGCCTTGTGCGATCGCGCCGTCGGGAAGCCGCAACGCGCAACGGTGACACCGAGCGTGCGGGCCGCGGGAGAGTGAAGTCCAGCAGGTCATGCACGCGCCGAGGAGTTGGACGCGAGGGAGCGGGAGCCCACAAGCGAAGCAGCGGGAGGGGAGCAAATGAACCGCGGCGTTGCCGAGCCAGCGTGCCGCCAATCGCGTGAGTGCGCGGGGCGAGGTCGTCATCGGGCGGCCGTCGAGGAGGAAGCCGGAGACCCTAGCGGGGACTGAGGTCAAACTCTGGCGGTGTAGATCGGCGCGGGGGCGAGTCCGAGGTCGTCCAAGGAAATCTCTTCCCGGAAGTCGACTTCGATCGTGTTCCATTCGCCGCAGTGCCCGCAGCGGGCCGCCCATTCTGCTCGGGTTTGCTTGCAGGCGAGGCATCTGTAATCGAGCTGGACGAGGTCCATCTCCTTGATGACCTTTCGGTACTCCGTCGCCGCATCTCGGTGATTGCGGCGGCGTTCGTGAATGCGGCCGAGGAGGTAGTGCAGGGTCGGCGCGTAGGATGCGCGCCCGTCGAGCGATTGCAGGATCGCCAGCGCGTCGTCGAGCATTTCCAATCGGAAGAAGAGCTTCCCGAGGTAGAAGCGAGGAAGCGTGTCCTTGCGAGCACGGGCGATACACCGTTTCAAGGCCTCGATCGCCGCGAGCGGCTGCTCCAGGACCAAGAAGTGATCTTCGAGGAACGTCAGAAATATCGGCGACCCGGTGGTTTCGAACCCGTGGTACCAGGCATCGACGGCCTCGTCCGGGAGCCCTTGCGCTCGTAACGCGTCGCCCAGGCGCACATGGGCGGGAATGAAACGCGGGTCGTCTCGGATCAGCTTGCGCAGCGCATGGGTCGCATCCTTCGCTTTACCCGCGGCGAGAAGGTCTCCCGCGATCTCGTAGCGAATGCCCAACCCGAACCGGGAGTCCGCCCGGTCGCGCGGATCGAGCGGATTCAGTCGCTTCTCGACGCTGTGGTGCGCCGACAGGGCCTTGGCCCAATTGCGCTCTTTCATGTGAAGCCAGCGCAGTTTTTTCCAGGCGGAGAGTGAATCGCGCTTGAGACCGATGATGCGCCCGAGGACGTTGCGGGCATGCTCCAGGTCGCCTTTGGCCTCGTAGTCTTCCACCAGCGCGTAAAGCGGCCGTGGGTCGTGGTCTTTCAGATGGTGGGCCTTGCGGTGGTACTCGATCGCGTCGTCGAAGCGTTCCTGAACCCGCATGACCTCGCCGAGCTTCAAGAGGGTGTTGAAATGGCGGCTGTCCCGCTCGAGCACCGCGCGAAAGTGCCGCAAGGCTTCATCATCGCGGCCTTCGAGCACCGCGGACAACCCGCGTCCGTACTCCTCCTCGATCTCTTCGTTCGTGCGGCTGGCCTGCCGGAGCCGCCAGCCTTCCATCATCTTCGACGCCTCGCTTGTGAGTCCGGCGAGGAGCGTGATCATGACGCCCGCGACGAGGAAAAGGATGAGCGTGAGGCCCAAGGGGAGATCGACACCGCCCCAAAAATGAAACGTGTGGGCGATGAGGACGGCGCGGTTCGCGACGAACAGCGTGATCATCGCGTAGCCCGCGCCCATAGCGATCAAGATGTAGAGAAACGTGCGAAGTTTCATCGACGATCCCGGCAGGAGCGCGCCGCGCGTGTAGGAGCGTTGAGATTAGATCAGCGGCTCGGGAGCGTCAAGCGCACGTTCACTTGTGGTACGGCACGCCGCGCAGGATCGTGACGGCACGATAGATCTGCTCGGCGAGTACAACGCGCGCGAGTTCGTGCGGCAAGGTCATCGGGGAAAGCGACAAGACCGCGTCTTGGGGTTTGCGGAAGGCGGGATCGAGCCCGAGCGGGCCCCCGAGGACGAATACGGCGAGCGGCGAAGACCAGGATTCCAGGCGGCGCATGAACGATTCGGTGGTGAACGACGGCCCCTCCGGGGACAAGGCGATGACGTTGCAGCGTTCCGGCAGAGCCTCTCGAAGAGCTCGGGCTTCGCGTTCGCGCACGTGCGAGTCGCTGAACCGGCCGCCCGGACGAACCTCGGCGACAAAGCGCGTATCGAAAGCCAAACCGAAGCGGCGGATACGCTCCGCGTAATCGTCGAAGAGCGGGCCGAAGCGCTCACGATCGGGGCGCCCGACGGCAAGAACCAGCATCTTCAAGCGAGATCTGCCGGGCGCGGCTCGGCTATCGCGACGCGCTCGGCCGCCGGCGAGTTGGGCGGGCAGGTGCGTCCGATGTACCGCGGAGCTCCACATGTGGGGCGTCTCCCCAGAGGCGTTCCAAGCCGTAGAATTCGCGCTTGTCTTCAACGAACACGTGCACCACGATGTCGATGAAGTCCATCAGGATCCAATCCGCAACGCGGCGGCCTTCGACGTGTTTCGGCTTGCGACGGCCCTCTTCGAACAGTCGCTCCTCGATCGCATCGGCGATCGCCAGGGCCTGGCGCGATGACGACCCATGGCAGATGACGAAGTAGTCGGTGAAGTGGCAGAGGCCCCGCAGATCGAGAACGAGTACGTTTTCCGCCTTCTTGTCGTTCGCGGCGTCGACGATCTGTTTCAGTACGGCTTTCAGCGGGAAACCTCCTCCGAATACAACCGGTGCCGGTGAATATACCGGGCCACGCGGGTCGGGACAAGATCTGAGACGGGTTGTCCGGAGGCGCGGCGTGTCCGGACGAGGCTCGACGAGACCGCGGGAGCGGGAAAATCCAGGCGGTACACGCGTCCGCCCCTGCCGAGCTCCGGCTCGCCCGCTGTGGGGAGAGGCGCTACACGGCGCGCCACCGAGTCCGGCCAGCCTTGGCCGCGCGGGGCGCCGAGATCGTCCGGGCGGATGACCGCGGCGAAGTCGAACTCAGCGAGCAGGGCGTCGTGTTCCCGCCAGGACGTGATGTCGGCCAATGCGTCGGAACCGCACAGAAAGACGGGGTTGAGTGAAGGCGTTCCGGACCGGAGCGCCCGCAACGTGTCAATCGTGAAACGAACGCCTCGTTGCGCGAGCTCGAAGGTCGATACCTGGAGTCCCTGCCGGTCCTCCGCGGCGAGGTAGAGCATTTCGAGACGGTGGTAACGAGCCGCTAGGGCCCGGTCGGGTTTGTGGGGCGGGTCGGCGCAGGGAAGGAGAATCACGCGCTCGAGTCCCAGCGTTCGGAGCGCATGGCATGCCAGCGCGACATGGCCGCGATGAACTGGATCGAATGAACCGCCGAGTACGCCGACCGTCATCAAGCGTGAGGGTCATCCCGGAGGACCGGGGGAACGAGCCCGGCGACGACGTCGGCCGCAGCTCGAAGCAGTGGCGCGAGGCCGTCGCCGGTCACGGCGGACACAACGTAAAGAGGGCGGTGGCGCTTGCGGGCTTCCCGCCGGGCTTCGCGTAGGACGCCCGCATCCTGGAGCGCGTCTTTCTTCGTGAGCACAAGCACTTGCGGTTTCTCCGCCAGGGTCGGGCTGTACAGCGCCAGCTCGCGGTCGATCGTGTCGACCGCCTGTGCGAATGAGCGCCCGTGAGTGGTCGGGTCCACGAGATGGAGGATCACGCGGCAGCGTTCGATGTGACGCAGGAAGCGGTCCCCGAGCCCCGATCCTTCGTGAGCGCCTTCGATGAGCCCGGGGATGTCGGCGATCACGAGCGTCCTGGAGTCGTCGACCTTCGCGACGCCGAGGCTGGGAGCGAGCGTGGTGAACGGGTAGTCTGCGATCTTCGGCCGGGCGGCGGAAACACACGACAAGAAGGTCGACTTGCCGGCGTTGGGAAACCCGACCAGCCCGACGTCAGCGAGCAACTTCAGTTCGAGACGCAACAGGTGCTGCTCACCCTCGCCGCCCGGATCGTGACGGGTCGGCGCGCGATTGGTCGAGGACGCGAATCGCGCGTTGCCGCGTCCGCCTCGACCCCCGCGCGCGATCGGGACGCGATCGCTCGGATGCGAAAGATCGGCGAGCAGCGTGGCGGTATGGGCGTCGGTCACCAGCGTCCCCACGGGGACACGCACTTCGAGGTCCTCGCCTGATCGGCCTGTTCGTTGAGACCCTTCTCCGTGGCGGCCGCGGTCGGCTTGAAAGAGATTCCGGTATCGGAAGGGCAGCAGAGTGTTGATTTCCGGATCGGCGACCAACACGATCGATCCGCCGTCCCCACCGTCTCCGCCGTCCGGTCCGCCTCGTGGGACGAACTTCTCCCGGCGGAACGACACACAGCCGTTCCCGCCATCGCCACCAATGACGGTAATGCGTGCTTCGTCGACGAACATGATTGGCGCGCTGGATGAGCGCGGGTCGAGGGTCTACTCGACCGGCAGGATGCTTACGAACCGGCCCATGCGGCCGCGATCCGAGAACTTGACGGTGCCGGTCACGAGCGCAAAGAGGGTGTCGTCCTTGCCACGGCCAACGTTGCGGCCGGGCTGGATCGGCGTCCCGCGCTGCCGGACGATGATCGATCCACCGGAAATGACCTGTCCGTCGAACCGCTTCACGCCGAGGCGCTGCGAGTTCGAGTCGCGACCGTTCCTGGAACTACCACCCGCTTTTTTGTGAGCCATCGCCGAAAACTCCCTCAGAAGGCCGAAATCAGGCCTGGATCGCCTCGATCTTCACTGCGGTGTAGTCCTGACGGTGACCACCGCGCCGCCGGCTGGCGTTCTGCCGAGGACGGTATCGGAAAATCAAAACCTTTTTGGCGCGACCCTGCTCGATGACCGTGCCTCGAACGGAGGCGCCGGACACCGTGGGCGTGCCGAGGCTGACGGAATCGCCTTCACCGACCGCCAAGACCTGATCGAACACCACAGCGGCGCCTGCGTCGACGTCGAGCCGATCCACTCGGACGATCTCGCCGACCTGAACGCGGTGCTGCTTCCCGCCGGTCCGAATCACTGCATACATGCTGGAACTCCTCACCGTGGAAACCCGGAGACTATAGACGGGGGGCCTCGGGAGTGTCAATGGGCGGGAGAATTCAGCGGGTATTGAGGTCCAAGAGGACGGCCTTGACCACGGCCTTGAGGGTTTCAAAAACGCCCGTCCCGCGGGAGGCCACCGCCTCAAATGTCGGCTCGTTCTTGATCCGGAGAGCCTTTTCGATCTCGGGCAGGGGGACGGCCGTCGGGAGATCCCGCTTGTTGATCTGCAAGACGTAAGGGACCTTTTCGATGGCGACCCCGTGCTCTCGCAGGTTCTCCTTGAGGTTGCGAATCGACTCGAGGTTGGCGTCCATACGAGCTTCCTGAGAGTCGGCCACGAACACGACGCCGTCGACCCCCTTCAGGATCAACTTGCGGGACGCGTCGTAAAAGACCTGGCCCGGAACCGTGTAGAGATGGAAGCGCGTGCGAAAACCGCGAATCGTTCCAAGCTCGATGGGAAGAAAATCGAAAAACAGGGTGCGCTCACTCTCCGTTGCGAGAGAAATCAGCTTTCCCTTCGCCGCAGTCCCCGTCTTGTCGTAGATGAACTGGATGTTCGTAGTCTTGCCGCACAGCCCGGCACCGTAGTAGACGATCTTGCAATTGATTTCTCGAGCGGCGTAGTTGATGAAAGTCATGGTTCGGGGTGTCCGCGCTGCTGTCAGTTGAAAAGAGCGTCGATGTCGTCGTCGGTGATTTCGGCGAATTGTGCATGGCTCCCGACCGCCGAGGATTTCTGCGCTCGCGACCGCGCGACGATGTCCTCGAGGGTGGTGCTCAACTCGATCGAGCTCTTCTTGACGCGGAGGCGGACGAGGCCGAGCGAAGACCGCTCGTCGAAGATGACGACGAGGATGGCCCTTCCGGAAACGACGTTGATGTGCAGATGGTCGTGATCGCCCTCGTGGAACAACGTCGAGAACTCCGTCTCGCCGAGAAGCTTGGCGAGTCCGTCGGTGGCTGCCACGTTTCCCGCCGTCAGCGCGGCGAGAGACGTCGGATCAAGGCCGTCAAAATGTCCCGCGGCCGCGAGCTGCTGGCCGTTCTTGTCGATCAAGAACGTCATCTTGGCGTTCGCATCCTGACGCAACCGATCCAGGGTCGCCGCAAGGCGCCTGTGGTCGGCTTCGTGCAGTACGAGATCGGAAACGGCCATGCTCGGAACATCCCCCCGCGATTCCCCGCATTCCGGACGAAACTAATCTAGCGCCCGCGATCGTCAAGGAGCAACAGGACAGAAACGTTCAGTAATCACGCCGGTTTTCGAGAGCGCGCTGAATTGTGACGTCGTCCGTGAATTCGAGATCGGCGCCCGCCGGGAGTCCTTGCGCGAGGCGGGTCGTCGACACGTTCAACGGCTTGAGCAGCCGGGAGAGATAGACGGCCGTCGCTTCGCCTTCGACGTTCGGACTCGTCGCCAGGATGATCTCTCGCAAGTCGTCGCGCCGGACGCGTTCCATGAGCTCCGTGATCTTCAGGGCCTCGGGGCCGACGTCCTTCAGTGGAGACAGCGCTCCTCCGAGGACATGGTAGACCCCGCGGTAGGCGTTCGTTCGTTCGAGCGCAAGGACGTTGACGGCATCCTCGACGACGCACACCGTCGTCCGCTCGCGTCGCGGGTCGGCGCAGATCGGGCACAACTCGGACTCCGCGAGATTGAAGCAGACCGCACAAGGGTGGATGCGCTCGCGCAGTTCGCGGAGCGCTAGAACCAGCGCGTCGACGTCTTCAGCCGGGGCCTTCAGAACGTGGAACGCGAAGCGCTGCGCGGTCTTGCGACCGACGCCGGGGAGTTTGGCGAGTTCGCCGATCAGTCTTTCGAGCGGGGCCGCAAGCTGCATCACGACGGGGGGCCGGTCACGAGCGTCCGGGGATCTTGAGGCCACCGGCGAGGCTTTGCGTCTTACGCTCGATTTCCGCGTCGATCTTGCGCCCCGCGTCGTTGATCGCGACGATGATCAGGTCTTGCATCATGCCCGGGTCGTCGGGGGTGATCGCTTCTGCGGTGAGTGTGAGCGCCACCAGGTCCTTCTTGCCATTCACCCGAGCGGTCACGGCCCCCCCTCCCGACGTCCCTTCGACTTCGAGAGTTTCGATCTCGTCCTGCAACTTCGACTGCATGCGCTGCAGGTCCTTCATCATCTTCTCGATGTTCATCCGTTCTCCTCGGCGCCGAGAGACGATTCGACGCTGTCGACAGCGGGGCGCAGCGACCGGACGTCCACCACCTGGGCTCCGAACTCCGTGAGCAACCGGCTCACGGCCGGGTCCTTGCGCGCGCGTTCCGTCAGCGCCTGGAGGGACTCCTCGGTGGTTTCACGCACGGGCCGCGCCGCGATCGGTCCCGTGGTCGCCGTGGCGAGGCCGGCCGCGCCCAATGGGGCCGCGACACTCTCGCTTGCGACCTCGACGCGGAGCACGAGCGGCCGCCCCAGGGTCTGCGCCGCAATCGTTTCGATCGACCGTACGTTGTCGTCCGTCACGAGCACGCGCCGCACACCCGCATCCGACGAGCCGAAAGTCACGACAAGAGTTCCACCGTCGACGACGACGGCCGCTGCTCGCTCCAGCATGGCGCCCAGCATGGGCCGGGCCAGCGTCACGGCGGCGGTGATCGCTGCTCGGACATCCTCAAACCCAGCGGCGATGGGCGTCCGAACCGGCGCGATCTCGGCGTGCGGCGCGGTCTGCGACCGAACCGGCGTTCTGTTGGGCTCGGCCTTGCTCGGCTTTTGTGGGGCGGGCGAGATCACCGGCGCGCCGTCCAATACCGCGAGAATCTCCTCGATCGGCCTCACCGCGCCAAGGCCGGCCATTCGGATGAGCGCCCCCTCGAACAAGAAGCGCGGCTGGCTCGAGGCCTTCAATCCGGACTCCAGGCCCACCAGGATCTGGAAGACCCTGGTCCAATCTTGAAGCGAAAGTTGGCCCCCGGCGTCGGCCAGAGTTTTGGCCTCGTCCGGGGTCCGCGAGAGCGCGTCGCCACCAGCCGGCCAGGCGCGCAGGAGCATCAGATCGCGTACGACGCCGACGAACTCGCCCCAGAAATGGACCAGGTCGTGCCCCTCGTCCACGAGCGCGTCCAGCGACGCAAGGAGGGACGCCGCGTCCCGGGAGGCGATGCCGCGAACGAAGTCGACGAGCACTTCCGTTCGCACCGCTCCGAGGACCTGCAGGGCGTCATCGTCCGCGATGTCGGACCCGCAGAACGCCAAGACCCTCTCGAGGACGGACAGAGCGTCGCGGAGGGAGCCCTCACCGGCGCGTGCGATGAGTTCTAAGGTGCGGTCCGATATGGAAAGCCCCTCGGCGTCCGCGATGTGGCGCAGGTGGACGACGATGCCCTTGATCGAGACGCGGTGGAATTCGAAGACTTGGCACCGGGAAAGAATCGTCGGGAGGAGCCTCTGGATCTCCGTCGTGGCCAAAATGAAGACCACTCTCGGGGGTGGCTCCTCGAGCGTTTTCAACAGTGCGTTGAACGCCGCTTTCGAGAGCATGTGCGCTTCATCGATGATCAGGACCTTGTAACGGTCCCGAACCGGCGCATAGGAGACGACCTCCTGCAATTCGCGAATGTTGTCGACGCCCGTGCGGGACGCCGCGTCGAGTTCCATGACGTCGAGCGATCGCCCCTCCATGATCTCGCTGCACGAGACGCACTGATTGCAGGGGCTGGCGGCGGGTCCGTTCTCGCAATTCAGGCTCTTCGCCAGGATTCGCGCAACCGAGGTCTTGCCCGTGCCGCGCACCCCCGCGAAGACGTACGCGTGGGCGAGGCGGCCCCCGACGATCGCGTTTCTCAGCGTCCGCGCAACGTGGGGCTGCCCAACGACTTCGTCGAGTGTCCGGGGTCGCCATTTCCGCGCCAGGACCTGATACATGCCGACCTCTGATAGCCCGCGGTCGGGGGAATTGTAACGGACTGATGGGGCCCAAGTGGACCTGCGGCACCTGGGTCGGTCCGCTTACCGTTGCTCCCTTCCGGGCCTGGCGGGGTTCGCGGTGACACAGTGCACAGGGCTCGGGCCCCACAAACTCACGACACCAACCCGGCCGCGCGACGAAGACCGCCCTGCGGCCGGTGATCGCCGGTTGGCGGAGAGAGAGGGATTCGAACCCTCGGTACGGTTGCCCGTACACACGCTTTCCAAGCGTGCACCTTCAGCCACTCGGTCATCTCTCCGTGGCCCGACGATGCGCCTCTCGGCACGACGGCTCGCGCCGCCCTTCATCACAAACGACCGGAGATCCCCGAACGATGGCGGAGAGGGTGGGATTCGAACCCACGTGTCTGGTCACCCAGACAAAGCGCTTTCGAGGCGCCCCCGTTACGGCCACTTCGGTACCTCTCCTCAATTGAATCCTCGGACTCCGCACGCGTCGCCACCCGGCGCTTGCGGAAAAAGTCGAGCAAGAGAGCTGAAGCTTCCCCGGCGAGCACTCCACCCGTCGCATCCACCCGATGGTTGAATTCCGCGCCGAGCGCGCGCAGGGTTTCGAGCCGGCCGACCGCTCCGACCTTGAAGTCGGTCGCGCCGAAGACCAGGCGCGTCACCCGCGCGTGGATCGCGGTTCCCAAGCACATGAGGCAGGGCTCCACGGTGCAATACAGGGTCGTCCCGACGAGCCGATAGTTCCCTAGTCTCGCGGCCGCGTCGCGCAGCGCGAGGACCTCGGCATGGGCCGACGGATCGTGAAGCGCGAGGGAAGCATTGTGACCGCGGCCTACGATTTCTCCGTCGACCACTGCGATCGCCCCAACGGGGACTTCTCCGGCGTCGCGCGCGAGCGACGCCTCTTCGAGGGCCACCCGCATGAAGCGCTCGTGCTCGTGCATCGGCGTCCTCGACTCCGGAAGCGGACGGCCGGACCGCACCGCGTACTACGGCATCACCCTCGACGAAGCATGGTCGGACCGGAGGGATTCGAACCCCCGACCTACTGGTTCGTAGCCAGTCGCTCTATCCAACTGAGCTACGGTCCGTCCGATGCTGCGCTGAGAAAGTAGCCGATGATCTGCCCGAAAAAGCGAGCGCGGATACTAGCACCTGATTCTCCGGAGCGTCAACGCGGTGCCGAACGGACGTCCGTGACCAGAGGTTGCACCACCCAAAAAAGGACTTATATTGAAGCCACGATAGGGCCGAAAAAGCGGAAAGACTTAAGTTGGGGGTCGAACCATGACGGGTCAGACTGAAGCGGGGCGCCGGTTTTTCACCACCTCCGAGGTAGCTCGCTACTGCGCGGTAACCAATGACGGAGTGCTCAAGTGGATCAAGTCGGGCAAACTGCGCGCGTTTTCGACTCCTGGGGGACACTATCGCGTGAGCTCCGAGGATTTTCGTGAATTCTTACAAAAATACGATATTCCCATCGACGAGGCGTTCTTCTCTGGGGCCTCCAAGGCACGTTCCGTCCTCGTCGTAGACGATGAGCCCGACATCCGCGAAATCGTCAGACGGGTCCTGAAGGAACTCGAGCCCAATCTCCGCATCGAGGAAGCCTCCGACGGATATGAGGCCGGGATCAAAATCGGGGCGATGCAGCCCGATCTCGTCATCATGGACATCATGATGCCCAAGGTCGATGGCCTCTCGCTCTGCCGCTCGATTCGAGAAAACCCCGATACACGTTCCATCAAGGTCCTCGCGATTACGGCATTTCCGGAGCACGACAGCATTCGCAAGATGTATGACGCCGGAGCCGACCTGTGTCTCATGAAGCCGATCCAGTTCGAGCATTTCCGGCTCGAGGTGCTGAGGCTTCTCAACGACGCATCGCGCGGTCAGGCCGCGAGCGCCTAAGTCCTTCGGCGTGGTCTGTCTCGAGAACTTCCGTTTTTTAAATTCAGCGTGAAAAGCGTCTTCGTGACGATTTTAAAGACTTCGTTCTTCAACGAAGTTGTTCGTTTTCTTTCTTGACAGGTCGATCCTCCCCCGGTATCAGTTAGAGCGTTCGGCACGGTCCGCCTGGAACTCATGTAAGCCCGACAAGAAGTGCTTACTTCGGACGGGAGGAGACGCTCAACCGTGAGAGGTCGCGTGAAGATCGGAGAGTCTAGCCGCCACGGCCATTCCTCCATAACCCTGTCGCAGGGCTCGCAGCGGTGAAGCACCGGTCCGCTCTCCTCCGCATTGCGGTCCTGGGTGGTGGGACAGGGCTCCCCAACGTGCTTCGGGGGCTTGGCGCCCTCGCGCGCCGTGGTCACGCACTCGAAATCACGGCGATCGTCGCAACCACGGACGACGGCGGCAGTTCGGGGCGGATCCGGAACCAGCGCGGTGGGCTTCCACCCGGAGATCTTCGGAATTGTCTACTCGCCCTGGCGGATGACGCCGACGGCACCTTCGGACGGCTGTTCGCCCATCGTTACGCCGGCAGGGGAGATCTCGCAGGACACTCCCTGGGCAACCTCTTGCTGATGGCGCTCGCCGAGCAGCAGGGGTGCTACATCAAGGCCGTCGAGGCGGCGGGCCGGATGCTCCGTGCGCGCGGCCGGGTGCTTCCCGTGAGCTCGGGCGCGTTGAGTCTCGAGGGGGAGACGATCGCCGGCGAGAGAATCTCCGGGGAGTCCCGCATAGGTGCGGCGCCCGCAGCCATTCGCCGCGTTTGGCTCGAGCCAGCGATCGCCGAACCGAGTGAGGGCGTTCTTCAGGCGCTCGGGGCTGCCGACCTTGTGGTGCTGGGGCCAGGCAGCCTCTTCACCAGCATCATGCCCGTGCTCCTCGTGCGTGGCGTTGCCGAGGCGGTTCGCTCGTCGCGGGGAACCAGGGTCCTCGTCGGAAACCTGATGACACAGCCGGGAGAGACGGTCGGCATGACCATGACCGACCACCTGGACGCGATCGACCGACATGCCGGGCCCGAGCTTGTCGATACCGTGCTCGTGAATGAGACCGTCATCGCGCCGCATCGTCTTCGACCCTACACCGAGCAGCGGGCCGAACTGGTGTCGCATGCCGGACTCGCCGAGCGGCCCGAGACGATTCAAAAGTCCCGCCTGGTCAACTCGTCAGGGCAGATCCGGCACGACCCCGCGCGCCTCGCCGATGAGTTGATCCGTTTGGCATCGACCCCCGCGGATCTTCCCGAGCGCGCCCGCTCGGCACCTTCCCTCTCTTCTTCCTCCTCAGGAGGTTCGTTAGCCCGATGAAACTCAGTCGAAGGCTGGCCAGCGTACGCCCGGTCCTCCCCAAAATGGCGGTCGATGGTTTGTTGTTTGCGGCGGCCTATTTTCTCGCATTCAGGCTTCGTTTGGACCGGATAGAACCCAATTACTTCCAGACGATCGTGCTGACCCTGGGGCCGGTCGTTCTGATGAAGATCGCCGTCTACCACCTCATGGGGAGCTATCGAAGCATCTGGCGGTACTCGAGCCTCACGGATCTCGAAGAGTTGACCCGTTCTTCGTTCGTCTGCGTGGTCGGGGTGGTCGGAATCGGTTTCCTGCTGCCGGACGGCTTGGGCGTTCCGCGCTCCGTACCGTTCATCGACATGGCGCTGGCTCTGCTGCTCACCGGCGGAATGCGGATGCTCGTGCGCGTCTTGCACGAATCGTCCGGTGCACGCAGCGCGGGGCGATCGATTCCCATGCGTCTCCTGTCCGGCCGGAGTTCCGGGAGTGCCCGGCGCGCGCTCATCGTGGGCGCCGGCGATGCGGGCGAGATGATGGTGCGCGAGATGATGCGTTCGGCGACGATGGACTACGCGCCCGTCGGGTTCATCGACGACGATCCGACAAAGTACGGATCGATGATTCACGGAGTGCCCGTTCTCGGCAGCCGAAACGAGATCCCGCGTCTGGTCCAGCAGTTGGGTATCAAGGACATCCTCATTGCGATCCCCTCGGCACGCGGCAAGACCGTGCGGGAAATCGTGCATGTCTGCAAGAACACGCCCGCGGGTCTCAAGATCCTCCCCGACCTGACGCGCCTCCAAGACGGCAAGGTGCACGTCTCCGATTTGCGGCAGGTGCAGGTCGAGGACCTCCTCGGCCGCGAGCCGGCGGAGCTCGATCTCAACCTGATTTCGTCCTATATCCGCGGAAAGCGCGTACTGGTGACCGGGGCGGGCGGATCGATCGGCTCCGAGTTGTGCCGGCAGATTCTCAAGTTCGCTCCCGCCGAGATCCACCTCCTCGGCCGGGGCGAAAATAGCATCTATGAGATCCACAGCGAGCTCGTGCGGACGGCCGGCTTCACCCGCCTCGTGCAAATCATCGGCGATGTGATCAACAAGAAGAAACTCGAGGGCATCTTCGCGATGTTCCGCCCGCAAATCGTCTTCCACGCGGGGGCCGACAAGCACGTCCCGCTCATGGAGATGAATCCCGACGAGGCGGTCTTCAACAACATCGTCGGGACGAAGAACCTGCTCGAGGTCTCGAACGCGTACCGCGTGGAACGTGTCGTTTGCATCTCGACTGATAAGGCCGTGAACCCCACGAGTGTGATGGGGTGCTGCAAGCGCGTCGCGGAACTGCTCGTGCGGAGCAACCTCTACACGAACACGTGCGTGTGCGCGGTCCGGTTCGGAAATGTCCTGGGTAGCCGTGGTTCGGTCATTCCGCACTTCCAAAAGCAGATCGAGCTGGGTGGCCCGATTACGATCACGCACCGCGACATCAAGCGCTACTTCATGACGATTCCGGAAGCCGCAGGGCTGGTCATTCAGGCGGGCGCGATGGGCTCCGGCGGCGAGATCTTCGTCCTAGACATGGGAGAGCCCGTGAAGATTTGGGATCTCGCCACGAACATGATCCGTCTGGCCGGGCTCGAGCCGGGACGAGACGTCGAGTTGCGCGACGTCGGCTTGCGCCCCGGCGAGAAGCTCGACGAGGAGTTGTCGTTCCACACCGAACTGCAAGAGCGCACCTCTCATGTCAAGATCACCTGCGTGCGCGGCGACGGCGTTGAGCCGGTGCGGCTCCTTGCGGAGATCAAGCATCTCACCGATCGCGCACTGCGCATGGATTTCGCCGGCATCCGCGCGGGACTCAAGTCCCTCGTTCCCGAATTCTCTCAGCACGTCGAAGAGCCTGAGACGTTCCCCGTTGCCGTTGGGGGTGAGCGATGAGACAACTACCCGACAGAGCGCTCACGGCCGGAGGGGCGCCGATCGAGCGGCGCGCGCTGCTCCAGGACGAGATACTCACGAGCGAGGAGGCCCGACACCTTTTGAAGATCGGGCGCACCAAGCTGTGGGACTTGACGAAAAAAAACATGATTCCGGCGTACCGAGTGGGAGAGGGGCGAACCTCCGGTTTGAGGTACAAGCGCTCCGAACTGCTTCGCTGGCTCGACAATAACCGGATTTGAGTCCGCACCCATTGCGGAAAGAGGTATCGACGTGAGGGAAAAGCATGCCACGGTTTCGGAGGTGCAGCCGCGGGCCATTCCGTTCCATCGGCCCATGTTCGACGACCGGGAGGCCGCCGCGGTGGCGGAGGTCCTCAAGTCGGGATGGATCACGACCGGGGAGCGGACCGCGGAGTTCGAGCGGCGCTTCGCGGAGTACGTCGGCGCGTCCCATGCCGTGGCTCTCAACTCCTGCACGGCCGCGTTGCACATCGCGCTCGCGGGGGAAGGCATCGGGGCCGGCGACGAGGTCATCACGACCCCCTACACGTTCGTCGCGACGGTCGAGACGATCTGTTACGAAGGGGCGACGCCCGTACTCGTGGATGTCGACCCCGTCACGCGCAACATCGACCCGGCTCTCATCGAAGCGAAGATCACCCCTCGCACCCGAGCGATCGTTCCGGTCCACGTCGCCGGGCTGCCCTGCGACATGGACCCGATTCTCGACATCGCGCGCCGCCACGGTTTGGCGGTCATCGAAGACGCGGCGCACAGCCTTCCCGCCTCGTACCGCGGGCGCAAGATCGGTGCCCTCTCCAAGGCGACGGCTTTTAGCTTCTACGCGACGAAAAACCTCACGACCGCCGAAGGCGGGATGTTGACGACCGAAGACCCCGAGCTCGCGCGCCGGTACCGTCGCATGTCACTGCACGGGATCACGTCCGACGGCTGGAAGCGGTACCGGCTCGGCGGCAAGTGGTTCTACGAGGTTGTCGAACTCGGCTACAAGTACAACCTGACCGACGTGGCGTCCTCGATCGGGCTGGTGCAGCTCGAAAAGCTCGACGGCTTCGACCGCCGGCGCCAGGAGTTGGCAGCCTTCTTCCGCGAGAGGCTTTCGGAGTTTCCGGGGATTGGCGTGCCGCCGTCCCCCGACCACGTGCATCACGCATGGCATTTGTTCATCATCGATCTCGACGCAAAAAAGGCCGGCGTCGATCGCGAGAAATTCATCGAGCGTCTCACCGAGCAGGGCGTGGGCACGAGCGTGCACTTTATTCCCTGCCACCTCCATCCGTTCTATGCCAAGCACCTCGGACACAACCGTGGCGACTTCCCGGCGGCGGAACAGGCGTTCGAACGCGCCATCAGTTTGCCGCTGTATCCGGCAATGACCGACGACGACGCCGAATATGTCGTGTCCGCGGTTGCACACGCGCTGCGAGCCGGCAAGTAGAGGAACGCCATGAAGGTCCTAGTGGTCGCGGCCCATCCGGACGACGAGATCTTGGGAGTGGGCGGAACCGTTCGCAAGCACGCGCTCGCCGGAGACGAAGTCCGGTTGCTCATCGCCTGCGAGGGTGTTTCGATGCGATACGAAGACACTCATCACGAGCGCGTCATGCGCCAGGCCCGCGAGGCCGGAGAGATCCTGGGCGTCGCCGAGGTGCTCTTCGGCGAGCTTCCGGATCAGCGGCTCGACACGCTGCCGCGCGTCGATGTTTTTGCGAAGATCGAGGCCCTCGTGCAGGCCTTGCGGCCGGACGTCGTCTATACGCATTTCGGCGGCGACGTGAATCACGACCACCAGATTCTGTTTCAGGCCGTGCAGGTCGCGACGCGTCCGTACAGCGCCCCGTTCGTTCGCGAGGTGCTGGCGTTTGAGACGCCGTCGGCAACGGAGTGGGGGACCCCGGCGGTGCAGGGATCGTTCGTTCCCCAGATCTTCGTGGACGTCTCGACGACGCTCGACGATAAGATCCAGGCCTTCTGTCGCTATGAGCGCGAGGTCCGCCCGGCCCCGCATCCGCGTTCGCCCGAGGCTTTGCGGGCGCGGGCTTACACCTGGGGAAGCGTCATCGGCGTGAATGCTGCCGAGCCGTTCATGGTCGTCCGCGCGATCCGTTAGGCGCTGACCCCCCCGCCTTGAAGCCCCCGGCTGAAATGCGCGGGGTGAGTGCGTGGGCGGGTGCGAACAGTGTAAAAATTCCCTCCTCGTAACCGCAGTTCCGATTTCCGCCGCAATGGAGCGTCTGCGCCTTTGCAACGACTGTTGTAAGTTGTTTATTTACAAAATTTTGCCGCGATAACGCCCCGGTCTCGATTGCTGGGAATCGTGGCACCCTCATTGCTATCACTCACGTCGGCCAGAATTTGGAGGCTGTCGTGATGTTCAGCATTCGCTCTGGTTTTCTGAGTCTGCTGATGGTCGCAGCCAGCGCGGTTGCGGCGCCTGCGATCGCCGGCTCGATCGCATTGTCCTGGGACGCGACGCCCGGAGCCTCCGGGTATTACGTCTACTACGGCACGGAGTCGGGGCACTACAACCCGGTGCCCGTGACCACGGCCTCGTCGTCGACGACGATCAGTGGGCTGCAGGACTGCACGACCTACTACCTGGCCGTCAAGGCGTTTAACCCGGCGGGGGTCTCCGCAAATTTCTCAAACGAGCTTTCAGGTTGGTCTCGCCCGGGGATCACGTCGGCGACGCCGTCGAGCGCGATGCAAGGCGACCAGATCGTCATGGACGTCATGGGGGCCAACTTCCTGCCGGGAGCCGTCGTCGATCTCGGGAACCCTCACGTCATCTTGACGTCGGTCCAAGTGCTTTCCTGCAATCAGATCCAGTTGATTGCCACCGTCGAGCCGACTGCCGCAACGCTCCGCGCCGCCCAGATCGGCCGACTCGACCTGACGGTCGCCAACCCCGACTCGGTGTTCGGCCTGAAATCGCAAGCGTTCGAAGTCCTGATCAATCCGTCGCGGTTTGACATCAACCAGAGCGACGACATGACGAGGAATCGTATCGACGGCAAAGACACCGTCTACCTGTCGCGGCTGTTCGGTATGAACGAGTCCGATCCTAACTTCGACGCGGATGACGATTTTGACGGTGACGGCTGGATCGACGGCCAGGACCTCGCGTACATCGCGAGCAACCTCGGCCGGTGCTGGTCGACTTCGTCCAAATCGTGGAGCCTTGCCGCCTGTCCTAACACCCTGCAGTGAACGGGGGAGACATGAAGCTCGCGACGCTGGCCTTGATCCTCGCTCTGGTGACGGCTCCCGCGTGCGGAGGCGGTGGCGGCTCCGATTCGGGCATTGGCCCGTCTCCGAGCCCGCTTGCGGCCGGCTTTGTCGCCGACCAGCCCTCGCCGGGCGCGCAAACTGTCGCGATGCTCCAGGGTGCGAAGAGCAACGACGTCGTCAGCGTCTACGTCACTCTGACCGATACGGCAGGAGTCTACGGAACCGCGTTCGAGGTTTCCTTTGACCCCGCCGGGGCGGCCTACCAGGGCTTCAATCATGGCGCAGCGTTCGAAGCGGGTGGAAACGCGCCCGCCTACACGGTCGACGGATCGAGCAACCCCGGTCGCGTTGTCGTAGGGATCGCCCGGACCAACGGCACGACCACGAACATCGTCGGATCGAAGGCCGTGCTCGTCCTGCAATTCCGAGTCAAGCAAGCCGGTGCGTTCCCGGTCTCGCTGCAAAACGGCGTCGTTTACAACGGCCAAGTGCCCCCCCTGCCGATCGCCCCCATCCAGTGGTTCGCCGGGGCCATCACAGGCGTCTAGGCCCACTGCCCGCCTCCCCAAGAACCCTCCCGAACTTCGAAAAACCACGCCTCCTATTGGTTGCCCCTGCTCGATCGGGAACCTAGATTGCAGCCTTGTCAGCACGGGGAACGACTTTGATTCGACGAACGCTCACACGGGATGCGGCAGCGCCCCTGGCCGCCGTGATGGAAGGCCGCGAGGAACCGGCCCGTGAGGACTTCTATCGCCGCCTCATCGAGGGGATGCGGTGCGGCATTCTGGTGATCGAGCGCGGCGGCGGCGTGGTGATGGTCAACGAGCATGCTCGCGCGATCCTCGAGCTTCATGAACTGCCCCCGAGCGGCGCCGCCATCGAGGACGCCCTCGTCGATCATCCGCAACTCGCCACAGTCCTTCGGGAGTCGTTCTCGATGTCGCTCCTTCCCAACCGCGCGGAAATCGATCTCAAGAGCCGTTCGGACAGCGGCAAGACGATCGGCTTCACGTTGTCGCTCGTTCCGGGGAACGACGGCGTGCCCGCCGGCGCCGCTCTGTTTTTCAAGGACCTCACCCACGTCGAGCACAAGGAAGAGCAAGAGCGCCTCAAGGACCGCCTCGCGGCGCTCGGCCAGATGGCGGCCAACCTCGCCCACGAAATTCGAAACCCGCTCGCGTCGATCGAGGTGTCGTCCTCGCTGCTCAAGCGCCGGCTTCCCGTCGAAGCCGCCGAACGCGAACTGCTCGACAAGATCATCGCCGAAGTGCGACGACTCAATCGCACCATCACATCGAGTCTCGAGTTCGTGAGGCCTCTCTCGCTATCGCTGGCTCCCGCCTCTCTGGACGGCGTCCTTGACGATGCCCTGGTGGTCGCCCTGGGGCGCCGCGGCAAACCCGGCCTGCACGTCCACCGCACCACTTTTCCCGGTGGCCCGTCGTTTCTCATGGACCGCGGGCAGCTCCGGCAGGTTTTCGAGAATCTGTTCCTGAACGCGATGGAAGCGATGGGGGAGGAGGGGACCCTGACCATCGCCGTCTCGACGGCCCGCGCCCCCGCGGCCCCATCGACCCCCTACCGTCCGGCCGGAGTTCCGGCGGCGTGGACGGCGTTCGAGTCCTACGCGGTCATCCGCGTTTCCGATTCAGGGCCCGGTATTCCCCAAGAGCACCTCGACAAGCTCTTCTACCCGTTCTTCACCACGAAAAAACAAGGTTCGGGGGTCGGGTTGTCGATGGCCAAGAAGATCGTCGACTCACACCGCGGCGTCATCGACGTGGCGAGTGAGATCGGCGAGGGCACAACATTCACCGTCCGGCTCCCCATGGTGGCGTCTGGGAGCGTGGAGATACACGCATGAAGAAGATGCTGGTGGCCGAAGACGAAAGCACCCTGCGCGAGGGCATCGCGACGGCGTTCCGCGACCGAGGCTGGGACGTTGTCGAAGCGGCGGACGGCGCCGAGGCGTTCGCGCGGCTCGAGGAGGCCGTCTTCGACGTCTTGGTGACGGACTATCAAATGCCTCAGAAGAACGGCCTCGAGGTTCTCAAGCGCAGCAAGATGATCAATGAGGGCACGGTCGGCCTCGTGATGACCGCCTATGGAACCGTCGAGTCCGCGGTCGATGCGATGAAGGCCGGCGCCTACGACTATGTTCTCAAGCCGTTCGATCTCGAAGAGATGGAGATGAAGGTCGAGCGTGCGATCGAGCACCGGCGTCTGCTCGCGCGCATCGAGGCGTACGATCGCAGCGACATCGTCCCGCGCTTCGAGAACATCGTGGGCGAGAGTCCGCAGATGAAAGAAGTTTTTCGCACGATCGAAAAGGTCGCGCGCTCGAACGCGACGGTCCTTGTCTTGGGCGAGACCGGTGTCGGCAAAGAGCTCGTCGCCGAGGCGTTGCACCGTAATTCAAGCCGCTCGGACCGGCCGTTCGTGAAGATGAACTGCGCGGCGCTCCACGAGAGCTTGCTCGAGTCGGAGCTGTTCGGACACGAACGCGGCGCCTTTACCGGCGCCGATCGTCAACGGACCGGGCGTTTTGAGCTGGCGAACGAAGGAACGCTCTTCCTCGACGAAATCGGCAACATGACGCCGTCGACGCAAACAAAAGTGCTGCGGGTTCTTCAGGAGCGTGAGTTCGAACGTCTCGGTGGCTCGCGCACCGTCAAGGTGGACGTGCGGCTCGTCGCCGCGACGAACAAGGACCTCGAGGAAGCGATCAAGCGCGGAGAGTTCCGGGAAGATCTGTACTACCGTCTCAACGTCGTGAGCGTCAACGTGCCGCCGCTGCGCGAGCGGAAGGAAGACATCGTCCCCCTGGCCTCGCACTTCATCGATCGATTCGCGAAGGAACTCAAGAAGGACGTCCGCGGGCTCGAGCCCGCCGCGGTGCGCGCCCTCAAACGCCACACCTGGCCAGGGAACATCCGCGAGCTCGAAAACACGATCGAGCGAGCCGTCCTGATGGCGGAATCGCGGTTTCTCCAGGAGGACGACCTGAACCTGGGTGCGTCCGGGCGCTCATCCGTCGACAACGTCGCCTCGTTGAACCTGCGGTTGCCGCCGACCGGGATCGCGCTCGATGAACTCGAGCGGCAGGCGATCTTGGAGGCCCTCCGGATCAGCAACTGGGTGCAGAAGGATGCGGCGAAGTTTCTGGGAATCTCCTCTCGCGTCATGAACTACAAGGTCGCGAAGTACGAGATCAAGAACACCCGTTGGAGCAAGAACAAGCTCGTCGGTTGATCGCATCGGCGACGGCCCGTGTTAGCATCGCGACCCGCGCTGGGTGGGACTTTCGCGAGGTGCAGGCGTTCATGGCCGAACGTGTCGACTGGCATACGTACTTCATGAACATCGCGCACCAGGCGGCCACGCGGTCGACTTGCGACCGGAAGCACGTCGGCGCGGTCATCGTCCGCGACAAGACGATTCTCTCGACGGGGTACAACGGCTCGATTCGAGGGATGCCGCACTGCGACGACGTCGGCCACCTCATGGAAGACGGGCACTGTGTCGCGACAGTTCACGCCGAGGCCAACGCGATCATCCAGGCGGCCAAAAACGGCGTGCGCATCGAAGGCGCCGAGATCTACACGACCGCATCCCCCTGCTGGGCGTGCTTCAAGCTGATCACCAACGCTGGAATTCGCACGATCTACTACGGCGAGTTCTACCGGGACACCAAGAGCGCGGAGGTCGCGCCGCAACTGGGTGTCCGGCTCATCGATCTGAGTCACGGGACGATCCGATAACGAGAACCCGGCAGGCGGTCTCGATCGCACCAAAAGAAAAGGGCCGGTGTTTCCACCGGCCCTTTCCACGAACGGCCTGAGTTGTCTTGAAGACGAGTTACTTCTTCGCAGCCTTCTTCTTGGTGGTCTTCTTCGCAGCTTTTTTCTTCGTGGCCATGTTCCTGACTCCTATCCCCGGTACGTTGATGAGCACCGCCCGGGATACGGGGCTCAAGATCTGGTGGTATCACCAAACCTCGCCCCAATATAGAGGGTGCTATCGCCGTGTCAAGAGTTTTTCGGACGAATTTGTGGAGGCTAGGGAGTCTGGTTCGGCAGGTTCGGCGGTGTGATGTTCGCGTTCTTGAACTGCAACAGTAGGCTGTGCTTGTCGATCGCCTTCAAATAGGCCTCGTCGGCCGTGACGAGGCCTCGCTTGACGAGATCGACGAGGGCGTCGTTCATCATGATCATGCCGTGCTTGCGCGAGGTCTGCATGATGCTCGGGATCTGAAACGTCTTGCCCTCGCGAATGAGGTTCGCGATCGCCGGCACGCCGATGAGGATTTCCTGAGCGGCGACACGCCCGCCGGTCTTGCACTTCAAAAGAGTCTGCGAGATGACGCCCTTCAATGATTCCGAGAGCATCACGCGGATCTGAGACTGCCGGTCGGCCGGGAACTGGTCGATGATCCGATCCACGGTCGAAGGCGCCGTCGACGTGTGAAGCGTGCCGAAGACGAGATGGCCGGTCTCGGCCGTCTCGATCGCGATCGCGACCGTCTCGAGGTCGCGCATCTCACCCACGAGCACGATGTCCGGGTCCTCACGAAGCGCGGCACGCAAGGCTTTTTTGAAACTCTCCGTGTGGATCCCCACTTCGCGTTGGTTGATGAGGCACTGCTTGTTCTGATGCACGAACTCGATCGGGTCCTCGATCGTGATGATGTGATTGGTACGGTTCGTATTGATGTGATCGACCATCGCCGCGAGGGTCGTCGACTTCCCCGAGCCGGTCGGTCCCGTGACGAGCACGAGACCCTTCGACAGAAAGCACAGATCGAGTACCGCTTTCGAGAGGCCGAGGTCGGCGGCCGACGGGATCTTGGTCGGAATGACCCGGAAAACGCCCCCCGGACCCTTCCGGTCGGCGAAGACGTTGCAGCGGAACCGGGCGAGGCCCGGAATCTCGTGCGCGAAGTCGGTGTCGGAGCATTCCTCGAATTCTTTCTTATATCGGGGCTGCATGAGCTCGAAGATGAGACGCGCCGACTCTTCCGCCGAGCACACTTT
>JANMVW010000233.1:0-2510 GCA_031393555.1 Acidobacteriota bacterium
CCATGAAAGCGGCCCGAGTCTTGACGAACGGATGTGAGACCGGTTTCCCCGCGGAATACAGATAGAGGTCGATCTCACGGCTGAGGGCGTAGATGGTCGCCCCGTCGTTCGACGGCGCGACGATTCCTTCCTCGTGGTGGAGCAGGAACATCGACTGGCCGGAGTCCGGCACCTGGACGATCGGCTGCAGCCCCGCTTGGGCCAGCTTCGCCAGGGCCGCCTCGCTCGCACCGCCGACGATCGCCTCGCCGCTTCGGGTCCAGATTTCGACCCCCGCCCCGCGGAGATTCGCCTCCTCGGAGGAAGGGAAAGCGACGATCGTCAGGCTTGTGGAGCCCGTGGGAGTGGCGCCGGTGGCAAACGGCGTCAGCATCGCGAGGCACGGGACCAAGCAGGCCAAATTACGGAAAAGTCCCACCGGCAGAATGGATTTCGCCAAAATGAAGGCCCCCTTGAAGCGAGCACGATGGATAACGAAACGCCGGAATATACCGCGAAGTCGGGCCGGCGACCGGAGAAGTCGAAGGGCCGGGTTAGGATACGCGCCACCCGGCGCAGCGGGTGGAACGCACATCTACTAAGAGGAGATCAACCATGCCGTTTGGAAGCCTCTGGCTGCCGGTAGTCGTCGCCGCGGCCGCCGTGTGGATCGCAAGCGCCGTCGTGTGGATGGCGCTACCCCATCACAAGAAAGACTTTTCTAAGCTGCCGAGCGAGGACGGCGTGGCCGATGCGCTGCGCAAACTCGCGCTCAAGCCCGGGCAGTACATGCTCCCCTACATGCCGGACATGAAGGACTGCAAGAACCCCGCCGTCGTGAAGCGATTCGAGGATGGACCGATCGCGATTCTGCGAGTGCAAAAAAATGGCGTGCCCACGATGGGAGCGAGCTTGACCCTCTATTTCCTGTACTGCGTCCTCGTCAGCTTCGTCACCGCCTACGTCGCGCGGCACACACTCACTTACGGCGCGTCGTTTCAGGTCGTCTTCCGGCTGACGGGGACGATCGCGGTCGCGTCGTACACGATGGCGGTGATCCCGGAGTCGATCTGGATGTGGCGCCCGTGGAGCGCCACCATCAAGAGCGTTTGCGATTCGATCGCCTACGGGGTGATGACGGGCCTCATCTTCGCGTGGCTCTGGCCGCACGGCTAGCGGGGAGACGACCGTGAGGGACCGCGCCGAAACGTTGGAGAAAGTACTCGAGATCACGCGCGAGCTGGCGCGGCCCCTCGACCTGAACACCCTGTTGGCCAAGGTCGTCGATGCCGCGCTCCTCATCCTCGATGCGGAGCGCGGCACCGTTTTCCTCTACGACGCGCAAGCCGACGTGCTGACCTCGCGCGTCGCGACGGGCTCGGGGGAGTTGCGTATCCCGGCGAACCGCGGGTTTGCCGGCGAGTGCGTCAAGACGCGTCACATCGTCAGCGTGCCGGACGCCTACGCCGATCCTCGCTTCAATCCGGACATCGACAAGTCCACCGGTTACAAGACGCGCTGCATCCTGACGATCCCCTTGATCGGCCACGACGATGCCCTGGTGGGCGTGCTGCAGGTTTTGAACAAGCGAATCGGCGTGTTCGGCGACGACGACGTCGACCTGGCGACGGCGCTCGCCGCCAGTTGCGCGGTCGCCATCCAGCGGATGCGCCTGCTCGAGGACCTGCTCGCCAAGCAGAGGATGGAACGGGAGCTCGAGGTCGCGCGCGACATCCAGACGCGCGTGCTCCCCAAGACGATGCCGAAGCTCCCCGGTTACGAAATCGCGGGGTGGAGCCGGGCGGCGGATCAGACCGGCGGCGACATCTACGACGTCATCGCGAAAGACGGCTCCGTGATGCTGCTTCTGGGCGACGCGACCGGGCACGGCATCGGCCCGGCGCTTTCCGTGACGCAGGTACGCGCGATGCTGCGCATGGCGGTTCGCCTGGGCGCCGGACTCGACGACGCTTTCCGGCACATCAACGACCAACTCTCCGACGACCTGTCCTCGAATCGTTTCGTCACGGCGTTTCTCGGCGTGCTCGACACGGCGTCGCACCGGTTGACCTACCACGCCGGCGGCCAGGGGCCGATCCTCCACTACCACGCGGCGCGGCGCGAGGCGTCGCTCGCGGCCGCGACGACGCTGCCGATGGGAATGATGCCGATCTTCAAGCCGACCGCGGCGCGCGAGTGGATCATCGAGCCGGGAGACGTCGTCGCCGCGATCACCGACGGCATCTACGAGTACGAGAACCCCGCCGGGAAGATGTTCGGCGACCAACGCGTCGTCGATTTGGTCCGGGAGGAATCCGGCTCATCGGCCGAGAAGATCCTCCACCGCATCGTCGACGAGGTCACCGCGTTCGCCGACGGCGCGCCTCAAAACGACGACATGACCCTCGTGATCGTCAAGCGCGCCGTTTGAGGGGGTCAGGTCTCCCATTGCGTTTTGAGGGGGTCAGGTCTCCCATTGCGTTTTGAGGGGGTCAGGTCTCCCATTGCGTTTTGAGTGGGTCAGGTCTCCC
>JANMVW010000385.1:0-9804 GCA_031393555.1 Acidobacteriota bacterium
CGTGAGCGCCGCCGATGGTCACACTCGCTTTGATCCCTGTCCAATCACAGCAGGCAACTGACAGCGTTTCGTGTGGCCGCGGATGCAACGCGTTAGGCCGAGGTTGCTGAGGCAACTCCCTCGCCCCGATCGCTCGCTGCCATCGTCTCCGTCGCGACCCGGCACCACACGTTTTGGCGCTATTCGATTGTGTATCAAGCACCGGAGTGAGGCTAACATGACCGTGAAGCCGCCGGTCCACCCCGTCACCGCAGACGATCACGTGCGGCGTGAAGCGTGATCGAGGAGGTCGCGTCATGTCGTCCGGGCCCTACGAAGTCCACGAGGTGAGCGTCGCGGCGCGGGCGGTCGCCGGCGTGCGGGCGCGGGTCCCGCGCGGCCGGGTCGCGCAGGAGTTCGGACGCCACTTGGATCACGTCTATGCGGCGGCGCGTGCCGGCGCCGTTCAGCTCGACGGGCAGAACATTTTTGTCTATCGCGCGGCGACCGCAGATGAGTTGACGGTCGATTTCTGCGTCGGTGTTACGGCCCCGTTCGCGGCCGTTGGTCCCGTGGAGCCGCTCCAGACCCCGCACGGCGTCGCGGCGATGACGACGCACGTCGGTGACTACGGACGACTGGGCGAGGCGAATGCCGCGATCCTCGCATGGTGCCGCGCGAACGACCGGTTGCGTGCCGGTCCGTCGTGGGAAGTGTACGGGCACTGGCACGCCGATCCCGCCCTGTTGCGAACGGAGGTCTACTACTTGTTGCAGCCGGCCGATGTCGAGGCGGGATCTTAGCCGCCGCGTCCGAGTCGAGGTTGGAGTGAGGGTGACATGCAAGAACGCGTTGGTGCCGGACCACGCTATCCAGCCGCCGGACCGTGCGTCGCGCCGCTTGCCATGGCGGCCGCGCTCGGCGCCGCTGCTGCGCCCCCGTCACGAGATGGCGACTCGATCGACGCTCCGACCGCTCCTTGGTGCGTCCCTTGCGATCCTTGCGTTCAACGGTTGCAGGATGCAGCCCACCGTCAAAAGCCCGTCCGACGTCGTCATCATCGACAGCACCGCTCGCGCGCTGATGCAGCGTGAGCACGTCCAAGGGCTGACCCTCGCGGTCATCGATCGCGGCCGGATCATTCATGTGGCCGCCTACGGGATTCGGAACGCGGCACGCGATCCGCTCACCACCCAGACCATCATGTACGGCGCGTCGCTGACGAAGACCGCTTTTACCTACTTGGTCATGCAGTTGGTGGACGAAGGCCGGCTTGACCTCGATGCGTCGATCGCGGACCTGCTCCCGCGCGCTCTCTCCGAGTACGACGACTATCACGAGCTTGCGGGCGATCCGCGGTGGAAGGCGCTGACACTGAGGATCCTGCTCACTCATACCTCGGGATTCGCCAACTTTCGATCGCTCGAGGATGACGGGAAACTGCGCTTCCACCACGATCCCGGGGCCCGCTACGGTTACTCCGGGGAGGGCTTCTACCTCGCCCAACTGGTGCTCGAGGAGGGTCTCGGTCTCGATGTCGGACGCGAGATGCAGGCTCGCGCGTTCGATCGGTTCGGCATGACGCGAACCAGCATGCAGTGGCGACCGGACTTCCGGGTGAATCTGGCGGACGGGTTCCGGATCGAGGGTACTCCCGAACCGCACGACGAACGGTCGAGCGTGAGTGCCGCCGGCTCCATGGACACGGATATCGACGATCAGGCACGGCTCTGGGCCGGCATCGTGCGAGGCGACGGGCTGTCCCGCGTGTCCCGCGCCGAGATGATGCGGCCGCAGGTCGCGATCACCTCGGCTCATCAATTCCCGACACTCGCTCCCGGAATCAACCCCGCCAACGCGAGCATCGGGCTTGCGGCCGGCCTGGGACTGGTCACCTTCCAGGATCCTTCCGGGGCGATGTGGTTCAAGGGCGGTCACAACGACTGGACCGGCAACCGGGTCGTCTGTCTCGAGAGCCGGAAGCGATGCCTGGTCTTGCTCTCAAACGACGTGCGGGCCGAGCGCATCTATCCGGACCTGACCCGAGCCATTCTCGGCCAGACGACGATGCCCTGGGCCTGGGAATACGATTGGTTCGAGCGGCCTGCGGGCGAGTGACGAGCACCGAGACGTGGAAGCCTGACCACCCGATGCAACGCAAGGCGCTGAGCGCCGCCGCAGAAGCGGGGCGTCCGGCGGACTCGAAAGGGAACCGATGATCAAGGCATTTACAGGAGAGCGCGTGATGTCTCAGTGGTTTTGGCTTGCCGTCATCGCGGCGCTGCTTTACGGGCTACACCAGGTGTTCACACGCTTGGCGGCCGATCGCATCGGAGATGGCGTTGGGGGTTTCATCGTTGAAGCGTCGGCGGCGGTGTCGATCCTCGGGTACCTCGCGTATCTGAAGGCCACGCACAACTGGACGCAGCCGATCACAAGCGCCGGAATCACGTGGTCCCTTCTCGCTGGCGTGTGTGTGGGCGCGGGGACCATCGCGTTCTTCCAGTTGTTCCAGCGTGGCGGTCCGCTGTCTGCGGTCCCGATGGTGCTTGCCGGCGGCGCAGCAATCATGGCCTTGGTTGGGTTCATCGCGTTCCGGGAGCCTGTGACTCGTGAACGTGTCGTCGGCATTGCTTTGTCCATCGCAGGTTTGTACCTGCTCCGGAAGTGAAATGACGTCGGTTCGCGACCGAACGTGTAGGACCATGATGACTCTTCCTGACCGGCCGCCGAGGCCTCGCGCCTTCTTTTGTTCACGGCGTCCGTGGTGGGCCGCGTCGTGGCTCGGTTCTCGTTCCTCGTTTCAGTTGCCCTGACGGCCTGCGCTCGAGGGACGGTTCCTTCGATGCAGGAGGCTGCGATGCAAGAAATGAAACTGGTGTGGCCGTCGCGGGAGTATCTGCCGAGCTACGTAGCGGCTCTCGAGCGAGGCTGGTCGCCGGACAGTCTCCGCGGCAAAGTCGCCGCGGATGAGGAACTCGCTCGGATCGCCAAAGACGCGGATGCGTTCATCGCAAGCCTGGTTGATAGGGAAGCCGCCGGCGCCCCGGTCACCCTGCTCGACGGCACGACGGCGCCGCGGGTTCCTGGCTATCGCCGGTGGCTGTGGGACGGGGAATTCTGTGGGAGTATCGGGCTACGTTGGCAGCGCGGGACCGAGGCGCTCCCACCGCACTGCCTTGGGCACATCGGATATGCCGTGGTGCCCTGGAAGCAAAGGCGCGGGTACGCCACGCAAGCTTTGAGAGAAGTGCTTCGAGAAGCCGAGGCCTTTGGCCTTCGGTTCGTCGAGCTCACGACCGACCCGGACAACGTGGCTTCACGGCGGGTCGTCGAAGCCAATGGCGGTGTGCTTGTCGAGGAGTTCGTCACCCCGTCATTTCTTGGCGGCGAACGTAAGCTCCGGTACAGGGTGCGGTTCCATGACGGCGCCTGAAAGTCGATCCATCCGCCGGTTCGTGGCGTCGTAGGCCTTGCGTCGGCACGGCCGGCGACGTTCCTCTACTATGGGAAGCTGCTGGGTTCAACGCGTGATCGCCGGCGGACGGGGAACGGCCACCGCACGGCGTCAACAGTGAGGCCACGCACCGACCGGAGCGTCGCATGAAAGTCGGCGATTCGAAGCGCGATCGATCCGTCGTCTCCGCGGAGTCATCCGCCAAACGACTCGCGGGTTTCGTCGCCAAGTACGATCCGGCGGTTGCGAGACTGGCGCGTGCCACTCGGGCTGCGCTCCGTAAGCGCCTTCCCACCGCCGTCGAACTCGTCTACGACAACTACCAGTTCTTGGCGATCGGATTCTCGTCGACGGAGCGTGCCTCCGACTGTCTGGTGTCGTTGGCCATCTCGCCGAAGGGCGTGGCGCTCTCGTTCTACTACGGCGCATCGCTGCCGGATCCCGACGGGATCCTGCTCGGTAGCGGGAATCAAAACCGCTATGTCCGTCTCGAAAGTGCGGCCTCGCTGGCGGTCCCCGCGGTGGAGGCGCTGCTTCGCGCGGCCATGGCCCAGGCCAAGACCCCGTTGCCGGCAACCGGACGCGGCTCTACCGTGATCAAGTCGGTCTCG
Organism: Acidobacteriota bacterium; assembly: GCA_031393555.1. GTDB lineage: Bacteria > Acidobacteriota > Polarisedimenticolia > Polarisedimenticolales > DASRJG01 > DASRJG01. The sequence continues at coordinate 4,048 of JANMVW010000385.1, forward strand.
GCAAAACAGCGCCCGCGCCGCGAAACGCGAGCGCCAAGAGGATCACGATGACGAAGACGCCCAGACGAGTCTCATTCGCCCTTGCCGTGGTGATGGTGGCCGCGTCGGCGGCCTGTGCCTCTCCGGAGGAGAAAGGCGTGTCCCGAGTCAACGCCGAAGAAGTTGCCGAGGATCGCGAGGCCTTGAGTCAGCTTCGGTCGGCGGGGTCGGACTTGGCCAAGCCGCACCGCGTTGAGTTCTACCTCTATCTTCCCTCCGAGGCCGCGGCGGAAGCGGCGGCGACCGCTCTTCGTCCCATGGGGTACGGCGTCACGGTCAGCGCGGGGGAAAACGAGGACAACTGGGTCTGCGTCGCCTCGCGGACGATGCTGCCGACGATCGAGGACATCACCGTCGCTCGAGGTCTGTTCAAGGGTTTGGCGTTGACGCACCAAGGTGTGTATGGCGGCTGGAATACCGCGATCGAACACTGATCGAAGAGAAGGCCACGAGGCGGGCATGCGATTCGATCTCGACCTGTCATCGGATGTGCTTCGGCGCACTCCCGGCACACTCTTCAACTTGCTCGGCGACCGCGATGAAGCCTGGAGCCGCGCCACGGAGGGCCCCGCGACGTTTTCTCCGTTCGACGTCGTCGGGCACCTCATCGACGGCGAGGAAACGGATTGGATCCCTCGAGCCCGCATCATCCTCGCGGGGGGCTCCCCCTCCCGCGTTCGAACCTCGAAACCTTGAAGTCCTGGCACCTGAGCGAGGCGGACTTGGACCGGCAAGGGGTGCACCCTAGCCTCGGGTCCGTCACCCTGAGGCAACTCCTCGCGGCGTGGGTCGTGCACGACCTCGGGCATATTGCCCAAGCCGTGCGGGTCATGGCGAAACAGTATCGTGAGGCGATCGGGCCGTGGGAGCCCTACCTCCCGGTGGTCACGGACCGTCCCGTCCCTCGCTCGTAAAACGTGGCCCGCCAAGGGGAAGGAGGCACCATGTCGATCTCCGTTGAAACCGCACTCCTTCTGATCGATGTCCAACAGGGGTTCGCCGACCCGTATTGGGGCGAACGGAACAACCCCGACGCCGAGCGTCACATCGCGGCGCTGCTTTCGGTCTGGCGGCAGAAACGGCACCCGGTGATTCACGTGCAACACATGTCCCAAGAGCCCCAATCGCCCTTGCGGCCTCATCAGCCGGGCAACGCGTTCATACCCGAGGCCGCCCCGCAGCCCGGCGAGCCCGTCTTCCAGAAAACCGTGAACAGCGCCTTCATCGGGACGACGCTCGAAGCCCACCTTCGGGACCATCGGATCGACACCGTCGTCGTCGTTGGTCTCACCACGGATCATTGCGTGTCGACGACCACGCGCATGGCCGCCAACCTCGGCTTCAAGGCGATCGTGGTGTCCGATGCCACCGCCACGTTCGAGCGGATAGGCCCGGACGGCGAGCACCACAGCGCCGACCAAATGCATCGCCTGGCGTTGGCGAGCCTCCACGGCGAGTTCGCGACCGTCCGGCGGACCCGCGAGGTGCTCGCGGAGCTCGGCGCGGCATGATCCCGGGGTGGGCCGAATGAACGAGCGCGTGCGACCCTGGGGAAACCAGGCGCATACTCTTGACCTCAACACAAGGAGGTTTCCGTCATGCCCAAGTTCGTCATCGAAAGAGAAATCCCTGGAGCCGGAAAGCTGTCCAATCCCGAACTGCACGCGATCGCGCAGACGTCCTGCGGCGTGCTGAACGCCATGGGTCCGCAGATCCAATGGGTTCAAAGCTACGTCACCGACGACAAGATCTACTGCGTGTACGTCGCCCCGAACGAAGAGATGGTGCGCGAGCACGCCCGGAAGGGCGGGTTCCCCGCGAACACGGTCTCGAGGGTCCGATCGGTCATCGACCCGACAACGGCGGAATGAGGGGTCACCGCGCCGTCGCAGATTCCGGAAATCGCTTGCGACAAGAGCCCCTCGCATGAACACGAAACTCCTGATGATCGTGAGCGCCGCGGTCCTGGCGGCGTTGGGCCTTCTGGCCTCCTTCGTCCCTCGAGAGATCCTGATCGTTTTCGGTTCCAGGGCCGAAGTGCTGGAGATCTTGCTCGTCCAGGTCACCGGAGCTCTCTATCTGGGTTTTGCGATGCTCAACTGGATGGCTCGCGGGAATCTCATCGGCGGCATCTACGGCCGCCCGGTGGCCTTCGGCAATTTCATGCACTTCACGGTCGTGGCGCTCGCCCTATTGAAGGCGGTGATCGCCGGGCCGCGGCCTCCCGTCGTTGTCCTGGGCGCGACGGTGTACGGGGTATTCTGCGTGGGGTTCGGTTGGGTCCTGTTCACGCCTCCTCGTGGGGTGTCGACGCGTTGATGGTGCCGTAGCGGGTCGGGGTCGCCTTCGCATCGAGCTTGAACTTCGTGCTCCGGCGATGGAACCAGGGGCCGAAGTGATAGCGTATCGTGCATGCAGACGAAGCTGCGGAGGTTCGCCGTGCGCGCCGGTTGGGTTGCTCTCGTGCTGTTCGGGTTGGCGCAGCTGGTTCCCTACGGCCGCGATCACACCAGTTCCCCGGTGATGGCCGAGCCGCCGTGGGCCCATCCACGAACGCGTCTGGCGGCCGCCGATACCCAAGAGTTGATTCGCGGACTCATCGAGACCTTTGAGGAGCAACGTCGATGATCTCGGCACGAGAAGCCTTGCTGCGACTTCGCGAGGGGAACGGCCGCTTCGTCTCGGACGATCGAAGCAGCGAAGCCCTCGCGAGCGGGGCGCGTCGCAACGAGCTGACCGCCGGCCAGGAGCCGTTCGCCATCATCCTCGGGTGCTCCGACTCGCGCGTGCCCGCGGAAATCGTGTTCGACCAGGGGCTGGGCGAGCTCTTCGTCATCCGCGTCGCCGGGAACATCGTCGCGTCGTCTCAAGTCGGGAGCGTCGAATTCGCCGCGGCCCGGTTCGGCACGCGGCTGGTTGTCGTGTTGGGGCACTCGCAGTGCGGAGCGATCCTGGCGACCCTCGAAGAGCTTCAGCAACCGACCGCCCAGTCGCGCAACCTGCGCTCGATCGTCGACCGGGTCCGGCCGTCGGTCGAGGCGCTGCTGGCGACCGAGCTCAGACACGATCCCGAGGCCCTGGTGCGGCAAGCGGTGAGGGCGAACATCCGCGCCTCGGTAGACCATTTGCGGCACGGGTCGGAGGTCCTCGAGCAGCTCGTCCAGACGAACGGGCTCCTCGTCGTGGGCGCTGAATACTCGCTCGAAACCGGGGTCGTCGAATTCTTCGACAGGGTGAACCTCGGATGATCTGGGTCTGGTTGGCGTTCATCGCGTTCGTGCTGCTGATGCTGGCGTTGGACCTCGGGGTGTTCCACCGAAAGGCCCACGTCGTCGGCGTCAAGGAAGCCCTCGCCTGGTCGGCGGTCTGGCTCGCGTTGGGGCTGACGTTCGCGGTGTTCGTGTATTTCGCCTACGAGGGACATTGGTTCGGCCTGGGGACGGTGGCGGATTCCGTCGATGGGCTGATGAACGACGGCGCGCGGGCCACCGAGAAGTACCTGACCGGCTACGTCGTCGAAAAGTCCCTCAGCGTGGACAACATCTTCGTGATCTCGATGCTGTTCGGTTTTTTCGCGGTTCCGCCGCTCTACCAGCATCGCGTGTTGTTCTGGGGGATCCTCGGCGCGCTCATCCTGCGCGGCGCCATGATCGTGCTCGGGGCGAAACTGATCGCCGAGTTCCACTGGGTGCTCTACGTGTTCGCCGTGTTCTTGATCCTGACGGCGATCAAAATGCTCGTGCTCAAGACGGAGCACACCGATCCCAACAAGAACCTCGTCGTCCGATGGACGCGCCGTTTGTTCCCCGTGAGCTCGCGGTTCCACGGCGAGCACTTCGTCGTGCGTGCCGGCGCGCCCGCATCCTACGAGGGCGAGTTTCCCGGCGCGCCGTCGATCCCCGATCGCGTCGTGGACAGCGCCCGGCCGGGGACGCTGCTCCTCACGCCCCTGGCGCTGGCCCTGGTCATGGTCGAGACGACCGACGTGATCTTCGCGGTCGATTCGATCCCGGCCATCTTCGCCATCACGGGTGACTCGTTCTTGGTGTTCACCAGCAACGTGTTCGCGATCCTCGGCCTCCGGTCGCTTTACTTCGCGTTGGCCGGGATGGTGGACAAGTTCCGTTACCTCAAGGTGGCGCTCGCCATGGTCTTGTTGGTCGTGGGCGTCAAGATGCTGTTGGCCGAATGGCTGAAGCTCGTCCTCGGGCCGCATTTCAACCTGGTCTTGCTCGCGGTGGTGCTCGGTATCCTGGCGGCCGGAATCGCCGGTTCCCTGCTGGCCGATCGCTTCCGCGCGAGGAGAGGATGAAAACGCAAACGCGCAAGCCCGCCTTCCGTTCGACCGTGGAGTGTCTCGAGGCGGCGCGGGAGCTGATGACCCGGCTGGAGCGCCGATCGCATGGCGAGGCCGCCGCCGAATTGCGCTCAGGCTTTGCTTGTCTCAACGGGCTGACCGACGGGTGGGCTCTCTTTCTCGCGTCGATCGAGAAGGTTCAGGCCGTCTCCGCCGACCGCCTCGATCCGGAGGATCGACGAGCGCTGGAGGCCCTCCAAGAAGCGGCCCACGCCGCGGTGCACCGGCGATGACGCTGCTCCTTCTGTTTCTCGTGTACGCGATCGCCCTTTCGATGGCGCTGGCTGGGGCCGGGCATTGGGGGCGTACCGCCTCTTCCGCCATGGAAACCAAGCCTCGCCCCGAGCGCATCCTGATCGTGGGTGCGACCGGGGGGACCGGACGTCAGCTGGTGGCACAAGCTCTGGAGCGCGGCTACACGGTGACGGCCCTGGCGAGAAATCCGTCGCGCCTTCAGCTGACCCACCCCCGGCTCAAGGTCGTCCGAGGCGATGTGCAAGACGGCGCCTCGGTCGATGCCGCCGTGCAAGGCCAAGACGCCGTTTTGTCCGCCCTCGGTCACAAGCGCTACTTGGGCCCGACGCGCATTCTGTCGCGAGGGACGGGCCACCTCCTGCGGGCGATGGAGGCCCAGGGCGTCTCGCGCTTCGTCTGCGAGACGTCCCTCGGCCTCGGAGACAGCGCTTTCCGGTTGGGCCTGCTCTACACGCTGTTCATCATCCCTGTGATCTTGCCCTTCTATTTTTGGGACAAGACCCGGCAAGAGCGGATGATCGCCGCAAGCCGTGTGAGTTGGGTCATCGTCCGGCCCGGGGTGCTGACCAACGGGGCGAAGCGAGGCGTCGTCCGGCAGGGCGCGCGTGTCGGCAACGCCTTGTGGGGCGTACGCGTCTCTCGCGCCGACGTGGCGGCCTTCATGCTGGACCAACTCGAATCCGACACGTACGTCGGAACGTCGCCGGGCGTGGCTTGGTAAGGAAGAAACGACGCATCGATGTTCGGTCTGTTCCCGTTCGTGCCGGTGGCCACGTCGCTGATCTTGGGGATCGTCTACCTGGCGGCGGGGGACGCGAGCCTCGCGCGCAAGCTCTCCGTCACCGCCGGATTCCTGGTTGCCGTGTATCTTCAGTTCTTCTCTCGGCATGGAATTTTCGGGATGCTCTTGCAGATCGCGCTCGCACTTGGGCTGGCCGTGTGGAGGAAGGCGGACGCGGCGTGACCGTTTCGTCGTAGGCTGTCGCCTGCCCGGCGCAGGGCGAGCCAAGGAGCGAGCCACCATGTCGCATTCGGAACATCATCGCTCGGAGCACATCGGATGGCTTCGCGCATCGGTCCTGGGCGCGAACGACGGGATCGTCTCG